>JAICWC010000175.1 GCA_025934995.1 Thermoleophilia bacterium | reverse complement strand
GCGCGCAGCGGCGTCGTGTCGCGGTAGCTGTAGAGGCGCAGCTCGAGACCGCCGCCGAGGATCCCGGCGATCGGCTGCTGTTCCGTCAACCACGCGAATGCGTGCGGAACGAGTGTGAAGACGTCGATTCTCATTCGGGATCCGCGAAACCTGCTGCCACCACGATTCGCCCACCGGCCACGTCGACCTGCCGCACGCATGCCTCGACCAGCGGCAGCGACACGCCCGAGTCCAGCTCGAGGACGTCGTTCGCAGGGTAGTCGAGCACCTCCCGGACCCGCCCGAGCACGCGGCCGCCCTCCTCCTCGACCGCGAGGCCGACGAGCTGGAAGGCGTAGTACTCGTCCTCCTCGAGCGCGGGCAGCGAGCCCCGCGGGACGGTCAGCGTCGCGCCCCGGGGCACCGCGCGGTCGAGTCGGATCACCGGCCGCCCCTGCGCGCCGCGCTTCGACGCGACGATCTCGTAGGTCTCGTCGCCGATGCGGACGGTCGTGCCGCGGTCGAACGCACCGGCGCGGCCGCTCGCGCCTTCGACGAAGAAGGAGCCGTCGAGACCGTGCGGGCGGCCGACCTTCCCGATCGGAACGAGCTCAGAGGCCACGGTCGGTGAACTCGGCGAGCGCGTCCTCGCGCGACGCCTGCAGCGTCGCGCCCTCGTAGGGCGTGCGCCGATGCTCGAGGTCGAGTGTCCAGTACGCGCCCGGCTCCTCTTCGTACGGCATGCCGACGCTGCCGGAATTGACGACGCGCTTGCCCGCGATCGTCCGGTCGAACTGCATGTGCGTGTGACCGCACACGACGACGTCGGCGTCGACGTCGGCGAAGAGAAAAGCGATCCGCTCCTCGGGCGTCAGCTCGGTGAAGATGTCCAGGTCGTTGCGCGGCGAGGCATGGACGTACAGCACGTTGTCGATCTCGGCGGTGGGCGGAAGGTCGTGCAGGAACTCGATCTGCTCGTCCGTCAGCGCCGCACGGGCGACGTCGAGGAAATCCTGCGGAGCAAGACCATCTTCGTCCGGGTGGAGCTCGCGGTCGGCGTTGCCGCGAATCCAAACCACCCGCTCCCCGAGCGCCCGTAGCGTCTCCAGTGTCTCGCTCGGCTGCTCGCCGCCCGCGACGACGTCGCCGCCGACGACGATCGTCGCGTCGTCGGGGATCTCCGCGAGCACCGCCTCGAGCGCCCGGAGGTTCCCGTGCACGTCGTACAGCGTGGCGACGGACATCAACCCACGATCTCGAGCTGCAACCGGCGCCCGGCATGCGGGCCGCCGGCGCGGACGAGCGTGCGCAGGGCACGCGCGATCCGGCCCTGGCGTCCGATCACCTTGCCGACGTCGGCCTCGGCGACGTGCAGACGCAGCACGAGCGCGCCGTCGTCGCCGTCGGCCTGCTCGACGCGCACCGCGTCCGGCTCGTCGACGAGCCGACGCGCGAGCTCCTCGAGCAGCTCGACCATGCCTACTTTTCGATGCCCTTGATCTTCAAGAGCCGCGAGACGGTCTCGGACGGCTGCGCACCCTTCTGCAGCCACGCCTTCACCTTGTCCTCGTCGAGCTCGATGAGGGAGGGCTCGTGCTGCGGGTTGTAGCGCCCGAGAATCTCGATGAACTTGCCGTCACGCGGTGAGCGCGAGTCGGCCGCGACGACGCGGTAGATCGGATTCTTCTTCGAGCCGATCCGCGTCAGCCTGAGCTTCACTGCCATTGATTACCTCTTCGCTTTCTTCTTGCGCTTGCTCTTCGTCTTTCGCGCCGTGGGGCGCGGAGCGGGAGCCTGCTGGCCTGGGAACTGCGGCATCTTGCCTGAACTCATCGCCTTCATCATCTTGGCCATCTGTTTTCGGGCCTCGATCAGCTGATTGACCTGCTCGACCGAGGTCCCCGAGCCGGCCGCGATTCGCTTCCGGCGCGAGCCGTCGATCGCATGAGGGACGCGCCGCTCGTGCGGCGTCATCGAGAGAATGATCGCCTCGACGCGGCCGAGCTGCTTCTCGTCGACCTGGTCGAGGCCCTCCAACTGCTTGCCGAGGCCCGGGATCATCTTCAGGACGCCCTGCAGCGGCCCCATCCGGCGCAGCATCTTGTAGCTCTTCAGGAAGTCGTCGAAGCTGAACTCGCCGGCCATCATCCGGCGCTCGAGCTCCTCCTTCTCGTCTTCTTCGACCGCCGCTTCGGCGCGCTCGATCAGCGTCAGGACGTCGCCCATGCCGAGGATGCGCCCGGCCATCCGGTCCGGGTGGAACCACTCGAGCTGGTCGAGCTTCTCGCCGACGGACGCGAGCTTGATCGGCTTGCCGGTGACCGCTTTGACGGAGAGCGCCGCGCCGCCGCGGGCGTCGCCGTCGAGCTTCGTCATCACGACGCCGTCGAAGTCGATGCGCTCCTGGAATGCCTGCGCGACGTTCACGGCCTCCTGGCCCGTCATCGCGTCGAGGACGAGCAGCACGTTCGTCGGCTTGGCCTCGCGGCGGACCGCCGCGAGCTCTTCCATCAGCGCCTCGTCGACGTGCAGGCGACCCGCGGTGTCCAGGACGACGACGTCGCGTCCGTCTTCTCGTGCGCGCTCGATGCCGTCGCGCACCGCCTTCACCGGGTCGCTGCGCTCGTCCGCGTACACCGGGACGCCGACCTGCGTCCCGAGCTGGATCAGCTGCTCGATCGCGGCCGGCCGCTGCAGGTCCGCTGCGACGAGCGCCGGCTTCTTGCCCTCCGTCTGCAAGAGGAGGGCGAGCTTGCCGGCCGTCGTCGTCTTGCCGGAGCCCTGCAGCCCCGCGAGGAGGATCGTCGTCGGCGGGCGCTGTGCGTACGCGAGCTTCGACGTCCCTTCACCGAGGAGCCGCGCCAGCTCGTCGTGGACGATCTTCACGACCTGCTGGCCCGGCGTCAGGCTCTTCATGACGTCTTCGCCGAGTGCGAGCTCGCGTACTCGGGCGACGAAGTCCTTGACGACGTTGAAGTTGACGTCGGCTTCGAGCAGCGCGAGCCGGACCTCGCGCATCGCGCGGGAGATCGCCTCGTCGTCGAGGACGCCGCGGCCGCGCAGGTCGCCGAGCGCGCTCTGGAGCTTCTCGGAAAGGCTGTCGAACATCAGCTGATCAGGCTAGCCGACCAATGCTCGAGCGAAGTCCTGCGCGTCGAACGGGCGCAGGTCGTCGAGCTGCTCGCCGACCCCGACGAGCTTCACCGGCAGCCCCAGCTCAAACGCGATCGGGATCGCGACGCCGCCCTTCGCGCTGCCGTCGAGCTTCGTCAGGGCGACACCGGTGACGCCCGCGGACTCCTTGAAGAGCCGGGCCTGTTGCAATCCGTTCTGCCCCGTCGTCGCGTCGACGACGAGCAGCGTCTCGTGCGGCGCGCCGTCGAGCTTCTGCGCGATCACGCGTCGGACTTTCGCGAGCTCTTCCATCAGGTTCGTCTGTGTGTG
>JAICWC010000118.1 GCA_025934995.1 Thermoleophilia bacterium | reverse complement strand
TCGGTCTCGATCTTTGTGGATGCAGCCATACGACGGCCTCGCTCGAGTCGGACAGCGTGACGCTCTCGGTCGGCACGGCTCCGAGCCGTCCGGCGACGCGCTGAGACCTCAGATTATCGGGCGCGATGAGCGAGATGACGCCGGAGCCGCCGAACCAGTCGCGAACCGCTCCCGCCGCTTCGGTCGCGTAGCCCCGGCCCCAGTGCTCCCGGGCGAGCGCCCAGCCGAGCTCGGGCACGGCATCGGCGGCGGTCGACCGGATCCAGCGGACCGGGTCGTAGAAGTTGAAGCCGACCCGGCCGATCAGGACGCCCTCCCGTTCGACGACGAACTTGCCGACCGGATAGACGTCCCAGTCCTCGACCCAGCGTCGGACGACCTCCGCCGGCGGGTCGATGCCGCCGAGCCAGCGCATGACCTCCGGGTCGGTCAGCCAGGCCGCCCGCTCGGCGTCGTCCGGCGTCGGCTTGCGCAGGAGGAGCCGCTCAGTCCGCAGCAAGCGGGACCAGCACCGTCCGTTCGAACTCGATCACGACCACGTCGTCCTGGTTCAGGCCCCGCGAGCGGACGGTGACGACACCGAAGCCGGGGCGGGACTTCGACTCGCGCTTCTCGAGGATCTCCGTCTCCGCGCGAATCGTGTCGCCCGCGAAGACCGGCGCGGGCAGCCGAACCTCGCGCCAGCCCAGGTTGACCGCACGCTCCGAAACGTCGATCACGGACAGACCGGTCACGAGCGCGAGCGTGAAGGTGGAATCCACGAGCGGCTTGCCCCACTCGGTTTGCGCAGCGTGCCGCGCGTCGAAGTGGATGGGGTTGGTGTTCAGCGTCAGCAGCGTGAACCAGACGTTGTCGGCCTCGAGCACGGTCCGGCCGAACCGGCTCCTGTACACCGCACCGACTTCGAGATCGTCGTACTCCCGCATACCCTCGAACCTAGCGTGAACAGACTCGCCCACGAAACGAGCCCGTACCTCCTCCAACACGCGGAGAACCCGGTCGACTGGTATCCGTGGGGCGAGGAGGCGTTCGCGCGCGCCCGCGTGGAGGACAAGCCGATCCTGCTGTCGGTCGGCTACGCGGCGTGCCACTGGTGCCACGTCATGGAGCACGAGTCGTTCGAGAACGAGGCGACGGCCGCGTTGATGAACGAGCACTTCGTCAGCGTCAAGGTCGACCGTGAGGAACGGCCCGACGTCGACTCGATCTACATGGACGCAGTCGTCGCCTTCAACCGCGGCCACGGCGGCTGGCCGATGACGATGTTCTTGACGCCCGACGGCGAGCCCTTCTTCGGCGGCACGTACTACCCGCCGGAGCCGCGGCACGGCATGCCGTCGTTCCCGCAAGTGCTGCAGGCGATGGCGGACGTGTACCGGGACCAGCGCGACGCCGTCGCCCAGCAGGCCGAGGCGATCGTCGCCGCGCTCCGCGAGAGTGCGCAGGTGCGGCCGTCGAGCGAGCCGCTCTCCGACGCGCTCTTCGCCGATGCGGTGCGTTCGCTGCGCGGGCTGTACGACGAGCGGTGGGGCGGCTTCGGTCATGCACCGAAGTTCCCGCCCGCCTCGACGCTCGAGTTCCTCATCCGCCGCGGCGCGCGCGACATGGTCGACGGCACGCTCGAGGGGATGGCGGCCGGCGGCATGTACGACCTGGTCGGCGGCGGGTTCCACCGCTACTCCGTCGACGAGCAATGGCTGGTGCCGCACTTCGAGAAGATGCTGTACGACAACGCGCTGCTCATTCCCGTCTACCTGCATGCAGGCCGCGAGCGGGTTGTGACGGAGACCGTCGAGTATTGCCTGCGCGAGCTGCGGCTCGACGGCGGCGGTTTCGCGTCCGCCCAGGATGCCGACACCGACGGCGTCGAGGGCCTGACGTATACGTGGACGCCGACGGAGCTCGTCGACGCGATCGGGCCCGACCGCGACGAGCTGCTGCAGCCCTTCGAGCACGGCCGCTACGTCATCCGCGGCGAGCTGACGGACGACGAGCGCGCGCGGCTCTTCGAGATCCGCGAGCAGCGGCCGAAGCCGCTGCGTGACGACAAGGCGATCGCCGGCTGGAACGGGTTGCTGCTCGCGGCGCTCGCGGAGGCGGGGCGCCGGTTACGGCGCGACGACTGGATCCGTGCCGCGATCGAGCTCGCCGAGTTCGTCCTCGGCCCGTTGTCCGACGGTGAGCGTCTGCATCGCACCTGGCGGGACGGCATCGCGAAGGGCACGGGCTACCTCGAGGACTATGCGAACGTCGCGCACGGGCTGTACGAGCTCCACGTGGCCACCGGCGACCTGCGCTGGCTGCGCGAGTCCCGCCGGCTGGCGCTGCTCGCCGTCGACCTGTTCGCCGACGATGCCCAGGGCGGCTTCTTCCTGGCGCCGGCCGACGGCGAGACGCTCGTGGCCCGGCAGAAGGATCTCGACGACAACCCGACGCCGTCGGGCAACTCGATGCTCGCGTTCGTGCTGCTGCGGCTGGCGCGGATCTGGGGCGACGACGAGCTCGAGCGCCGCGCCGCCGGTGTCCTGCGGCTCGTGCGAGATGTGATCCCGCGGGCTCCCTCGGCGTTCGGCTGGGCGCTCTGCGCGCTCGACCTCTACCTGGCGCCGCCGCGCGAGCTCGCGATCATCGGCTCGCCGCAGGATGCGGTGGCGCAACGCGCGCTCGCGGAGTACGACCCGAACGCCGTCGTCGCCTTCGGGCCCGACGACGAGATCCCGCTGCTCGCCGGCAAGACACGCGTCGACGGAAAGCCGGCGCTCTACGTCTGCGAGCGCTTCGCCTGCCGAGCGCCCGTGACGGATCCGTGACACTCTCGTAACGGGGACTGTCCCCATTTTCGCTGCATAGCCCGGAAATCGCGCTGCCGGAATGTCACGGCTTCGTGCCGGGACTCACACGACGAACGCTTCCGGTCGCGCGCCGCCCTCGGCGAAGCGCGTCGCCGAGAAGGGGGAGAGGTCGAGCGTCGGCGTCTTCCCGACCACGAGCTCGGCCACGTGCTCCCCGACCGCCGGGGCCTGCTGGAAGCCGTGGCCCGAGAAGCCGGTCGCATAGAGGAACCGCGAGACCTCGGCCGCCTCGCCGACGAGCGCGTTCCAGTCCGGCGAGACGTCGTAGTAGCCCCACCACGACGTCTGCAACGGCAGGTCGGCCAGGACCGGCAACCGTCGCGCCGCCGCCTCGAAGACGTCCTCGTCGCGTCCCCCGAACGCAAGGCCGGGGCCCTCGCGGTGGAAGTAGAAGCCGCTCGAGAAGTCGATCGTCAGCGGCAGATGCTCCGGCAGCCCGCCGTCCTGCGGCGTGAACCACATCGAACGCGGGATCCCCTCGACCGGCAGCGTCACGCCGGCGAGCGCGGCGACCTCGCTCGACCACGCGCCCGCGCAGCAGACGACGCAGCCGGTTGCGATCCGCTCGCGCGTCGTCTCGACGGCGCAGACGATGCCGTCCCGGACGTCGATCGCGGCGACAGCGCACGACTGCACGATCCGCGCTCCCGATTCGCGCGCGTACCACTGCACGACCGACTCCGGCGTCGCCGTCCCGTCGCGTGGACAGAAGGTCGCGGCCAGAAGATCGTCGACGACGAGCTGCGGCACGAGCTGCCGCGCCTCGTCCGGCGACAACACCTGTGACGGCACGCCGAGCGACTGCTGCAGCGCGACCGCCTCGCGGAAGGACGCGACGTCTTCCTCACGGTCGAGCAGGAACAGGTATCCGTCCTGCACGAATGAGACCTCCTCGGCCATCGCCTCGAACTCGAGGAGCGAGCGCAACGCGATGCGGATGTTGAGTTCGTCGGCGAACTGCGCACGGATGCCGCCGGCCGACTTCGACGTCGACCCGGACGCGAGCGAATCGCGCTCGACGAGCACGACGTCGTCGACGCCGAGCCTGCGCAGATGAAAGGCGGTGGCGGCGCCGAGGGCGCCGCCACCGATTACGACAACGTCGGCCGAGACCGCGGACGTGCTAGCGGCCGGTCGTCTGCAGCGTTCCGACCGAATTCATGCCGCCGGAGGTTCCGCCGGACCACTTCGTGAGCACGAGCTGCTCCATCGGGAACGCGTCCGTCTTCGAGGTCTTGATCCTGAGCCCCGGGTACACGAACGGGTTCTTCGTCGTGTTCATGCTGTGCAGCGCAGCCTCCAGGCTCGCGCGCGTCGGGTTCTTGCCGGCGTGCTGGAGCGCATAGACGAACGTCCACGCCACGGCTTCGCCGTAGACGAGGTTCGAGTCGCCCGCCGCGAAGTCGGACGAGAGCGACGGCGCGTACTTGTCGATGATCGACTTCGCGAGCTTCATCCCCGGAATGCTCGTCTGGTTCCACGTCGGCAGGTACGAGGACGAGATCAGCCCGTCGAGGTTCGCGCCGTTGGCGGCCGCGACGAGCAGGAAGGGCCTGATGTTCGACACGTTCGCGAGGAACGTCGTCGGGCTCCAGCCGATCTTCGTCGCCGTCACGAGCGCTGCGATCGCCTGGCCGGGCGTCGCGACGATGAAGAAGACGTTCGCGCCCTTCGCCTTGAGCGCCAGCACCTGCTGGGTGACGACCGTGTCCGTCGCGTTGAAGCCCTCGGTGTCGATGATCTCTTCCTTCTTCGAGCCGAGACCCTGCTTCATGCCCGTGATGTAGTTCTTGCCGAACGCGTCGTTCTGGTAGAGGATGCCGATCTTCGCGCCGGGCATGTTCGCGGCGATGTACTTGCCGTACATGCGGCCCTCGCTCGGATAGTCCGGCTGCCAGCCCATCGTGTACGGCTTCGGCGAGCCGGCGCACGCCTTCCGCTGGCAGAAGCCCCAGAAGGAGTCACCGGTTGCGAGGAAGACCTGCGGCACCTTGTGCGCGTTCGTGTACCCCCACGTCGCCAGCCCGGGCGCCGTGCCGAGATCGCCCATGAGCGCGAACACCTTGTCCTGTTCCACGAGCTTTTGGACGGCGGGGACCGTCTGCGCGGGGTTGTACGCGTCGTCGACGACGGAAAAGTCGATCTTCCGGCCGTTGACGCCGCCGTGGTCGTTCACGTACGCGAAGTACGCGGACTCCGCCGCCGGAATCGTCTTGTACGCCGACGCGATGCCGGTCAGCGGGAAGGTCCCTCCGATGTGGATCGATGTCTTGGTGACGCCCGGATCGGTGCTGTGTGCAGCAAACGCTGCGGTCGCCGCCGTCCCCGCGACGAGCGCGAGCACCGCGAACGCCGTCAGAACCTTGCCCTTCCTAGCCATCAACCCTCCTAGCCGACGTTGGCTCGAACCTCCCGGTATCGAGTATGACGTTCGTGGATCCGATTGGATAGGGAATATTGACTGCGCAGTCAAGCCCTTGCGCGCAGCCGAGTCAAGCGCGCGAGGAGCCCGGCGACGCCGTTCGGGAGCACGAGCATCACGACGATCACGATCAGTCCGAAGACCACGTCCTGGCCGTGGGTGGAGCCGATCACGGGGACGTCGCTCGAGATCGTGGGCAGCAGTCCCACGAAGACCGCCCCGACGAGCACGCCCCAAAGGGAGCCGAGGCCGGCGACCGCCGCCCCGATGAGGATCTGCAGCGAGAGCAGGACGCTGAACTCGTTCGGCTGCGCGAACCCGTTCGTGCCGAGGACGTAGAAGGAGCCCGCCACGCCGGCGAAGGCGGCCGAGATGCCGAAGGCGAGCGTCTTGTAGATCGGCAGCCCGACGCCGGACGACGCCGCAGCCACTTCGCTGTCCCTGATCGCGCGGAATGCCCGTCCGGTGCGGCCGCGCAGGACGAGCCAGGCGAGCACGAACGCGATCGCTGCCCCCGTCCAGCTCGCACCGTAGAGCCAGAGGTGGCTGACGGTCTTCGCGGTCTGGACGCCGCCGCTGCCGCCGAGGTACTTCGAGAACTTGAGCGGGATCTGCGGCACGGACACGGCGAGGGCGAAGGTCGCGAGGGCGAGGTAGACGCCGGCGAGCCGCAGCGCGGGCAGGCCGACCAGCAGCCCGCAGACGAAGCAGATCCCGAATGCGACCAGCATCGTCAGCACGAGGTTCATGTGGTGGTCGCGCGAGAGAATCGCGGTCGTGTAGCCGCCGATCGCCATGAACGCCCCATGGCCGATCGAGATCTGCCCCGTGTAGCCGGTGAGGATGTCGAGGCCGAGGATGGCGATGAAAAAGGACGCCACCTGAGCGGCGAGCGCCTGGTGGTAGGCGCTGAGCGCGAAGGGGAGGGCGGCGAGAACGGCGGCGGCAGCGATGACGGAGACGATTGGGGCAAAGCGCGTCTTCATACCTTGCGCAGCCTCTTGCGGCCGAAGAGGCCCGTCGGCTTGATCAGCAGCACCAGGAGCAGCACGGCGAACGCCACGGGCAGCCGTACCTCGGAGGTCACGAAGTGGACGTACTGGCCGACGAGGTTGAGGAAGACCCCGATTGCGATGCCGCCGACGACGGCGCCCACCGGGCTGTCGAGGCCGCCGAGGACCGCAGCGGCGAATCCGTACAGCAGGACCGGCTGCATCAACGTCGGCTGCAGCACGAAGACCGCCGGCTCGGTCATCAGGCCGGCGACCGCGCCGAGGACGGCGGCGAGCCCCCACCCGATCGCGAGCATCCGGTCGACCCGGACGCCGACGAGCGCCGCCGAGGCGGGTCGCAGCGCCGCGGCGCGCATTCCGAGACCGAGCTTGGTGAACCGGAACAGCGCCCACAGGAGAACGACGGACGCGAGCGTGATCGCGATCGTGCCGAGATCCTGCCGCGAGACGGCCACTCCGCCGAGCTTGTAGACGTGGTTGCCGAATGGGGAAGGCATGAACTTGAGATCTGCGCCCCACTTCCACGCGACGAGGCCGTCGATGAGGATGAAGAGGCCGACGGTGACGATCACGACGGCGATCACCGACTTGTGCTGCACGGGCCGGATGAACACCAGCTGCACGACGCCGCCGAACGCAAATGCGACGGCGAGCGTGATGAAGAACGCCTCCCAGTAGGAGAGCCCCCAGAGCATGAGCTGGTACGCGACGTACGTCGTCGCCATCGCCATCTCGCCCTGGGCGAAGTTGATCACCTCGGTCGCGCGGTAGATCAGGACGAGCGCGAGGGCGAGGCTGCCGTAGACCGCCCCGAGCGCGACACCCGACACGGTTTGCTGCGCGAAGACCGTGCTTTCCAGCGAGCCGACGAGGAGGAACACGCACGCCGCGCCGAGGAAGAGGAACACCGGGCTGAGACGCAGTGCACGCGTCCCCGTCGGAAGTCTGCGGGCGAGCTCCACGATCAGTACCCGAGGTAGCTCTTCCGCACGGATTCGTGCCGCTGCAGGTCGACGGCCGGGCCGGAGAGCGCGACCCGGCCGACCTCGAGGACGTACGCGTTCTCTGCGGCCTGGAGCGCGATGTGCGCGTTCTGCTCGACGACGAGAACCGAGACGCCCTCCTGCTCGTTCAGCTCGCGGACGATGCGGAAGACCTCGCTCACGAGGATCGGTGCAAGGCCGAGCGACGGTTCGTCGAGGAGGAGCAGCCGGGGTCGCTGCATGAACGCGCGGGCGAGCGCGAGCATCTGCTGCTCGCCGCCGCTGAGCGTCCCCGCCTGCTGCGAGCGGCGGCGCTCGAGCCAGGGGAAGTACTGCTGGACGCGCGCGAAGTCGTCCTTCAGCGCACCGCGGCGCGTGTATGCGCCGAGCCGGAGGTTCTCCCACACCGTCAGCTCTGCGAACGTCCCGCGGCCCTCGGGGACGTGTGCGACGCCGAGGCTCGCAACCGCCTCGGGGACGCCGGGAACTGCCTTGCCTGCAAAGGTGACGGCGCCGCTCCGTTCGACCGTCCCGGAGATCGCGCGGAGCATCGTCGTCTTGCCGGCGCCGTTCGCGCCGAGCACCGCGACGATCTCGCCCTCCGCCACGGTCAGCGTCACGCCGTACAGGGCCTGGACGGGGCCGTAGCGTGCCTCGACGTCGGTCAGCTCGAGCAGCGCCGCCATTTACGAAGCCTCCTCGAGCTCGCCGCCGAGGTACGCCTCGATCACCTGCGGGTCGCGCTGGACCTGCTGCGGCGGGCCGTCCGCGATCGTTCGTCCGAAGTTGAGGACGTGCACATGGTCGGAGACGTGCATGACGAGGTTCATGTGGTGCTCGACCAGAAGAACGGTGATCTTCAGATCGTCGCGCAGTCGCTGGATGAATGCGCCGAGCTCCTCGACTTCCGCGTGATTGAGGCCGCCCGCCGGCTCGTCGAGCAGCAGCAGACGCGGTTCCGAGTCGAGCGCGCGTGCGAGCTCGATCCGTTTCAGCGTGCCGTAC
>JAICWC010000038.1 GCA_025934995.1 Thermoleophilia bacterium | reverse complement strand
TCGGTCAGCTCGAGCAGCGCCGCCATTTACGAAGCCTCCTCGAGCTCGCCGCCGAGGTACGCCTCGATCACCTGCGGGTCGCGCTGGACCTGCTGCGGCGGGCCGTCCGCGATCGTTCGTCCGAAGTTGAGGACGTGCACGTGGTCGGAGACGTGCATGACGAGGTTCATGTGGTGCTCGACCAGGAGAACCGTGATCTTCAGATCGTCGCGCAGCCGCTGGATGAATGCGCCGAGCTCCTCGACTTCCGCGTGGTTGAGGCCGCCCGCCGGCTCGTCGAGCAGCAGCAGACGCGGTTCCGAGACGAGCGCGCGTGCGAGCTCGATCCGTTTCAGCGTGCCGTACGGAAGGCCGGCGGCGGGGCGTCCGGCGACGTTCGCGATCCCGACGTACTCCAGCGTGTCGAGGCACTTCCGACGGATCGCGCGCTCGCGTTGGAAGCGGGAGACAGTGTGTGCACCGACGAGCACGTTCTCGAGGACGGTCATCGTGGGGAAGAGCTCGACGTTCTGGAACGTGCGTGCGATGCCGCGGTTGATGACGCGGCTCGGCGGCGTTCGCAGCAGCGATTTGCCGTCGAACACGACGTCGCCCGAGTCGACGTTGTAGAGCCGCGTGATCACGTTGAACGCCGTCGTCTTGCCGGCGCCGTTCGGGCCGATGAGGCCGAAGATGGTGTGGGGCTGTACCTCGAAGCCGACCTCGTCGAGCGCAACGATTCCGCCGAAGCGCAAAGACACCTCTTGCAACGCGAGGAGGGCCACCGCCGCGACTCTACGTTCTTCGTTCGCGTGCGTCGAGATACTCGCGCCACAGCTGCTCCATCGTCGTCTCGCGCGCGGCGCCGACGTGTGCCGGGTCGTACGGCGTGTGGTTGACGGCGCGAACGATGAAGCGGTCGTCGCCGTCGACGTCGAGGACGTTGATGCAGCCGGGCGCCTGCTCGAAGCCGCCGAGGAACGTGCGCTCGCCGGTCAGCGCATAGCCGAGCAGTGCGCGGTTGACGCCGCCGTGCAGGACGACGAGCGCGACACCCCAGTCCTCGGCGTCGAGCAGCTGCCGAAACGGCGGCAGTGCGCGGTCGAAGAGCTCGCCGACCGATTCGCCGCCGAGGAAGCGGGACTCGAGCGGCACGACCCCGCGGAAGGCAGCGGTCATCAGCCGCTGCACCTCGTTCGCGTCGAGGCCGCGCAGCTCGCCGCTTTCGATCTCGCGCAGGTTCGGCTCGCGCTCATGGTTCGCGTACGGGGCAACGATCTGCGCGGTTTCCAGCGTCCGCGGCAACCCGCTGGTGACGACGCGGTCGAAGCGCACCTCCTGGAGTGCGTCGCGCGCAGCGGCGGCCTGATGGCGGCCGTCGTCGGTGAGCAGCACGTCGTGCGGGTCGATGCCCTCGAAGTAGCGGACCTGTGCGTGGCGCATCAGGTAGATGCGCCGACGGCTCACGTTGCGCCGAGGGACTTGCCGCCCGCCGCCTGCATCCCCGCGACCATTCCGGGCGGCGAGGCGCCGTCGGGAAAGCGTGCCAGGATCTGGTGCAGCAGCACGTCCGCGTCCCAGCGCCCTTCCGTCTGGAACAGCTCGCCGGCCGACCAGCCGCGGAGCGCGTTGACGGCGCTACCCCACACGTGGAAGACCTGGCCCGTGATCTGCTGCGCCTCGTCGGCGCAGAGCGCGACGACGACCGGCGACATGTTGCCCGGGTCGAGCGGGTCGAACTCGTTCGGATCGGGCGGGCTCATGTCGAAGGTCTCCTCGGTCATGCGCGTGCGCGCGTTCGGTGCGAGGCAGTTGACCGTGACGCCGTAGCGATGGAGCTCCTGCGCGGCGATCACCGTGAAGGCGGCGATCCCGGCCTTCGCCGCGCCGTAGTTGCCCTGGCCGACGTTGCCGAAGACTCCCGACGGGCTCGAGGTGTTGACGACGCGTGCGCGCACGTCTTCCCCCGCCTTCGAGAGCTCGCGCCAATGCGCGGCTGCGTGCCGTGTGGGTGCGAAGTGGCCCTTGAGGTGGACGTTGATGACCGCGTCCCACTCCTGCTCGCTCATGTTCACGAGCATGCGGTCGCGGAGGATGCCGGCGTTGTTGACGAGGATGTCGAGACGCCCGAACCGGTCGATCGCCTGCTGCACCATCGCGCCCGCCTGCTCGAAGTCGGCGACGTTGGCGTCGTTCGCGACGGCCTCGCCGCCGAGCGCCTCGATTTCCTGCACGACCTGCTGCGCCGGTGTGTCGTCGTGGCCCTCACCCGACAGCGCGGCGCCGAGGTCGTTGACGACGACCTTCGCGCCGGCGCGCGCGAGTGCGAGCGCGTGCTCGCGGCCGATTCCGCGACCCGCGCCGGTGACGATCGCGACCTTCCCTTCGAGATCCGGCATGCTGCGCACAATATGGACTTCGCGCTGACCGAGGAGCAGCTCCTGATCCGCGAGACGGCGCGCGCGTTCTGCGACCGCGAGATCGTTCCGCACGCGCGCGACTGGGACCGCACCGAGCGGATGGACCTCGGCATCGTCGCGAAGCTCGCCGACGTCGGCTTCCTCGGTTGCGCGCTGCCGGAGGAGTACGGCGGGATGGGCCTCGACACGATCTCGTACTGCCTCGTCATGGAGGAGCTCGGCCGAGCCGACTCGTCCGTCCGGGGCATCGTCTCCGTCAACAACGGGCTCGCGGGCAAGACGATCGCGACGTGGGGAACGAGCGACCAGAAGGCCGAGTGGCTGCCACGTCTGTGCAGCGGGGAGGCACTCGGTTGCTATGGGCTGACCGAGCCGGGCAGCGGCAGCGATCCGGCATCGCTCGTCACCCGGGCGGAGCGCGACGGCGACTCGTGGGTGATCAACGGCTCGAAGATCTTCATCACCCTCGGCTCGTGGGCCGGTGTCTGCCTCGTCTTCGCGCGGACCGGCGGAGAGGGCCCGCGCGGGATCACGTGCTTCCTCGTGCCGAGGTCGTCGGACGGGTTCACGGCTCGGAAGATCGACGGCAAGCTCGGCCTGCGTGCCCAGGACACGGCGGAGCTCTTTCTCGACGACGTGCGCGTGCCCGACAGCGCGCGGCTCGGCGACGAGGGCGCCGGGTTCAAGGTCGCGATGAGCGCGCTCGACAACGGGCGCATCTCGCTCGCCGCCGGCTCGGTCGGGATCGCCCAGGGCTGCGTGGACGCGTGTCTTGCCTACGCGGCCGACCGCACGCAGTTCGGCCGTTCGATCGCGACGTTCCAGCTCGTGCAGGAGTTGATCGCCGACACCGCGGTCGAGACGGAGGCGGCGCGGATGCTCGCGTGGCGCGCGGCGTTTCTCGCCGACGCCGGCGAGCCGTACACGCTCGCCGCCTCACAGGCGAAGTACTACGCGAGCGAAGTGGCCGTGCGCTCGGCGAACGCAGCCGTGCAGGTGCACGGCGGCTACGGCTACATCGACGAGTTCCCCGTGCAGAAGTACCTGCGCGACGCGCGCGTCTCGACGCTCTACGAGGGCACCTCCCAGATTCAGAAGCTGCTGATCGGGCGCGCGCTCACGGGCGAGTCCGCGTTCCTCTAGCGCGGAACTGGTGCAGGAGCTTCGACTTGCGGGCGGCCTTGGGCGGCTCCGGGGGCGGCGTCGCGTCGTTCTCCGCGAGCCAGCGCGCGGCCTCGTCCTCTGGGTCGACGCCGACGTTCGCCTCGCGCTCGCGCATCTTCGCGACGCGCTGCTTACTCAGGTGCGGCTTCGCCATACGTCTCGAGATACCGCGGGGACGCGATTCGCAATCGCTCGGCCACCTCCCGCTTGACGCGCGCCGGCGTGCCGGGCGGGACGTCGCCGTTCCTGATCCGCTGCGCGAGCTCGCGCTGCTCCGCGTCGTCTTCCGGCGGCATCCGCTCCAGCTCGCGGTAGACGATCGAGAGCGCGTTCATCGAGACGAGCGTGCGGAAGCGCAGCCGCTGGTCGGTGATCGTCGGCAGGATCTCTCCGCCGAGGAACTCGAGGATCGCCTCTGTCAGCTCCTGTGCGGTCGGGCGCTCGCTCACGCCGCCACCCTCTCGAGCAGGTGGCAGATCTCGTACTCCACCTCGGCGCCGAGACGTCCGAGCACTGCGAGCTCGACGCTGCGGTCGAGGCCGGAGAGATGCCGCTGCATCTGCGTCAGGCAGCCGATCGCCCAGCCGACGTTGCCCGCGAGCTCCCAGTAGTCGAGCTCCCCGGGGCGGACGTCGAGGCCGGTCAGGTCGTTGTACCGCTGGAGATACGGCTCGACGTCGCCGATGCCGCCGAGCCGCTTGGCCGGGACACCGAAGCGCCACGCGCGCACGAGTGCGAACGCGAGGTCGCGGACCGGCTCGTCGACGTGTGCGAACTCCCAGTCGAGGACGCCGACGAGACCCTCCTGCGGGCGCACGACGACGTTGCCGATGCGGTAGTCGCCGTGCACGACGATTGGCTCGCGCGGCGGAGGCCTGTGCTCACGCAGGTACCAGAGGCCGAGCTCGATCGCGGGACGCGCTTCTCCAACCTCATCGAGCTCCTCGATCATCCGCTCGAGCCGCGCCTCCTGGAGGAACGGCACGCGCGCGCGGGGGATCGCATGGATCTTCGCGAGCTCCTCCGCGAGCTGCACGGGCAGCTCGGGCGGAAGGCCTTCCATGCGCACGATCCGGCGGCCGATCGTCTCGCCCGCGACCCGCTCCATCACGAATGCCTCGCGGCCGTCGAGGTCGGGGATGTACGCGATCGGGCGCGGCGCCTTCACGCCGGCCTCGTGCGCGGCTTCGAGGACGGCGAACTCGTCGGCGAGCGAGAGCGTGTGCTTGTGGATCACGCCGCCCGCCGCGCGGCGCAGCAGCAGCGGCTCGCCGCCGGCGTCGATCGCCCACGCCTCCTTCGACGCACCGCCCGCGAGGAGCCGAGGCTCGCTCACGCCCGTACCGAGCACGGATTCCAAAGCCTCCCGCATCTCTGCGATCATCGCTGTCAGTGACGGTCGCCGCCATCCCGGAGCTGTTCGCCGAGCGCCGCGAGCGCGTGCGCGCGTTCATGGACGAGCACGTCTATCCGAACGAGCAGGCGCTGATCCGAGAAGATGACGCGGCCGAGCGGCTGATCGAAGAGCTGCGGCAGGAGGCGAAGGCCGCCGGTCTCTGGGCGCCGCACCTGCCGCCGGAGGCAGGCGGTTCCGGCAACGGCTTTCTCGAGTACGCGTACCTGAACGAAGAGATCGGGCGGAGCTTCATCGCGCAGCTGATCTTCGGGTGCCAGGCGCCGGACGCCGGCAACGGCGAGATCCTGCACCTGTACGGGACCGACGAGCAGAAGGAGCGCTTCCTGCGGCCGCTCGTCGAGGGCGCGACGCGCTCGTTCTTCGGGATGACGGAGCCGGAGGTCGCAGGCTCTGACCCGACGCTGCTGCGCGGCCGCGCTGTCCGCGACGGCGACGAATGGGTGGTCAACGCGCACAAGTGGTTCTCGTCGGGAGCGGACGGCGCCGGCTTCGGCGTCGTCATGGTCGTCACCGATCCCGACGCTGCGCCGCACGAGCGAGCGTCGATGATCCTCGTCCCGACCGACACGCCCGGCTACGAGTTGGTGCGCCGCATCCCGGTGATGGGGCACGAGGGGCGCGGCTGGGGGACGCACTGCGAGACGCGCTTCACCGACGTGCGCGTGCCGGTCGAGAACACGCTCGGCCCCGTCGGCGCCGGCTTCAAGATCGCGCAGAAGCGGCTCGGCCCCGGGCGCATCCACCACGTCATGCGCTGGCTCGGCCAGATGCAGCGCGCGTTCGAGATGTTGTGCCGGTACTCGCTCGAGCGGAAAGCGTTCGGCGGCACGCTCTCCGAGAAGCAGACCGTGCAGAACTGGATCGCCGACTCCGCGGCCGAGATCCAGGCGTGCCGGCTGATGACGCTGCAGGCCGCGCACCGGCTCGACGAAGGCGACGAGGCGCGTGTCGAGGTCTCGTTGATCAAGTTCTACGCGGCGCGCGTGCTGCACGACGTGATCGACCGCGCACTGCAGGTGCACGGCGGTCTCGGCATGACCGACGACACACCGCTCGCGGTGATGTACCGGATGGCGCGCGGCGCGCGCATCTACGACGGCGCGGACGAGGTGCACAAGATGGTGGTCGCGCGGCGCATCCTCCGCGACTTCGAGGACGGCGGAGTCTGGCGCTTCACGTAGAGCTCGTCGGCGAGCGGGTGCGCCTGCAGCCGCTCGAGCCGCATCACCGCGACGAGCTCGACGCGATCTCGGACGATCCGCGCATCTGGGAGCTGCAGCGAGTCTGGGGCAACGAGCGCTTCGACGAGTGGTACGAGTCGGTCGACATGGGCTTCGCCCACTACTTCGACGATGAGCTCGTCGGGCACACGAGCTTTCTTCGGCACGAGCCTGCGCATCGCACCGTCGAGATCGGCAACACCTGGCTCGTCCCGGCCGCGTGGGGGACGGGCGCGAACGTCGAGGCGAAGCTGCTGCTGATGCAGCACGCGTTCGAGCACGAGGGATTGCTGCGGGTCGAGTTCAAGACGGACGCACGGAACGAGCGCTCGCGTGCGGCCCTCGCGGCGCTGCCGGCGGAGTTCGAGGGCGTCTTCCGAAAACACATGCTCGTGCGCGGCGGAGAGCGCCGGGACTCCGCGTGGTACGCCGTGATCGACGATGATTGGCCGGCAGTGAAGGGGAACCTGCAGCGAAGGCTCCGGCGGTGAACTGGGTCTTTCTGCCTGCGGCCGTGTTCTGGATCGCGGTGACGCCGATACACGGGAAGCTCGTCGTGTCGGGCGTGGACGACCGCGGCCCGAAATGCGCGTACCTGAGCGTCGACACGCAGTCGCGACGCACTGCGCTCCGCCGCGGCGACTGTTCACGGACGGGACGCCTGACCCCTCGCGTCCTGCCGCTGCGCGCGCACACGCAGTGGCAGGACGTCCGCGTGGGCGGCCGGCTCGCGTTCCGGTTTCGGGACGCATCCGACACGAAGGTGACGTGGACGTACGGCGGCGGTTCCTTGTGGGTCTACGACGTGTGGACGCAGCATGGCGCCCAGTTGGTGCGCTTCTCGCTCGAGAACGGGCGGCTCGAGCAGCGTGTCAGGTTCCCGAAGCTGTTCAAGCCGGTGCTCGCCGCGAACGACGCCGGTGCGTTCCTGATGGCGAACCCGAGCGGCGGCGTCTCGGGCCAGCGAACTGCGGCGCTGTACTTCGTCTCGACCCGCGCGTCACGGCCCCGCATCCTGCAGCGTTCGTCCCGCGCCGCGCTCTGGATGACCGCGCACGGCCGCACGCTCTGGCTCGAGACGGTCACGGGGACGAGGACGTTCAAGCTCTGGCGCTACGACGGGTCGCGCGGACGGCTGCTCTGGGTGCGCAATCGGTCGAGCCTCTTCGGAGCGACGTACGGCCGCGGTTCCCTCTGGGGCGTCGAGGCCGGATACTGCGCGAAGACGGTCAGGGTGCTGCGCATCGACGCGGTCACCGGGGCGTCGCGCATCGTCGCGCGTGCGCCGCTGCTCGACTGCAACCAGGTCGGGGCCGGTGCGTACTTCCGCGGAGCGTTCTGGTTCGTCGACGGGAACGAGTTGGAGCGCGTGCGCGGCTAGTTCCACACCGCGGCGAGAGCTCTCCGCGCGTCGTCCTCGATCTCACGCGCGAGCTTGCGCATGACCGCACGGAAGATGTCGCTTCGGCAGCCCCGACGCTCGAAGTCGGCTTTGAGGTCGTCTGCGCCGCGCAGGACGCGCAGGGCCGAGGCCACGGTTTCACCGAGTCCTTCCTGCCACAGCGTGACGACGAACCAGCTGTCGCCGGACTGCGAGAACTCGTAGAGGCACGGAAGACAGACTCCGTCGGAGTGGAGGTTCACATCGAGGCGTTCCGCGAGCTCGTCGGCGTCCATGCCGAGAGTCAAGCGGAAGAAGCGTCACGGCTTCGTCAAAAGATCCCGGCGTATGCGTTCAACGCCGGCTGCCCGCCGAGGTGCGCGTACAGCACGCGCGAGCCCGGCTCGATGCGCCCGTCGCGCACGAGGTCGATCAGCGCCGCCATCGACTTCCCCTCGTAGACGGGGTCGGTGAGCATCCCCTCGAGCCGTGCGCACAGCCGGATCGCGTCGATCGTCTTTCCGTCGGGAATGCCGTACGTGCCGGCGTGCCATTCGTCGAGGAGCACGATTTCGTCGTCGCGCAGCCCGCGGCCGAGGTCGATCGACTCGGCGGTGCGGCGCGCGATGCGCGCGATCTGCTCCCGCGTCTGCTGCACCGTCGCGCTGCCGTCGATCCCGAGCACACGGCGCTCGCGCTGTTGACCCGCGAAGCCGGCGATCATGCCCGCCTGCGTCGAGCCGGTGACCGAGCAGACGACGATCGTGTCGAAGAAGACGCCGAGCTCGCGCTCCTGCGCCTCGACCTCGTACGCCCAGCGCGCGAAACCGTGGCCGCCGAGTGGATGATCGGATGCGCCGGCCGGGATCGCGTACGCCTTCCCACCGCGCTCCTCGACGTCGGCGAGCGCCTGCTCCCACGACGGGCGGAAGCCGATGTCGAAGCCGGCCGGATCGAGGCGGACGTCGGCCCCCATGATCCGCGAGAGCAGGATGTTCCCGACCGTCTCGTAGACGGGGTCGTCCCAGTCGACCCAGTGCTCCTGCACGAGCACGCACGCGAGCCCGAGGTGCGCGGCGACCGCGGCGACCTGCCGCGTGTGGTTCGATTGCACGCCGCCGATCGAGACGAGCGTGTCGCAGCCGTGCGCGAGGGCGTCCGCCGCGAGGTACTCGAGCTTGCGCGTCTTGTTGCCGCCGTACGCGAGGCCGCTGTTGCAGTCCTCGCGCTTCGCCCAGATCTCGACCTGGCCGCCGAGGTGCTCGCTCAGCCGCTCGAGCCGGTGCACCGGCGACGGGCCGAAGGTCAGCGGGATCCGTGCGAAGTCGTCGAGGCTCACGAGCTGCGGATTATCTGCGTGCAGCGCGCCGTCGCGAGCAGCACGCCGTCCTGATACAGGTCGGCGCTACAGAACGCGACGCGGCGGTTGCGCTGCACGACGATCCCGACCGCGCGCAGCGTGCCCGGCCGCGCGGCGCGCAGGAACTCCGCGCGCAGGTCTGCGGTCAGGAAGCTCTCGTCGTCGGCGAGCGTCGCCCAGCACGCGCCGCCCATCGCCGTGTCGAGCAGCGTCGTCACCATCCCGCCGTGCACGATGTGGCCGCCGCTGCCGTCGTGGAAGCAGTACTCCGGCGTCGCGTCCCACTCGATGACGCCTGGCTCCGTCCCCCGGTAGCCGAGCGTGTTCCAGATGTGCGGATCCTTCGGGACGTCCTCGCCCCACCCGCGGCGCGGTCTACTCACTCGCGTGGCCCCGGCACGCCGCGGAAGGAGTACGGCTCGATGCGGCCCGGCTGCACGATCCAGGCGCGACCGGACTCGGAGTCGTTCAGCGCTGCGAGCGCCGCCTGCGCGACGAAGGACGGCTCCATGAGCGGCACCGGCAGCATCCCGCGCAGCTCGTCCTCGACGATCGGCGTGTCGGTGAAGCCGGGACAGAGCGCATTCAGGCGGATGCCGCGCAGCGCCAGCCCGTTCGACGCCGAGCGGACCCAACCGACGACCGCATGCTTCGTCGCCGTGTACATCGGGTCGTACGGCATGCCGACGAGCCCCGCCAACGACGCGGTCGCGACGATCGACCCGCCGTTCGGCATCAGCCGCCGCGCGCACTCGCGCGTCCCGTAGACGACGCCGAGGAAGTTCGCGCGCACGATCCGGTCGATCTCCTCGTCCGGCAGCTCGGCGACGTCGGCGTAGCCGATGCCGATGCCGGCGTTGAGGAACGCGGCGTCGAACTCGCCCTCGAGCGCCGCCCACGCGCCGACCGACGCGACGTCGAACTCGGGGAGGTCGAGCACAGTGACGTCGCAGGCGAGAGCATCCAGGATGGCCTGCCCGATGCCGCCGCGGCCGCCCGTGATCAGCGCCCTCACGGGATCAGCACGACCTTGCCGACCGACTGCCGCGACTCGACGAGCTCGTGCGCGCGCTCCACCTCGTCGAGGGGGAGCTCCGCGCCGACGTGCGGCGCGAGCGCGCCGGTCTGCCAGAACGCGAGCAGCTCGCCGAGCGCCGTGCCGATCAGCTCGGGATCGAGGCGCATCAGCCGGCCGAGATAGAAGCCGGCGAGCGAGACGTTACGGCCGACGATCCGCGCCGGCTCGACCGGCTGCCACGCGCCGGACGCGGAGCCGACCGCGATCACGGTGCCGAGCGGCCTCAGGCGGCCGAACGACGACGCGAAGAAGTCGCCGCCGATCTGGTCGAGGATCACGTCGAACGCCTCGTCCTCGGGCAGCTCGTCGTAGACGTAGGCGGCCTCGGCGCCGAGCGCCGTGCACGTGTCGATCTTCGGGGGCGAGCCGACGACTCCGACGACCGACGCGCCGAGCCCGCGCGCGATCTGGATCGCCGCGGTGCCGACGCCGCCCGCGGCTGCGGTGACGAGGACGCGCGAGCCGGGGCCGATCCTCACCTGACGCGTCAACGGGATGTACGCGGTCAGGAACGTCAGCAGGAACGCGGCGCCCTCCGCGAACGAGGCGTGTTCCGGCAGCGGCACGACCTGCATCGCGTCGACCGCGACCTGCTCGGCGTAGCCGCCGCCGCCCGCGGTCAGCGCCATCACGCGCGTGCCGTCGTCGAGCTCGCCTGCGACCTCCGAGCCGAGCACCGCCGGCAGCGCCGGCATCTGCGGGTAGACGCCGCGGCGAATCATCACGTCGGCGAAGTTGACGCCCGCGGCGCGCACGCGCACGCGCACCTTGCCCTCGGCGTCCGGCTCGGGCACGTCGGCGACCTCGAACGGGCCGTCGACCTCGCGCAACAGCGCGGCTCTCAAACGGGTTGCTGTTGGGCGGCGAACTGCTCGCGCAGCGCGATCTTCCTGAACTTGCCGACGCTCGTCTTCGGGATCTCCTGGACGAACTCGATGCGGTCGGGCAGCCACCACTTCGCGAACTGCGGCGCGAGGAATTCCTTCAGCTCGTCGGCGGTCACCGACGAGCCTTCCCGCACCACGACGCAGGCGAGCGGCCGCTCGGCCCATTTCTCGTCCGGTATCGCGATCACCGCGGCTTCCGCGACGGCCGCGTGCGCCATGAGCGCGTTCTCGAGCTCGACCGACGAGATCCACTCGCCGCCGGACTTGATCACGTCCTTGGAGCGGTCCTTGATCTGGATGTAGCCGCGTGGATGGAGGGAGACGATGTCGCCCGTCTTGAACCAGCCGTCCGCGGTCCAGCGGTCGGCGGAGTCCGGCGCGTCGTAGTACGACGACGAGACCCACGGGCCGCGCACCTCGAGCTCGCCCATCGCCTCGCCGTCCCAGGGGATCTCCTCGTCACCGACCCGCGCTCGCACCTCGACGAACGGCAGCGGAATGCCCGCCATCGCCTCGAGGTCGAACCGCGTCTCCTCGTCGACGTCCGCGAGGTCGTGCGGCAACGCCGCGGTCGACGCCACAGGCGACGTCTCGGTCATGCCCCAGCCCTGCACGATCTGGATGCCGTGCCGCTGCTGATACGCCGCGATCATCGCGCGCGGCACCGCCGAGCCGCCGACGAGCATCGCCTTCATGTGCGAGAGGTCCCAGCGGCCGGCGTCGGCGTCGAGCTGCGCGAGGATGCCCATCCAGATCGTCGGCACGCCGGCCGCCCACGCGACGTGCTCGCTCGACATCAGGTCGAGCAGCGACTCCGGATCGAGGTGCGGTCCGGGGTAGACGAGCTTCGAGCCGAGCATCGTCGCGACGTACGGGTAGCCCCACGCGTTCGCGTGGAACATCGGCACGACCGGGAGGATCGCGTCGTTGACCGAGATGCCCATGCCGAGCGGGTTGTTCGCTGCGACGCCGAAGCTGTGCAGCACCGAGGAGCGGTGCGAGTAGACGACGCCCTTGGGCATCCCGGTCGTGCCGCTCGTGTAACACATCGCCGCTGCCGAGCTCTCGTCGAGATCGAGCTCGCGGAACTCCTCCGGCGTCGACGTCGCGAGCAGCTCTTCGTAGGAGTCCTCGACGACGAACACGTGCTCGATCTGCGTGCGGTCCTTGAACTGGTCGAGGAGGGGCAGCAGCGAGCGGTCCACGATGACCGCCCTGTCGGCGGCGTGGTTCGCGATGTACGCGAGGTCGTTCGGATGCAGTCGGAGGTTCAGCGTGTGCAGCACGAAGCCGCCGCACGGGATGCCGAAGTACGCCTCGTGATGCTGCGAGTGGTTCCACATCAGCGTGCCGACTCGTGTGCCCGGCTCGAGGCCGAGCTTCTGCAACGCGACCGCCAGTTGCCTCGCCCGCCGCATGACGTCGCGGTAGTTCGTCCGGTGCAGGCTCCTGTCGGGCTGCCGCGAGACGATCTCGCCGGCGCCGAAATACGTCTCCGCCCGCTTCAGCAGGTGGTTCAGCGTCAGCGGGAAATCCATCATCAGCCCGTCCATCAGGCTGTGACCGCCACCCCCAGCAGGGCGTCTGCGACCTCGACGCGAAGCTGCGCAGGCCGCGTGCCGAGCCCCTCGAGCCACAGCGCGCGCTTGTAGAACCGATGGAGTGGGTGCTCCCACGTGAAGCCGATCCCGCCGTGCACCTGAATCGAACGCTCGCACGCGGCCACCGCCGCCTCCGTCGCGAACGCCTTCGCCGCCGCGGCGGCGATCGCGGCCTGCTCGCCGTCCTCGGCGACGCACCACGCCGCCCAGTACGCGAGCGAGCGCGCGAGCTCGACGTCGGTGTACGTGTCGGCGAGCTGGTGCGAGACGGCCTGGTAGGTGCCGATCGGCTTGCCGAATTGCATGCGGGTCTTCGCGTGCTCGATGCCGAAGTCGAGGGCGCGCTGTGCGACGCCGACGGCTTCGGCGGCCATCGCCGCGCGCAGGCGCGGCGTCTCGCTCGATCCGTTCGGCATGCGGAGCAGCGGACGGGTCGGGTCGACGGTCGCGATCGTCCCGCCGGTGCCGAACACGTCGTTCTGTCCGGTGACGTGCGCGAGGTACGGGCCGGGGTAGAGCGCATAGCCCATCTCTTCGAGCAGCAGCGCTTCCTCGACGAAGGCCAGGTCGGCCGCGGCGACGTCGAGCCAGCCGAGCTCCTCGAGCTCCGACCAGCGGTCGTCCGGCGGTGCCTCCCAGTCGCGGTCGAGCGGATAGCGCGACGAGAGCCAGGAGCGTGCCTGCTCCTTCAGCTCCTGCTGGATCTCGTTCAGCGCGAAGTCCATCAGCGCGACCTCGGGAGGCCGAGCACGCGCTCGGCGACGATGTTGCGGAGGACTTCCGAGGTGCCGGCCTCGATGGTGTTGCCGCGGCTGCGGAGCTGCTGGTGGTGCCACCAGCCGTCGTCGAGGATCCCCTCGGGGCCGAGCACCTCGCGCGCGAGCTTCGTCATTCGCTGGTTCGCCTCCGACCAGCGGAGCTTCACGCCGGAGCCTTCGGGCCCGGGGATGCCGGTGCGCGTCAGCGTGCCGAGCGCGCGGTAGTTCGTGTAGCGCAGCGCCTGCAGCTCGATCCACTCCTGCGCGATGCGCTCGCGCAGACGCTCGTCGCCGTTCACGCGCTCGCGCGCGACGTCGAGCAGCCGCGACACTCCGGCGTCGAACGTCGCGGTCAGCGCGAAGCCGAGCGTGCCGCGCTCGTGCAGCAGCGTCGTCATGGCGACGTTCCAGCCGTCGCCCTCGTCGCCGAGCCGGTTCGCCACCGGCACCTCGACGTCGTTGAAGAAGATCTCGTTGAACTCCGCCTCGCCGGTGATCTGCCGGAGCGGCCGCACCTCGACACCCGGTGCATGCATGTCGACGATCAGGTAGGTCAGGTTGCGGTACCGCTGCCCGTCGGGATCGCTCTGCGTGACGAGGATGCAGAAGTCGGCGATGTGCGCGAACGACGACCAGACCTTCTGGCCGTTGACGACGTAGACGTCGCCCTTGCGCTCGGCGCGCGTGCGCGCCGAGGCGAGGTCGGAGCCCGCATCGGGCTCGCTGAAGCCCTGGCACCAGATCTCGTCGGCCGCGAGGAGCGGTGCCAGGTATCTCGCCTTTTGGTCACTCGTGCCGTGGGCGATGATCGTCGGCCCGGCCATGCCGAGGCCGATGACGCCGATGTGGGGCGGCGCCTGCGCGGACGCCATCTCCTCGTAGAAGATCGCCTGGAAGCTGTACGGCGCGCCCGCCCCGCCGAACTCCTTCGGCCAGGTCAGCCCGGCGTAGCCCGCCTCGTACAGCTTGCGGCTCCACTCGCGCATGAACGGATCGTCGAAGCGTTGCGCACCGCCGCGGCTTCCCTTCTTGTCGCCGGGCAGGTTCGCGTCGATCCAGGCACGGAGCTCCGCGCGGAACTGCGCCTCTTCCGGGGTGTCCCTCAGCTCCACCGACGGGAGCCTATCCCGCCCCGCTGAGAGGCGCTATTCGTCGTCGGAGAGGTCGTCGTCGAGCGACAGCTCGTCGTCGTCCTCGTCGTCGTCCGAGTCGCCGTCGAGCAGGAGCTCGTCTTCGGGGGCGTCGTCGTCGTAGGTGCTCATGGCGGCGCAGGCTACTACGCGGGCGCGAGGGCGGCGTCGCGCGGCTGGAGCTCGACGACCTTCCGGCGCCGTTGGACGGGCAGCAGCGTCACCGTGCCGAGGATGATCGCGACGCCGATCCACTGCGTCCAGCGCAGGTGCTGGCTGTACGCATAGATGCCGGCGATCACGGCGATCACCGGATATGTCAGCTCGGCGAGCGACGCCATCATCGCGGGCGTGCGCTTCAAGCCGAAGTAGTAGAGGGCGAGCGCCAGGAGGCCGGTGACGACTGCGAGGTAGACGATCAGCTCGCTGTCGTGCGCGTTCGAGTACGCAGGCGCACCCATCACCGGGAGCGCGATCGCGCTCCCGATCAGCCCGAAGAAGAACCGCAGCGAGAGGATGTGCTGGAACTCGATCTCACGGCTGAGGTACCGCCCGAGGACGGTGCCGAACGCCCAGAGGACGGCGGCGCCGGTCGCCTCCGCGATCACGACGAGGCCCTTCGCAGAAGGGTCGAGCGGATGGGCCTGGTTCACGAGCCAGAACCCGGCCAGGGCGGGAAGGAGGAACCAGGCGAATCGTGCGCGTGGGCGCTCGCCGAGGATGACCGCCGCACCGGCCACCGCGACGAGCGGTTGAACCTTCTGGATCACGACCGGCGTGATGAAGTCCTTGTGACCGATCAGCGCGTCGGTGAAGAGGATCGTCGCGACGGCCGACGCGCCCGCGCCCACGAGCACGGCCGCGACGACGAAGCGCCAGCCGGCGCGGAGGACCGAGCGCAACGCAGGGAAGAGCAGCGGCAGCGTCAGCGCGACGAGGACGACGTGCTCGCCGAAGACGATCGTCGTCGCCGTGGTCGAGAAGCTCATCGTCTTGCGGATGATCGGGTCCGTGCCCCACATCGCGGCCGCGATCGCCACGAGCGCCACACCCGGAACCGCTGCGAGGCGCACTCTCATCGCAGCCAGGGTATCCAGAACCCCTCGGGGAGCGCCTCAGGTCGCGACGCTCGACGCGAAAAGGGTGTACAGCCCCCATGCCGCAAGCCCGGATGCGACGGCGGCGGCTGCGAGCGCGACGGCGCTGCGGCGGAAGCGTGGAAAGACGAGGAAGACGATCAGCTGCGAGACGAAAAGCGCGGCGAGCGACGGCTTCAGCAGGTCGGAGTAGAAGCGCTCGGGATCGACGAGCGACACGACGTCGGCGGCGACGAAGGGGATCGCGATCCAGCGGAGGACACCCCGGACGGGCACGTCGTGCAGCCAGTGGATGAGACGGGCGAGCGCGAGATACTCGGCGACGATCAACGCGAGCGTGCTCCCCGCGGTCAGGAGGCCGACGACGATCTCGAGCCCGCGTCCGCCGTACGCGCCGGCGATCGCCGCACCGGGAACCGCCGAGTCGCGGAGCGCGTCCGGGACCGTCGCGAGTGGAATCGCCGCGACGAGAAACAGAGCGCCGACGACGGCGACCGCGATGACGAGGCCCCGTCGGACGGTCGTCGCTCCGCCTCGCACCTCGGCGCCGAGGTAGAGCGGCAGGCTCGCGCAGACGAAGAGGAGCGCCGTTCCGCCGACGGCGCGGCCGGTCGGGTCGAGGCTCGGTGCGGCGGCGAACCGCGCGCCCACGTGCGAGAGCGCGACCCCGCCGAGGACGGGCAGGGCCACCAGCTGCGCGGCCGCGAGGACGCCGAGCCCCACGAGCACGGCGCGGAGCGGTGCCAATGCGACGAGCACGAGCGCGACCGGGAGGACCAGCTCGAGCGAGCTCCGATACGGCGCGATCCCCGGGAATACGGGCGTCAGCAGGTCGTAGACGACGAACGTGACCGTGTACGGCAGGTAGAGGAAGTACGCGAGCGCCCAGATCCATCCGTGCACGAGCGCCGTCCGCCGGCCGGCCGCCGCGGCGACGAAGGCGGTGAGGCCGCCGGGCGACACGACCCGCCCGGAGTAGACGAGCCAGATCCCGAGCGGGACGGCGAACACGGCGAGCGCGAGCAGGACGACGAGCGCCGCCGAGTCGGTCGCGTCCCCGGCGGTCCCCGGAAGGAAGGTCGGCAGCGCGAGCGGGCCGCCGATCGAGGCGATGGCGAAGCCGGTGAAAAGGAGCGGAGAGACCGGTTTCGACATCTCTGCGTCTACCTGACCGCCCCGGTCGCCGGATTCGGCAAACCGCCGGGCACGGCCGAGCGTATCCGTTGCAGAATTGGGCTTCGAGGAAAGGAGTGGAATTGGGACGTCGGCTGATCCGCTGGGGGCTGCCGCTGGTACTGCTCGCAGTTGCCGGAGCAGGTGCCGCGATGGCGGCGACCGCTCGCACGCACACGAGTGCGGCGACCGTCAAGGTGGTGAAGAGCGGCAAGTTCGGGACGATCCTCGTCGGCTCGAACGGCCGGACGCTCTACCGGTACACGCTCGACCGCAAAGGGGTCAACCGTTGCAGCAGCAACGCGACCTGCAACAAGTACTGGCCGGCGCTGCTCGTGAAGCCGACCGTCAAGCCGACGGTCGCAGCCGGCGCGAACGCCCGCCTCGTCGGGACGATCAAGGCGACGCACGGGATGCTCCAGGTCACGTACGCCGGCTTCCCGCTCTACTTCTTCGCGGGCGACAAGGCGGCCGGCCAGACGGCGGGCCAGGGCTTCCAGTCGGAGTGGTACGTCGTCAACACGGCGGGCGCGTTCGTCAAGCACGCCGTCGCGACGCCGGCTCCGGCGCCGACGACGACCGGCTCGACGTCCGGCGGCGCCGACGCCTGGGGGTAATCGCATTGCTCGTGGTTCCGGCGGCCGTGCTCCCCGCGGCCGCCGGGGCTGCAACGCCGACCCGGACGGTCTCAGTCGACCTGCGCGAGTACGCGATCGTCATGCCGGCCCGGCTGCGTCCGGGACGCACGACGTTCGTGCTCCACAACAAGGGCCGCTTCCCACACAACTTCACCGCGCTCTTCGGCCCCGTCCGCTTCCGAAGCGGTGACGTCCCGCCTGGGCGCACCGTCCGGCTCACCGTCTCGCTCGTTCCCGGCGCCTACCTCGTCGGGTGCACGGTGCTGCACGGCGGGCACCTCGCGCAGGGCATGTTCACGCTCTTCACGATCGGCACTCGTCGTCACGGCAGCGCCGTCTGGCACTACCCCTAGCCGTTCAGCCGTCCTCGTACCGCAGCAGGTCGCCGACGGGCTCCCGCCGGCGGATCACGCGCGCCGACCCGTCGCGCACGAGCACGACCGCGGGCCGCGGCACTCCGTTGTACGTCGAGCCCATCGCGAGCGTGTATGCGCCCGTCGCCGGCACGGCGAGGAGGTCGCCGCGGGCCGGCCGTGGCAGCTCGGCGGCCTGGATCAGCACGTCGCCCGACTCGCAATGCTTGCCCGCGATGCGGTAGACCCCGTCCGCGAGCTCGTCGGCGCGATTCGCGAGCAGCGCTTCGTAGCGTGCGCCGTACAGCTGGGGCCGTGGGTTGTCCGACATGCCGCCGTCGACGGCGACGTACGTGATGCCGCCGCTCTCCTTGACGACACCGACGCGATAGAGCGTGACGCCGGCGCGGCCGACCAGTGAGCGTCCAGGCTCGAGGATCACCTGCACGTCGCGCGGCAGCGCGGCGACGAGCGGGGTGACGAACTCGTCGATCTCCGGCACCGCTTCTTCGTGCGTGTAGCGGACGCCGAGGCCCCCGCCGATGTCGAGCACGTCCGGCTGCCAGTCCAGCTCGGACGAAGCGCGCTCGCAGAACTCGAGCAGCCGCTCGACCGCGAGCAGGCTCTCGTCCACGCGCGCGAGCTGCGAGCCGACGTGGAAGTGCACGCCGGCGACGTCGAGGCCGAGCGCGAGCGCGTCGGCGATCACCGACAGCGCTCGCTCCGGCGGCAACCCGAACTTCGACTCGTCGTGTGCCGTCCGAATCGCCTGGTGCGTCTGTGCCTCGACGCCCGGCGTGAGCCGCACGAGCACGCGCCGCACACCCGCCGCCACCGCGCGCTCCGGCTCGTCAGGTGCGTCGAGGACGACGGTCACGCCGGCGACGGCGGCCGCCGCCAGCTCGTCGTCGGACTTGTTGTTGCCGTGGAAGAGGATCCGGTCGCCCGGGATGCCCGCGGCGCCCGCGAAGGCGAGCTCGCCGAGCGTGGAGACGTCGGCGCCCACTCCTTCCTCGGCGAGGACGCGGAGGATGGCGACGTTCGCGAACGCCTTCGTCCCATAGACGATGAGGGCTCCGGGCGCGGCCGCCGCATACGCGCGCGCCTGCGCCCGGATCGTCTCCTCGCAGTAGACGACGAGCGGCGTCCCGTGCTCCGCCGCGAGGACGTCGGCTGCGACCCCGCCGATCGAGAGGGCGCCCTCGTCGAGCTGGGCCGTGACGGGAAGGAGCTCCTGCACATTGCTAGTATCCAGCGCGAAATGCAGGAGCTGCTTACCACCGACTAGGAGGCCTGCCGCACCCGGCTTCCCTCGGCCTCCCCTCGGGAGGCTTTTTCATTCTTATGGCCGATTACGACGCACAACAGATCGAGGCGAAGTGGCAGCGCGTCTGGGACGACGCGCAGGCCGCGCGCGTCGGCGAGCCCGACACGACGAAGCAGAAGAGCTACGTCGTCGCCATGTGGCCGTACCCGTCGGGGACGCTGCACATGGGGCATGTGCTCGTCTACACGATCTGCGACGTGATCACGCGCTTCCGCAAACGACAGGGGATGGAAGTGCTGAACCCGATCGGCTTCGACTCGTTCGGGCTGCCGGCCGAGAACGCGGCGATCAAGGAGGGTGGGCACCCGCGGGACATCGTCGAGCGGAACATCGAGACGATCTCGCAGTCGATGCGCCGGCTGGGCTGGTCGTTCGACTGGTCGCGCCTCATCTCCGCGCACGAGCCGACGTACTACGTCTGGGACCAGTTCCTGTTCCTGAAGCTCTACGAGGCCGGGCTCATCTACCGGAAGGCCTCGCCGGTCAAGTGGTGCCCGCAGGACCAGGTCGTGCTTGCGAACGAGCAGGTGCAGGACGGCCGCTGCCAGTACTGCGGCACCGAGGTGATCGCGAAGAACCTCGAGCAGTGGTTCTTCCGCCAGACGGCGTTCGCGCAGGAGCTGATCGACGGCCTCGACGAGCTGCACTGGGCGGAGAAGGTCAAGACGATGCAGCGCAACTGGATCGGCCGCTCGGAGGGAGCGGAGATCCAGTTCCGCATCGACGAGCTGGAGCAGGACGTCGCCGTCTTTACGACTCGCCCGGACACGCTTTACGGCGCGACCTTCTTCGTCCTTGCGCCGGAGCATCCGCTTGTCGAGCAGCTGACCGAGCGCTCGCCGAACGCGGAGCAGCTGCGCGAGTACGTGCGCCGCACGGCGGCGAAGCGCGGCGAGGAACGCGCGGCGGCGGAGGAGAAGACGGGCGTCTTCACCGGCTTCTTCGCAACGAATCCGGTCAACGAGGCGCGCATCCCCATCTGGGTCGCCGACTATGTCCTCATGGACTACGGCACCGGCGCGATCATGGCCGTGCCCGCGCACGACGAGCGCGACCGCGAGTTCGCCGAGACGTTCGACCTGCCGATCGTCCCCGTCATCGACGAGGACGGGACGCTGATCGACTCGGCGCAGTTCACCGGTCTGCCCGCAGAGGATGCGAAGCGTGCGATCGTCGACTGGCTCGGCGAGCGCGACCGCGGCAAGCCGGCGATCTCCTACCGGCTGCGCGACTGGGGCTTCTCGCGCCAGCGCTACTGGGGCTCGCCGATCCCGATCGTCTACTGCGACGCGTGCGGCACCGTGCCCGTTCCGTACGAGGACCTGCCGGTGCTGCTGCCGCTCGACCTCCAGGACTTCCGTCCCCGCGGTGTCGCGCCGCTCGCGTCCGACGAGACGTTCATGAACGTCTCGTGTCCGCAGTGCGGCGGGGCTGCGCGTCGCGAGGCGGAGACGATGGACACGTTCTTCGACTCGTCGTGGTACTTCCTGCGCTTCACCGACCCGCACAACGCGGACGCGCCGTGGCGGCAGGAGCTCGCCGACTACTGGAACCCCGTCGACCAGTACATCGGCGGCATCGACCACACGACAGTGCACATGATCTACGCGCGTTGCTTCATCAAGGCGCTGAACGACCTCGGGATGCTCGGCTTTCGCGAGCCCTTCGACCACTTCTTCACGAACGGCTTCGTCAACCTCGGTGGGACGAAGATGTCGAAGTCGAAGGGGAACGTCATCGCGCCGGAGGAGATGCTCGACGCGTTCGGCGCCGACGTGACGCGGCTGAACATCCTCCATCTCGGCCCGGCGACCGAGGACATGGAGTGGAGCGAGGAAGGCGCCGAAGGGATGGGGCGATTCGTCCGGCGGTTGTGGCGGATCGTCGGCGAGGTCGCTGCGTCGTCTTCGCACGACGCTCCACCCGAGAACGAGCTGTCGCGGAAGGCGCATCGCACGATCGCGAAGGTGACCGACGATCTCGGCCGACGCCAGTCGTTCCACACGGCGATCTCGGCGGTGATCGAGCTCCTGAACGACCTCTCGCGCGCGGGAGCGTCGGATCCGGCTGCCCGCTTCGCGGCGGAGACGGCCGTCTCGCTCATCCAGCCGTGGGCGCCGCACGTGACCGAGGAGCTGTGGGAGCGGCTGGGGCACGAGCGGCTCTGGGAGGCGCCGTGGCCGGTCGCCGATGCGTCGCAGCTCGAGGTCGACACGTACGAGCTCGTCGTGCAGGTGAACGGCAAGGTGCGCGACCGGTTCGAGGTCGACGCCTCGACGCCGGAGGAGGAGCTCGTCGCGCGCGCGTCGGCGTCGCCAAAGGTGCAGGCGCACATCGACGGCGCGCAGGTCCGCAAGACGATCGTCGTCCCGCGCAAGCTCGTGAACTTCGTCGTCGGCTAGACCGTATGGAGTTGCCGGCGCCTCGCTCGTAAGTTGGCGCGGGTTGCCGTCGCGATTGGCGCGGCGGTAGAGCCGCAATTACGGGAGGCGCCGGTAATGGTCGAGGGTACGTGGTTCGGGCTGGATGTGCACGCGCGCAAGACGGTCGCGGGTGTGCTT
>JAICWC010000040.1 GCA_025934995.1 Thermoleophilia bacterium | reverse complement strand
TTCGACGTCGAGTTCGACCATGCGCGGATGGTGAAGTCGGAGCTCGAGCTCGCGTCGGTGCGCGAGTCGGTGCGCATCAACACGGAGGGCTTCTGGATCTTCCTCGAGCACTTCGAGCCGGGGAAGACCGAGCGCGAGGTGCTCGCGCCCTGCGAGGAGTACTTCGTCTCGCAGGGCTGCGGCCGCTGGACGATGGACATGGTCCTCGACGGCCCGAACGGGAACGCGCTGCCGGAGTTCAAGATCGCCGGCGACAAGCGGTTCGAGCGGACCGACTGCATCCTCCCGTCGCTCGAGGTCGCCGGCCCGGGCGGCCACTGGGTCGAGGTCTCGCGCGCGATCTGCGCCGCCGAGCCGAGCGACGAGACCAAGCGCATGTTCGAGGCCTACGAGGAGTACTTCGACGCCGCGCGCGCGACACTGCGCAGCGGCGGCTCCGCACGCGAGGCGCACCGCGCGGTCGCGAAGGGCTTCCACGAGCGCGACTTCTTCCTCGGTCACGTCACGGGCCACTCGATCGGCATGACGATGATCGAGTTCCCGAAGATCGGCGAGAACGACGACACCGAGCTGCAGGCGGGGATGGCGCTGTCCATGCATCCACACGCGATCTCGCAGGACGGGAAGGCGTGCCTCTACATGCAGGACACGTGGCTCGTGACCGACGACGGCGGCGTCCCGCTCGCCGACCTGCCGCTGAAGATCTTCGACGGGAGCGAGGCGCGGTGACCGCGCCGAACGCCGACGAGTACGCGCCGATCCTCGCCGGGGCCGCGGAGAGCGACTACGAGCGGTATCTGCGCACCGACGAGCTGCTCGCCTTGCAGAAGACGGCCGACGAGTGGGTGCACCGCGACGAGCTGCTCTTCCAGACGGTGCACCAGTCCTCGGAGCTGTGGCTCAAGCACGCGTGGAACGAGGTCGAGGAGGCGACGCGGCTGATCGAATCGCGCGACCTCGCGGCCGCGCAGCGCCTTCTCCGCCGGGCGTGTGCGGCGGTCAAGTACTGCGAAGGCTTCCTCGAGCACCTGGAGCAGATGTCGCCCTGGGAGTACCAGGACGTGCGGCGCGTCCTCGGGCACGGCTCCGGGTTCGACTCGCCGGGGTTCCGCGAAATCCGTCGCGTCTCGCCGCCGCTGCTGGCCGCCTTCGACGCGGTGCGGCGCGAGCGCGACCTCTCGCTGATCGACGTGTACGTGCACGGCCGCGAGCACGAAGACCTGTACCAGCTCGCCGAGCTGCTCACGGAATGGGACGAGCGCGTCGGCGTCTGGCGCTTCCGCCACTTCAAGGTGGTGGCGCGGATCATCGGCGAAGACGTCGTCGGCACGCAGGGCACGCCGGTCGAGCTGCTCGCCGGGCTGATCAAGAACAAGATGTTCCCCGAGCTCTGGACGGTGCGGACGCAGCTGACCGAGCTCGCGCGGGAGAGCGACTGATCCCGCTCGACGAGATCCGCGCCGCCCGCGAGCGGATCTCCGACGCGATCGTGCGCACCCCGCTCGTCCCGTTCGACGAGCGCATCTTCCTCAAGCTCGAGTCGCTGCAGCCGATCGGCTCGTTCAAGCTGCGCGGTGCCCTCAATGCGATGCGCGCACAGCCGGCGCAGGACGTCGTCACCGCGAGTGCGGGCAACATGGCGCAGGGTGTCGGCTGGGCGGCGCGGGAGCTCGGCGTCCGCGCGACCGTCGTCGCGCCCGAGCACGCGCCGCGCGCGAAGCTCGACCGGGTCGAGGCGCTCGGCGCCGACGTCGTCCTCGTCCCGCACGAGGTCTGGTGGCAGGCGATGGTCGACCGCCGCTACGAGGGAATCGACGCACTGTTCATCCATCCGGTCGAGGACGAGTTGGTCATGGCCGGAAACGGCACGATCGGACTGGAGCTCGCCGAGGATGCGCCGGAGTTCGACACACTCGTCGTTCCATGGGGCGGCGGCGGGCTGACGACCGGGATCGCGAGCGCGCTCCACGCCCTACGACCCGGCGTCAGGATCGTGACGGCGGAGCCGGAGACCGCGGCGCCGCTGGCCGCGTCGCTTCCGGCCGGACGGCCGGTCGAGATCGACTACGCGCCGTCCTTCGTCGACGGCGCCGGGGGACGCGCACTGCTGCCGACGATGTGGGCCAGAGCGCAGGAGCTCGTCGACGAGGCGGTCGCCGTCCCCCTCGACGACGTGCGCGAGGCGATGCAGTTGCTCGCGACTCGTGCGGGTCTCGTCGCCGAGGGCGCCGGTGCGCTCGCGCTCGCAGTCGCCCTGCGTCGCAGCGACCGCTGCGTCTGCATCGTGAGCGGGCGCAACGTCGATCTCAACGTGTTCGCGCAGATCGTCGCGGCCTAGCGTCCGAGGTCGGCGCCGATTCGGGCGCCGGGCACATCTGACAGGATTTTCGTCCATGGCCGCCGACCGTCGCGTCGCAGCCGGTGCGGCTGTGCTCGTCTGCGCGCTCGCGCTCGATTCGGGCGGCTACTTCCCCCGGTCGTGGGTCTGGAGCTCGGTCATCTGCTTCTGGGCCGCGGCGCTGGCGCTCGGGACGGCGCCGGAGATCCGGGTTGGCCGTGCAGGCGCGGCCTTTGCCGGAAGCATCGCGCTGCTCGCCGGCTGGACGCTCCTTTCGGCCGTCTGGTCGGTCGAGCCGGCGCAAAGCGTGCTCGACGCCCGCCGCGATCTCGTGTACGTCGCCGTCGCGCTGGTCGTGGTTTCGGCGGCGCCGCGCCGGTTCGCCGCGGCGCTCGGCCCGGCAGTCCTCGGGGCCGTCGACGTCGTCGCAGTCGTCGGTATCGCGCGGTACACCGTCAGCGGGCCCGTCGACCGAGCGGAAGCCCCGTTCCTGTCGTGGCCGGTCGGCTACGCGAACGCCTTCGCGGCGCTGTGCGTGATCGCGTTCCCGGTCGCGCTCGCGCTGGCGGCGCACGACCCGCGCCGCTTCGTGCGGGGCGCCGCCGCCGCCTCCGTGCCGGTCTTCGTCGTGGTCGTCGTTCTCGCCTCGAGCCGTGGCGGCGTCGTCGCGGCCTTGGCGGCGCTTCTCGCCCTCGTCATGCTCGATCGGCGGCGCCGCTCGCTCGCCGGAGCGGTCGGGCGCCTCGCAGCGCCCGTCGTCGCGGTATCTGCAGTGTGCGCCTGGGCCGACCTCGGAGCCCACGCGGCCGACCCGGGGCGGAGGAGCGCCGTCGCCGCCGGGCTCGCCGTTGCCGCCGCGGCAGCCGGCCTCCTCGCCGCGCGTCCGCGCCGCGAGCCCGAACCGGGACGTGAGCTGCCGCGCGGGCTCGCCGTCGCCGGCGTCCTCTGCATGCTCGCCGCGGCCGCCGTCGTGACGGCGCTCCCCGAGAGGTCGGCAACGCACCTCGTCGCCGCGCAGCGCTCGGCGTACTGGGCCGTCGGACGGTCGATCGTCTCCGCCCATCCTTTGCTCGGCGGCGGCGCCGGCACGTTCGGGCGCTTCTGGCTCGATGCGCGGCCGACGGCGCCTGCCGGCGCGCTCGATGCGCACAATCTCTACCTCGAGACCCTTGCGGAGCTCGGGCCGCTCGGGGTCGTGCTCCTCCTCGCCTTCCTCGGAATTCCACTGGCACGTGCGCGGGCCGCGGCGCGAACGACGCCGCTGGGTGCGGCAGCGGCGGCCGCATACATCGGCTTTCTCGTGCACGCGCTCGTCGACTGGGACTGGGAGATGCCGGCCGTCACGGTCTCCGCGGTCGCGGTCGGTGCGTCACTCCTCGTGCTGACGCGACAGGAGGCCAGGTCACTCGGCGGCGGGCTGCGCCTCGCAGCAGCGGCTCTCGCCGTGCTGCTCGCCGTTCTCTCGCTGCTCGGCCTGGCGAGTGGAGCTGTACCGGCGGCTGCCGCTCCGGTCGGAGCGGCAGCCGCCGTCAGGCCGGTCTACGGCTTGCCGTGATTGCCGCTGTTGCCGTGCGTGCCGCTGTTCCCGTGGTCTCCGTTGCTGCCCGCGTCGTGCGAGCTGCCGGAGCTCCCGTGGGTCCCGTCGTTGCCCGGGTTCTTGTTTCCGGGCTTCGTCGAGTGCGACTGGTCGCAGGCGCCCTGGGTGTCCCCATGCTTCTGATGCGCGGGCCACGCGTTCGCGCTGATCGTGATCGTGACCTGCGGGTTCTTCTTCGAGTGCGTGTGGTGGCAGATGGTCACCTTCCCGTACTGCCCGCCACTCGGCCCGTATTGGTACTCGGACGCGCTCGGCAGCCCCTTCGCGAAGGCGACGCCTCCGAAGACCGCGAGCGGGACGAGCGTTGCGGCAGTGACGGCGGCCGCGAAGCCGGGTCGCTTTCCGAGCATGCCTTCTCCTTACAATGGTTTGGAGGTCGTGTCTACCTAGAGAAGATCCCGCAGACCGGGATTTCTTGCGATCGGCCTGTAATGAGGACGTAAGCCCTGGTGGCTCTATCGGCCGGAAACGAGAACAACCGCAGTCAGTCGGGCAGCAACGGCATCGAGATCCCGGGATCGCGCCCGACGAGGACGGCCCGCACGATCGCGCTCGCCCCGTATCGGTCGCGCACCGTGTCGACGGCGGCGTCGAGGGCCTCGTCCCGGCCCAGGGCGAGCTGTCTGGCGCCGTCGCTCTCGAGATTCGCGACCGAGCAGCCGACCAGCGTGATGCCGTGACGCTCGATCAGGGGCGTCGCCGTAGCGAGCAACGCACGGGCGACGGCGAGGATCGTCCGCGTGTTCGCGGTCGCGAACGGCAGCGTGTGCGACCGCGTCGCGCGCTCGAAGTCGCCGAAGCGGATGCGCAGCACGACCGTCCGTCCGATCCGACGGGCGCTGCGCATCCTCCGGGTGATCCGGTCGACGATCGCGACGAGGGTCGCGTCGATCGACTCGGCCGAGTGGCGTCCCCGCCCCAGCGCGTGCTGCGAGCCGATCGAGCCGCGCCGCTTGCCCGTCTCGACGCGGCGGAAGTCGCGGTTGTGCGCGAGCGAATGCAGGTGCCGTCCGACGCCGCGCCCGAGCATCGCGACGAGCGTCGACTCCGACAGCGCGGCGAGCTGGCCGACGGTGCCGACGTTCCACGCGTGCAGGCGCTTCGCAGTCGCAGGCCCGACGCCCCAGACGCACTCGACGGGTAGCGGGTGGAGGAACTCCAGCTCACGATCGGGTGGGACGACGAGCAGCCCGTCCGGCTTCGCGACCCCGCTCGCGACCTTCGCGAGGAACTTCGTCCGCGCGACGCCGACGGTGACCGGCAGGCCGACGCGCTCGCGCACGGCGCCGCGCAGACGCGCCGCGATCTGCGGCGGCGTGCCCGCGATGCGCTCCATCCCTCGCACGTCGATGAACGCCTCGTCGATCGAGAGGCCTTCGACGACCGGCGACGTGTCCTCGAAGACGGCGAAGAGCCGACGGCTCGCCTCCGTGTACGCATCGAAGCGCGGCGGAACGACGATCGCGTGCGGGCACAGACGCCGCGCCTGCCGTCCGCCCATCGCCGTCCGGACGCCGAACGCCTTCGCCTCGTAGCTCGCGGCGAGCACGACCCCGCCGCCGACGATCACCGGTCGGCCGCGGAGCTGCGGGTCGTCCCGCTGCTCGACCGACGCGAAGAACGCGTCGGCGTCGGCGTGCAGCACGAACATATGTACGTATCGTACTAGTAGGAGAGATTGGCGAAACGCGAACGGCCGGGTGACGAGGCCAAGCGCGAGGTCGTCAGGCGGGGCCGGGTTGGGGTGCAGCGTCCGAGTGTTCGGCTAGCCGTCCGGCTCCTTCAACAACCAGCGCGAGGACGGAGCAGGCGACTTCGAGCGTCCCACCCTGGAGCAATGCGATTTGGCACACGTCATCTCCAAGGTCGAACACGATGACCGCCTCTGTTCCGGCCCCGTAGCCGTCTACCGCACTCAGGAGCTTTACGCGTGTGCCCGGCGCGTACATCCAATGTCGAAGTTTGCCGTGGCTCGCAGGCTCGCCGCAAGAGGTTTCGACCGGTTTCGGTAAATATCGGACTGCGTTACGCGGCGGCGGGCGCGAGCTTTTTGCGGGTTCCAGCGCCAGCCGACCGAGGATCGTCAGGTCGGCGCGGAGCCGAACGCGCTCGATGCCGCGAACGCGCAGTGTCGCTAGCCCGGCGTTGTTTTCAACCGCCCAAAGGCTATCCCTGGACCGAGTACCCGTGCCGATTGGCTAGTACCAACCGGCTTACGCGTATCGCCGACCTCTCCTATCTACTACTAGAGCCCCGCGAGCGCCGCGCAGAAGCGGTCGATCTCGTCGGCCGTGTTGTAGTGGATCAGGCCGACGCGAAGCGCGTTCTCGGGATACGGCAGCTTCTCGCGCAGGCCGAGCGAGAACCAGTTGTCGTGTGCCCAGACGCCGAAGCCCTCGTCTGCGAGCCGCTTCGCGGCGTCCGCCGCGTCGACGCCGTCGAGGTTGATCAGGAAGGTCGCGACGCGCCCTTCCATCGTCTGCAGCCCGTACACGGTGGCGCCTGCGGGAAGCGAGTCGATGAAGTGCCGGCCGAGCTCCCGCTCGTACGCCGCGACCGCGTTCATGCCGCCGATCGACTCGAGGTAGCCGATCGTCGCCGAGAAGCCCGCGAGCAACTCGTACGGCGCCGTGCCGACCTCGAAGCGCCGCCCGACCGGGTCGGACGCTGCCGGCCGCGCCTTGTACGGCCGCCACGACTCGAGCAGCTCGTGCTTCCCGTACGCGAGGCCGACGTGCGGCCCGCAGAACTTGTACGCCGAGCAGATGAAGACGTCGCAGTCGAGCGCCTGCACGTCGACCGGCTCGTGTGCTGCGTACTGCACGGCGTCGACCCAGCACAGCGCGCCGGCCTCGTGCGCGAGCTCGGAGACGCGTGCGACGTCGACGATCGTGCCGACGGCGTTCGACGAGGCGACGCAGGCGACGACGCGGACCCGGTCGTCGAGCTTGCGCTCGAGGTCGTCGTAGTCGAGCTCCAGATCGGGCGTCACGTCGACCCAGTCGACCTCGAATCCGCGGTCGGCTGCGAGCTCGACCCACGGAGCCACGCCGCCGTCGTGGTCCAGGCGCGTGAACAGGAGCTTGTCGCCCTCCTGCCAGTCGCGTGCCGCCGTGCGCGACAGCGCGAAGTCGAGCCACGTCATGTTCGTCCCGAAGACGACGTCGTCCGACGAGCAGTTGAGGAACCGGGCGCCGTCCTCGCGCGCAGTCGCGAGGATCTCCTCCACGCGCTTGCTCGTCTCGTAGTTCGCGCCGATGTTCGCGCTGGCCTCGCGAAGCGTGCGCGCGATCGCGTCGCCGACCTCGTCCGGCACCTGCGACCCGCCGGGCGCGTCGAGGAAGACGAAATCCCCCTGCAGCGACGAGAAACGGGAACGCACGGCCTGGACGTCGAGTACTTTCGTCGCCATGCAACGAGCCTACCTGGCGGGTATCGGGGTATCGCGCATCATCCTCGGCTGCGGCAACTTCGGCGGCATCGGCTCGGCGCCGGAACTCTTCGGCCGGGGCGAGTCGCAGGACGAGGCGTTCGCGATCCTCGACGCCGCGTGGGCGGCCGGGATCACGGCGTTCGACACCGCCGACGCATACGGCGGCGGCCGGAGCGAGACGTATCTCGGCGCGTGGCTCGCGTCGCGGCGGCCGGAAGGCGCCGTCGTCACGACCAAGACCTTCAACCCGATGTCGGCAGGCGCCGACCAGGGGCTCGCTCCGGAGCGAGTCAAGCGGCAGGTCGACTCGAGCCTGGAGCGGCTCGGGCTCGAGCGCGTCGACCTCTTCCTCACGCACGCGTGGGACCCGAGCGTCCCGTTCGCCGAGACGGCCGGCGCGCTCGACGAGCTCGTCGCGGCCGGCAAGATCGGGGCGTACGGCGTCAGCAACGTCGACGGCGCGCAGCTGCGCGAGGCGATCGCCCACGGCAGGCCGCAATGGGTGCAGACCTCGTACTCGCTCCTCGACCGCGACGCCGAACGGGACGTGCTGCCGCTCTGCCGCGAGCACGGGCTCGGCTTCACCCCGTTCAGCCCGCTCGCGGGCGGCTGGCTGACGGGCAAGTACCGCCGCGACGCGCCGCCGCCCGCGGGCTCGCGAATGACGCTCCGCCCGGATCCCTACGAGCACCTGAAGACGGACGCCGTCTACGACCTGATCGAGGACCTGGAAGCGCGCGGCGACCCCGCGACGCTCGCCTACGCATGGCTGCTCGCTCAGCCGGAGGTGACCGCAGTGGTCGTCGGCCCGCGCCGGCCCGAGCAGCTCGCCCCGGCGCTCGCGGCGCTCAGCCTCTGAGCGGCGCGGTCGAGCCCCGCACGATCAGCTGTGTGCGCAACTCGACGTGCAGCGCTTCGATCCGCTGACCCTCGATCAGCCGCTCGAGCAGGCTGACCGCCATGCGCCCCATCTCGGCGAGCGGCTGGCGGATCGTCGTCAGCATCGGCGTCACGATCTCCGCCGCTTCGACGTCGTCGAAGCCGACGACCGACAGCTCCTCCGGCACGCGGATCCGCCGCTCGCGCGCCGCCTGGATGACGCCGATCGCGATGTTGTCGTGGAAGGCGAAGATCGCGGTCGGCGGGGTGTGCAGATCGAGCAGCCGCCGCGCCGCGGCGCGGCCCGCTTCGATCTCGAAGAACGGCGACTCGACGACGAGCTCGGGCTCGGCCAGGATGCCCGCGGCGCCGAGGGCGGCGTGGTACCCGCGCACCCGCTCCTCGGTCGCGATCCAGCCGCGCGGGCCGGTGATCGCGCCGATCCGCCGGTGCCCGAGCGAGAGCAGGTGCTCGACCGCGAGAACGGCGCCGGCCGAGTGGGCCGCGGACACGGCCGGGATCCGCTCGTTCAAGGGCAGCAGCGGATCGACGACGACGAAGCGGTAGCCGCTCTCGAGCAGATGCTCGAGCTCGTCGGCCGACTCCTGCGGCAGGATCAGCAACCCGCCGTCGGTCGTGCCGTGCATCATCCGCTCGAGCAGCGTCACCTCGCGCTCGTGCTCGTGCTGCGTCGGGCAGAGCACGAGCCGCATGTCGCGCTCGTACAGCGCCTCCGCCGCGCCGGAGAGGATGAACGAGAAGTACGCCGGATGGACGAGCGGGACGGTGCCGCCGATCAACCCCGTCCGTCCGGCCGAAAGACCGCGCGCGGTGCGGTTCGCGGTGTAGCCGCGCTCGCGGACGATCCGCTGGACGAGCTCGCGCGTCTCCGCCGAGACGTCGTCCCGGCCGTTCATGACCCGGGACACGGTGGCGACCGAGACGCCCGCGAGGTCGGCGATCTCGCGGATCGTCACGCGCGGCCGATAGGTGGGCGCAGTCGCCATTGGCAGATTGAACCAGGTTTTCCGGACTTCCGAAACAACTTCCGGTCTTGTTCCGGAACATTTTACGTTTCGGTGCTTGACTCACGCGATTCCAGCGTGGTAGACAGCCCCGGAACCGTTGCCGGAAAATGTACCGGCCCCGCCAGAAAGGACTGGATCGATGCGATTCATCGCTCGCCATCGCCGCGCATCCCTCACGCTCGCAATGCTCGCGGCTGCGTGCACGGCGATCTTCACCACGGCGGCGCCGGCCGCCGTCAGCTCGGCGGGCAGCGCCGCCGCCGGCCACAAATGCCTCGTCATGACCGGGTCGGGGGACGCCACCTTCACGAAGAACTTCAACCCGTACACGGGCAACACGTCGCCGAGCGGCTCGATCGTGCGCGGCGCGTTCTACGAGCCGCTGATCATCACGACGGTCGCCGGCGGCGGCCGCCAGTACCCGTGGCTCGCCCAGAGCTGGAAGTGGAGCGGCGGCAACAAGACGCTGACGCTCAACATCCGGAAGGGCGTCAAGTGGAGCGACGGCCAGGCGCTCACCTCGGCCGACGTCGTGTACAGCCTCACCGCCGGCAAGCAGGACTCGTCGATGGATCTCATCGGCTACACGCATCCCAACACGAACATCAAGTCGATCGCGGCGAAAGGCCCGTACCAGGTCGTGATCAGGTTGAAGACGGTCGACTCGACCTTCATTCCGGTGACGCTGAACGGTCAGTTCATCGTCCCGAAGCACATCTGGTCGAAGGTGGCCAAGCCGGCGACGTTCCTCAACCCGAACCCCGTCGGCTCGGGCCCGTTCGACGTCATCGGGAAGTTCACGTCACAGGACTACGTCCTCGACAAGAACCCGCACTACTGGATGGCGGGCGCGCCGAAGATCCCGTGCGTCGAGTACGTGCAGGCGGCGTCGAATGACGCAGCGCTCGCTCTGATCCAGAAGGGCGATGTCGACTGGACGCACAACTTCGTGCCGAACGTCGAGACGGCATACATCGCGAAGGACAAGCAGCACTATCACTCGTTCTACGCGACGACGTCGTTCTCGCACTCGCTCGTCTTCGACACGACGCAGTACCCGTTCAGCATCCCGGCCTTCCGCAAGGCGCTGAGCCTCGCGATCGACCGGAACAGCGTCTCGAAGCTCGGCGAGTACGGGTATGCCCCGCCGACCGACGCGCTCGGCCTGAGCGGGATCTTCCCCACGTGGTACACCCCGGCGCTCAAGGCGCAGGCAAAGGCGCAGGCCACGTACGACCCCGCGAAGGCGAAGGCGCTGCTGACGGGCGCCGGCTTCACCTACAAGGGCAGCCAGCTGCTCGATCCGCACGGCAATCCGGTCAACTTCGACATCCACGTGATCTCGGGCTGGTCGGACTGGGTCGCCACGGACCAGATCGTCGCCAAGAACCTGCAGGCGATCGGCATCAACGCGAGCGAAGCGCTCGAGCCCGACTGGAACTCGTGGTACCCGAACGCATCGTCGACGAAGAACCCCTCGCTGCTCTGGCAGATCGTGCCGTCCGGCAACCCGTGGGGCTACTTCAACGCGAATCTCTCGCAGAACGCGTTCATCCCGAGTGGCCAGGACGCATCGACGACCGGTGACTGGGAGCACTTCGCAGACACCGCAGTCCAGCCGATCCTCAACAACTGGCGGGCGTCCCTCAGCCCCGCCCAGCAGAAGGCCGACTTCCAGAAGGCGGCGAAGCTGTTCCTCCAGGATCAGCCGATCGTGCCGCTCTTCGTCGCGCCGCAATGGTCGACGTACAGCACGAAGTACTTCCACGGCTTCCCGTCGCCGAAGAACTACTACGCGCAGCCCATCTTCACCAACAACCCCGACAACAGCGTGACCCTCACCCGCATCGCGCCCGGAGGCAAGGTCGGGCCGTAGCGGAAACGTGCAGTGACCCTCCAAGGGGACGGCGGGCGGGAAATTCGATCCCGCCCGCCGTCGCTGTAACGTCCAACTCTCCTAAACGCATGCGCTGGTTCCTACGTCGCCTCGGCTTCTATCTCTTCGCCATCTGGGCGGCGCTGACGCTGACGTTCGCGTTGCCGCGGCTGATGCCCGGCAACCCGATCGGCGGCATCCTCCAACACCTCAGCCCGGCTCAGATCCAGGCCAACCCCGGGATCATCGCGAGCTACGAACAGCTGCTCGGCGGCGGTCACCAGTCGCTCTGGACGGCGTACGGCCAGTACCTGCACCGCGTCGCGACGCTCGACTTCGGCATCTCGACCTCGAACTACCCGACGAAGGTGTCCGAGATCATCGCGCGCACGCTCCCGTACTCGATCGTGCTCGTGGGGATCGCGTTCGTCCTCTCGTTCCTGCTCGGCACCGCGATCGGCATGGTCGCCGCGTGGCGGCGCGGCGGCGGCTTCGACTCGATCTTCGTGCCGATCTTCATGGCGCTCGCGGCGTTTCCCGCCTACTTCACCGCGCTGCTGCTCATGTACTTCCTCGGCCTGCGTCTCGGCTGGTTCCCCATCCAGCACGCGTACGACAACGGGCTCTCACCCGGGTTCAACTGGCACTTCATCTCGAACGCCGTCGACCACGGCTTCCTGCCCGCGCTCGTGATCGTCCTGGCGTACGCCGGCGGGTGGGTGCTGAACATGCGCACCGTCATGATCAACACGATCGGCGAGGACTACGTCGCCATGGCGCACGCGAAAGGGCTGCGCGACCGGCGCGTCATGACCCGTTATGCGGCGCGCAACGCGATCCTGCCGCCGCTGAACGGCTTCGCCGCGCAGTTCGCGACCGCGGTCGGGGGCGTCATCTTCGTGGAGCTCGTCTTCAGCTACCCCGGCGCCGGCTACACCTTGCAGCAGGCCGCGCTCGGCAACGACTATCCGCTGACGCAGGCGTTGCTGCTCGTGTTCGCGCTGTGCCCGATCATCGCGAACTTCATCATGGATCTCCTCAACCTCGTCCTCGACCCGCGCGTGCGGACCGCATAGCGATGGCGGCCGAGCCCATCCTGTTGCGCGAATCGCTGGACGCGCCGGCGCGTCTTCGCCGGTTTGCGGTCCCCGGCTGGATCGGCTTGCTCCTGCGCAATCCGAAAGGACGGGCCGGCCTCGTCTTCTTCGGTGGGATGGTGCTGCTCGCGTTGTTTGCGCCGCTCCTCGCCGATCGCGCCGCTGCGACGGACTTCACGCTCGCGACACGGCAGGCGCCGTCGCTGCACCATCTCTTCGGGACGACCGACCAGGGCTCCGACGTCTGGTCGGGCGTCGTCTGGGGTGCGCGGCGATCGCTCCTGCTCGGCGCGTGCGCCGGCGCGCTCGCGACCGTGATCGCATCGGTGCTCGGGATCTTCGCCGCGTATGCGGGTGGGGTCGTCGACGAGGTGCTCGGCCTCGTGACGAATGTCTTCTTCGTCATCCCCACGATCCCGCTGCTCGTCGACGTCACCGCGTTCCTCCACACGCGCAGCCTCTCGGTGATGACGATCGTCATCGCCGGGACGCTGTGGGCGCTCGAGGCGCGCATCCTGCGCGGGCAGGCGCTGACGCTCAAGAACCGCGACTTCATCCATGCGGCAAAGGTCGCCGGCGAGTCGACGCCGCGGATCGTGTTCGGCGAGCTCGTGCCGAACATGATCAGCCGGATCGCCGCTGCCTTCGTGCTCGTCTTCTACATCGCGATCCTCGTCGACGCGGGGCTCGAGTTCCTCGGCCTCGGTCAGATGGACAAGCCGAGTTGGGGCGTCTCCCTCTACTGGGCGACGGTCAACTCGAGCGTTCTGCAGGGCGAATGGTGGTCGTTCCTCTTCCCGGGGCTCGCGATCGGCGTCACCGTGCTCGGATTGACGCTGCTGCTCGCCGCCATCGACGAGGTCAGCAACCCGCGGCTGCGCGGCGAGTCGCGGCGGCGGCTGCTCTTCAGGAAGGAAGCATGAGCGCGGTCGCCACACAGACGCTCGTCGAGGTGCGCGGCTTGGCCGTCGAGTACGGGTCGGTGCGTGCGGTCGACGGCGTCGACCTCGCGATCCGCACCGGCGAAGTCGTCGGCCTCGCGGGCGAATCGGGCAGCGGGAAGAGCACTGTCGCGAACGCGGTCATGCAGATCCTGCGGCCGCCGGCCCACATCGTCGCCGGCGAGGTGCTCTTCCGCGGCGAGAACCTCGTCGGGAAGTCGAAGGAAGAGCTGCGTCGTCACCGCTGGCGCAACGTCGCGATGGTCTTCCAGAGCGCCATGAATGCGCTCAACCCGGTGATGCGCGTCGGCGACCAGTTCGTCGATGCGATGAAGGCGCATGAGGACATCGACCGCCGGCGTGCGCTCGCCCGGGCGGGCGAGTTGCTCGAGTCAGTCGGCATCGACAAGCGACGGCTGCGCGCGTACCCGCACGAGTTGTCCGGCGGCATGCGACAGCGGGTGACGATCGCCATCGCATTGGCGCTCAGCCCGGAGCTGCTCATCCTCGACGAGCCGACGACGGCGCTCGACGTCGTCGTCCAGCGCGAGATCCTGCAGCAGATCGAGGCGTTGAAGCGCGACTTCGGTTTCGCCGTTCTCTTCATCACGCACGATCTGTCCCTCCTGGTCGAGTTCGCAGACCGGATCGCGATCATGTACGCGGGCGAGATCGTCGAGCTCGCCGACGCGCAGGAGATCCATGCCGATCCGCAGCATCCGTACACGCGCGGGTTGATGGAGTCGTTCCCGCCGTTGACGGGGCCGCGCACGCGGCTCGTCGGCATCCCGGGCTCGCCGCCCGACCTCGGGAACCCGCCGTCCGGCTGCCGCTTCCACCCGCGCTGCCCGCTCTGCGAGAGCGACGGTCCCCGGTACCGCGAGCAGACGACCGTTCGGCCGCGGCTGCGCGAAGTCACGACGCAGCATCTCGTTGCCTGCCATCTGGCGGGAGACGACGCATGAGCGCGACGACACTCGAAGTCCGCGAGCTGACGAAGCACTTCAAGAAGCTGCACGCAGTCGACGACGTCAGCTTCACCCTCGAGCCGGGCAGGATCACCGCGCTCGTCGGGGAGAGCGGCAGCGGCAAGAGCACGGTCGCGCGCCTGCTCGTACGGCTGTACGCGCCGACTGCCGGCTCGATCACGCTCGGCGACCGCGACGTCGCACGCGATCGGCGTCGGCGCGCACTCGTGCGCTACCGCTCGCAGGTGCAGATGATCTTCCAGGATCCATACGGCTCACTGAACCCGGCGAAGACGATCCGCCACCACATCGCGCGTCCGCTCGAGATCCACGGGATCGTGCCGCGCGCGGAGGTGGAGGAACGAGTGCACGAGCTGCTGCGCACCGTCGGTCTCGTGCCGCCCGCAGAGATCGCCGCGAAATATCCGCACCAGCTGTCCGGGGGTCAGCGGCAGCGTGTCGCAATTGCCCGCACGCTCGCGGTCGAGCCGGTCGTCCTCCTCGCGGACGAGCCGACGAGCATGCTCGACGTCTCGATCCGGATCGGGATCCTCAACCTGATGCTGCGCCTCAAGGAGGAGCGGCAGATCGCGTTCCTCTACGTCACGCACGATCTCGCGAGCGCGCGGTACGTCGCGGACGACATCCTCGTCATGTACGCGGGGCAGATCGTCGAGCAGGGACCGGTCGATCGCGTGCTCGCCGAGCCGCTGCATCCCTACACGCGGCTGCTGCTCTCCGCCGTTCCGGACGCGGGCATGCGCCGGCAGGCGCGGATTCCGGTCGCGCCCGGCCAGAACGCCGCCTCCCTCGACCCCAAGCCGGGCTGCCGCTTTCGCGAGCGCTGCCCACTCGCGGTGGCGGTGTGCGCCGAGATCACGCCGGAGCTCGTCGAAGCGCGTTCCGGGCAGGCGGCGCGCTGCCACGTCACCGCGCCCGGAGTGTCGTCGTGAGCGACTTTCTCTGGGGAGCCGCGACCGCCGCGTACCAGATCGAAGGCGCCGTCGACGAGGACGGTCGCGGCGAGAGCATCTGGGACCGCTTCTGCGCGACACCGGGGAAGGTGCGCGCCGGGGAGACCGGCTCGATCGCGTGCGACTTCTATCACCGCTATCCGGAGGACATCGCGCTGATGCGCGAGCTCGGTATCGACGCGTTCCGCTTCTCGGTCGCCTGGCCGCGCGTCATTCCGGAAGGCCGCGGCGCGGTCAACGACGCCGGGCTCGACTTCTACGACCGGCTCGTCGACGAGCTGCTCGCCGCCGGCATCCAGCCGTTCCCGACGCTCTACCACTGGGACCTGCCGCAGAGGCTCGAGGACGAAGGCGGCTGGACGGCGCGCTCGACGGCTGAGGCGTTCGTCCCGTACGCGGAAGCGGTGGTCGGCCGGCTCGGCGACCGCGTCACGCACTGGACGACGCACAACGAGCCGTGGGTCGTTGCGTGGCTCGGCTACGGCTGGGGCGAGCACGCGCCGGGCCGGACGAGCGAACAGGACGCGGTCGACGCCGCGCATCACGTGCTCCTCTCGCACGGCTGGGCGGCCGACGTCATCCGCCGTGACGTCCCCGACGCTCGGGTCGGCATCGTGCTCAACCTCGAGCACGTCGACCCCGCGACGGGCTCCGAGGCGGACGCCGCCGCCGCCCGCGAGGTCGACGGGCGCGCGAACCGATGGTTCCTCGACCCGATCTTCCGCGGCGCGTATCCGGAGGACGTCGACCTGAAGCCGCCCGTGCGCGACGGCGATCTTGCCGCCGTCGGCGCGCGCATCGACTTTCTCGGCATCAACAACTATTTCCGTTTCGTCGTCCGCGAAGGTCCGGAGATCGTCGAAGTGCCCGGCGGCACGCGCACGGACATGGGCTGGGAGGTCCACCCGGAGTCGCTGTACAAGCTCTTGCGGCGCGTCGCGGACGAGTACGCGCCGCCCTCGATCTACATCACCGAGAACGGTGCCGCCTATGCGGATGTGCGCTCGCACGACGGCGGCGTGCACGACCTCGAACGCATCGACTTTCTCGCAACGCACACCGATGCCGTCATGCGCGCCCGCGACGACGGTGTCCCGGTCGACGGCTACTTCGTCTGGAGCTTCCTCGACAACTTCGAGTGGGCGCAGGGCTACGCGAAGCGCTTCGGCATCGTCTACGTCGATTACCCGACGCTCGAGCGGGTGCCGAAGGACAGCTTCCACTGGTACCGGCAGCGCATAGAGAGCCTGCAACGGGTATGAGCGTCGGCATGAGCCCGCGCATCGGCCTGCAGCTGTACACGGTGCGCGACGAATGTGCTCGCGATCTCGACGGGACGCTGCAGACCGTCGCCGCGCTCGGCTACGAGGGCGTCGAGTTCTTCGGGCCGGTCGGGCGTGCGCCGCTCCACGGCCTCGAGATCATCGGCCGTCACATCGGGTTGGACGCGGATGTCGAGCAGCTCGCGCGTGAGGCCGAGATCTTCGATTGCGACCGTGTGACGCTCGCGTGGATCGACCCGGTCGCGACGCCCGCGGAACGCGACGTGGCCGTCACACGGATCGTCGATCTCGGCGAGCGCGTGCGCCGTGCCGGCCTTCGCTTCGCGTTCCACAACCACTGGAGCGAAGTGCCGCGGCTCGAGGACGGCGTCTCGCTGCTCGAGTGCCTGCCACCGTGGATCGCGCTCGAGCTCGACCTCGGCTGGATCTGGTGGGCGGGCTCGTCGCCGGTCGAGGTGCTCGAGTGGGCGCGCGGACGGACGCCGCTCGTGCACGTGAAAGACCTGCGCGCGCGCGGCACGCGCGAGTTCTGCCCGGTCGGCGACGGCGCCGTCGGCTACGACGGGATCGTCGCGAAGGCGGGGGAGCTCGGCGTCGAGTGGCTGATCGTCGAGCAGGACGAGCTCGACCGCGCGCCTGCCGATGCGCTGGAGCGCTCGTACAGGGCGTTGGCCGCATGAACGTCGGCGTTCTCGGCTGCGGCGTCATCGCGCACCGGTACGTCGAAGGCGCCGTCGGCTTCCCGTCATTCGACATCGTCGCGTGCGCCGACGTCGACGAGCAGGCCGGGCGTGCGTTCGCCGAGAAGCACAAGCTGCCGCTCGAGCCGGTGCACACGCTCATCGCCGACCCGGACATCGAAGTCGTCCTCAACCTCACGCCTCCCGCCGCGCACGCCTCGCTCGTCGCGGCGACGCTCGATGCGGGCAAGCACGCCTATACGGAAAAGCCGCTAGCGATCTCGGTGGACGCGGGCCGAGCGCTGCTCACGCAGGCGAACGAGTCGAGCATGCGCATCGGGTGCGCGCCGGACACCTTCCTCGGCGCCGCCTACGAGGCGGCTCGGCGGGCGATCGAGCGCGGCGACATCGGCGTTCCCATCGGCGCCGACGCGACGATGCTGACCGGCGGCCCCGAGGGCTGGCATCCGAACGCGGACTTCTTCTATCGCCAGGGCGGTGGGCCGCTGCTCGACATCGGGCCGTATTACCTGGCCGCGATGGTCGCGCTCCTCGGCCGGGTCGAGGCGGCGTCCGGCTTCGCGTCGACGCCGACGCTCGAGCGGGTCCTCGAGACCGGGCCGCGCGCCGGAGAGCGGTTCGGCAGCGAGGTGCCGACCCACGTCGCGGCTGCCCTGCGCTTCGCGTCCGGCGCGCTCGGGACGCTGACCGTGAGCTTCGAAGCGCGCGGCCGATACGAGAGCGGCCTCGTCGTGCAGGGGACGGAGGGCGCGCTCTCGCTCCCGGACGCGAACGGCTTCGGAGGCGACGTGCAGATCCGCCGTGCGGGCGGCGACTGGCAATCCCTGCACTACGACGCGCAACCGGAGCTCGAGACGCGCGGTCTCGGCTTGCACGAGATGATCGAGTCGGTGCTGGCCGGCCGTCCGCATCGCGCGTCCGGCGAGCTCGCGTTGCACGTGCTCGAGACGATGCACGCCGTCCTGCGTTCCGCGGAGGATGGGCGCACGGCGGTCGTCGCGTGAGGCTCCTCGCCGTCCTCGCGGCGGCGTTCTCCGTCCATCCCCTCGTCGCCACGCGTGTCGACGCGCAACTCGTCAACCCCTGGGGGCTCGCCGCATCCCCGACCGGGCCCTGGTGGGTCGCCAACGAGGCACGCGACACGAGCACGCTCTATGCCGGCAACGGTCGCAAGCAGGCGCTGACCGTGCGCGTGGACGGCGGCCCCACCGGCGTCGTCTACAACGGCGGCGAAGGGTTCGTCGTTCGTTCGGGCGGTCATGCCGCACCGGCAAGGTTCATCTACGCGTGCGAGGACGGAACGATCCGCGCCTGGTCGCCGACCGTCCCGACCGGCTGGTCGAAGCGCGCGGTCGTCGCCGCAGCCGCCGGCCCGATCGGCGCGGTGTACCGCGGCGTCGCGATCGCGGGCGGAAAGCTGTTTGCGACCGACTTCCACAACGCGCGCGTCGTCGTGTTCGATTCGCATTGGCGCCGCGTCGCGCGGCCCGGCGCGTTCATGGATCCGCGCATCCCCGCGTGGTATGCACCGTTCGGGATCGCGGCGTTCGGCAAACGGATCTTCGTCACGTACGCGTCGCGTGCGCCGGTCGACGGCAACGACGCACCGAGCGGCGGGTACGTCGACGAATTCGACCTGCAAGGGAGGCTCGTGGCGGGCGTCGGCGCGAAGTCGCAGCTCGACGAGCCGTGGGGCATCGCGCTGGCGCCGCGAGGCTTCGGACCGTACGGCGGCGCGCTGCTCGTCGCGAACTTCGGCAGCGGCCACATCGACGCGTACGCACATCGCGGGCAACGGTGGCGCTTCCTTGGCCGGCTGCCGTTGCGCGTCCCGGGAGTGTGGGGGATCGCCTTCGGGAACGGCGGGATGGCGGGTGCGCGCACGACGCTCTTCTATGCGGCCGGCCCGCACACATGGCTCGGCTCCTCCGAGCTGAACGTGCGCGGGGTGCTCGGCGCCATCGCCGTGCGTTAAGGGAAGAGATGGAGGACGTCGAGGCCGTACGCCTCGACGATCTCCTGCGCGACGAGCGAGCGGTGGCATGCCTCAGGATCGCGCTCGACGCAGAGGAGCGCGGTCGTGCGCTCGTCCGGCAGACGCTTCACGATCGCGCCGAGATCCGCCTGGTCGAGGATCTCCCGCCGGTAGCGCTCCGCGTACTCCGGCGCGAGCTCGCGACGCGACCGCTTGCCGACGCCGCGCCGTTCGTCCTCGGCGTACTGGAGGTGACGCAGCTCGGTCGTCGGCGCGAGCTCCTTCCGGTGCTCGTACTCGATGCCTGCGTCGGCGAGCGCCGCGCGGAGCCGTTGCGCGTTCGCCCACGCGTACTCGCGTCCGCGCACGCCGCGGCGCTGGCGGACGTCGAGCAGCAGCGCGACGTCCGCCGCCCGCAGCGCCGCGATGAAGCTGTCGAGGTCGGCCTCGTAGACGCCGATCGTCGCGATGCGCGGTGTCAGCGCGCGTGCGAGTCGAGGTGAGCAGCCACCTCGGCGAGCGTCAGGTCGTTGCGGTCGCTGACGCGGGCGCGCTCGCCGTCGATCAGCGAGTAGCCGTAGTCGGACCGCCGCAGCTCGTAACCATGTGCGCGTGCCCGTCGCCGAAGCGCGTTGTGCTGCAGCTTGTTCGCCCGCTCCTCGTTCGCGGCCACGGGATCATGGACCTCGTGCCGGCGAACGGTCAGGTTACGGGTGCGACGCGGCGTGCTCATGCCGCGTCGTCGACGGTCGGCTCCGCGTCCTCATCGGGCTCTGTCGACTCGGACTCCGTCGTCTCCGCATACGGGTCGATCCCGGCCGCGCGCATCTCCGCGAGCTCGGCTTTGCGTGCGCGCTTCCGTTCTCGTTTTTCCCGCACGGCGAGCTCACGCGCACGCTTCGCCTGCGTTTGGGGATTCCGTGTCGCCATCCTTCTCCTTCGTTACGACGTGGTCGTGACGTTGCGAGCTTCGGGGCCCTTCGCCCCTTCGGCCGCCTCGAACTCCACCTTTGCGTTCTCGTCGAGAGACTTGTAGCCCTCGCCGGTGATCGCGCTGTGATGGACGAACAGATCCTTGCCGCCGTCATCCGGGGTGATGAACCCATACCCCTTGTCGGCGTTGAACCACTTGACGGTTCCGGTTGCCATTGAAATACACCTCCTCCACTGCTCAGGAACGGGCAGAGGAGGCGCGCCTGCGCATCCGGTACTCGCTCGGTCTCCCCAGGAGGGTAGCAGCGAATCCTGTGCGAGACTGGCGGCGTGACCGGAACGTCGCGCGCCGCGCGCCCGCTGTTGCGCGGAACCCTGCACCAGGCGGGATTCATCGTGGCGCTCGCCGTCGGCATCGCATTCGTCGTCTCTGCCGACGGCCGCGATGTGGCACCCTCGGCCGTGTTCGCGGCGTCGGCCGCTGTGATGCTCGGTGTCAGTGCGCTGTATCACCGTGTGACGTGGTCGTCGCGCGTGCGACCGTGGATGCGACGCGCCGACCACGCGGGCATCTATCTCTTGATCGCCGGGACGTACACGCCGGTCGGGTTGCTCAGCATGCACGGGACCTTGCAGCGCGTCGTCCTCGCGGTCGTCTGGGGCGGCGGAGCCCTCGCGATCCTGACGAAGCTCTGCTGGGTGCGCTCGCCGAAGTGGCTGTCCGCCGTCTTCGGCCTGACGCTCGGCTGGGTCGGCGTTCTCGCGCTGCCGCAGCTCGAGCGTTCCGCGGGACCGGCCGCAGTGGCGTTCCTCGGTGCCGGCGGGCTCGCATACAGCGCGGGCGCGATCGTCTACGCGCGGCGGAAGCCCGATCCGTTCCCGACCGTCTTCGGCTATCACGAGCTCTTCCATGCCCTGACGCTCGTCGCGCTCGCGTGCCAGTACGTCGCGATCGCGTTCTTCGTCGTGCGCGTGGGCTAGACCGTATGGAGTTGCCGGCGCCTCGCTCGTAAGTTGGCGCGGGTTGCCGTCGCGATTGGCGCGGCGGTAGAGCCGCAATTACGGGAGGCGCCGGTAATGGTCGAGGGTACGTGGGTCGGGCTGGATGTGCACGCG
>JAICWC010000006.1 GCA_025934995.1 Thermoleophilia bacterium | reverse complement strand
GGAGCTGCGCGAATTCGCACCGGGCCATCTCGTCGCGTGCCATCTCGTTGCACGCGACCGTCCCGCGCCGCGACTCGTCGAGAACGCCGCCGAGATGGTCTCGCAGGCATGAGCTTCACGACGCGTCCCGAGCTACGCGGCGCCTTCGGGATGGTCGCGTCGACGCACTGGCTCGCGTCCGCAGCCGGGATGGCGGTGCTCGAGCGCGGCGGCAACGCCTTCGACGCGGCCGTCGCGGCCGGGTTCACGCTGCAGGTCGTCGAGCCGCACCTGAACGGTCCCGGGGGCGACCTGCCTGCGATCGTCTGGCCCGCGGGCGGCGAGCCGCGCGTCCTCTGCGCACAAGGGCCTGCGCCTGCGGCGGCGACGATCACGCGCTATCGCGACGAGCTCGGCCTACAACTCGTCCCGGGCACGGGCCCGTTGGCTGCAGTCGTCCCCGGTGCGTTCGGCGGCTGGGTGACGATGCTGCGCGACCACGGGACGATGGAGCTCGCCGACGTCCTGCAATACGCGATCGACTACGCGGAGCACGGCGTTCCCGTGCTGCCGCAGATCGCCGGCGCGATCCGGAATGTCGAGCAGCTGTTCCGCGACGAATGGACGACCTCCGCGGAGCTCTACCTGCCGGTCGGCGACACGCTGCGGAACCCGCAGCTCGCCCAGACGTACAGGCGCGTCCTCGAGGCCGACGATCCGTACGACGCGTGGTACGGCGGCTTCGTCGCCGAGGCGATGATCGAGTTCCAGGGGCAGGAGTGGATGGACAGCTCCGGCGAGCGCCACGCCGGGCTCTTGAGCGCGGACGACCTCGCCGACTGGCGGCCGCGCTGGGAAGAGCCGCTGGCCGTCGACTATCACGGCCTGACCGTGTTGAAGGCGGGCCCGTGGAGCCAGGCGCCCGTCTTCCTGCAGCAGCTGCGGCTGCTCGAAGGCTTCAACCTCGCCGCGATGGGCCACGCGACGGCGGAGTACGTGCACACGATCACCGAGTGCGCGAAGCTCGCGTTCGCGGATCGTGAGGCGTGGTACGGCGATCCGGACTTCGTCGACGTGCCGATGGACATGTTGCTCAGCCGTGAGTACGCGGAGGAGCGGCGCGCACTCGTCGGCGACGAGGCATCGTCGGAGCTGCGCCCGGGCGGTGACGCCCCGCGGCTGCCCGGGCCGGTCGGCGCGGTCGAGCTCGCGCCCGGCGTCGGTGAGCCGACGCGGGGGGACACCGTGCACCTCGACGTCGTCGATCGGTGGGGGAACATGGTGGCCGCGACTCCGAGCGGCGGCTGGCTCTGGGGCGCGCCCGTCATTCCGGCGCTCGGCTTCCCGCTCGGCACGCGCGCGCAGATGTTCTGGCTCGAGGAGGGCCTGCCGAACTCGCTCGAGCCGCGCAAGCGGCCGCGGACGACGCTGTCCCCGACGATGGCGGCGCGCGACGGCGAGGCGTACCTCGCGCTCGGCACGCCCGGCGGCGACCAGCAGGACCAGTGGACGCTGCACGTGTTCCTCGCGCACGTGCATTTCGGGATGAATCTGCAGGAGTCGATCGATGCGCCGAACCATCACACCGAGGCGTTCCCGTCGAGCTTCTATCCGCGCGAAACGGTTCCTCGCCATGTCGCGGTCGAGGACCGCGCCGGCGAGGCGACGATGCAGGGCCTGCGCGAGCGCGGCCACGCCGTCGAAGTCAGCGGGCCGTGGACGCTCGGCCGCGTGAGCGCGGTTTCGCGCTCGCGTGGCGGCGGGCTGCGTGCGGGAGCGAACCCGCGCGGCATGCAAGGCTACGCCGTCGGCCGCTAGCACACGAACCGTGACGAGACCGTCACGCAACCTAAAACGGGGGTTATCCCCATTGACAGTTTCGTGACGGTGCGTTCGCCGACGGAACCGGCCGTGTCCTTCGCAAGAACGCCTGCAAATCGCCGGGGCGAAATGTCACGACATGCAAAACGGGGGTTATCCCCTTTTCTAAGAAGCGATTCGCCGCGGTTCCCATGATTCAGCCGCGGGGCCGGGGGTACGCGCCGGGGATGCTCGGAGCGGTCCCGCATGATGACGGAACCGTCGAGCTGACGGTCTGGGCGCCCACTGCTCGCTCGCTCGCGGTTCACACCGCGAACGGCGCGCACCCCCTCGACCGCAGCGACGACGGCGGCAACTTCACCGGTTCGTTTCCCGGCGGGCACCGCGACGAGTACCTGGTGTGCGCCGACGGCGGCGAGACCCTGCCCGATCCGTGCTCACGCTGGCAGCCGTACGGCGTCCGTGGCGTGTCGGCGGTCCTCGACCCGCGCCGCGTCGCCGACGAACCCATCGGGCTGAGCCTCGACGAGCTCGTCATCTACGAGCTGCACGTCGGCACGTTCTCGGACGAGGGGACCTTCGACGCAGTGATTCCGAAGCTCCGGGGGCTGCGGAAGCTCGGGGTCACGGCGATCGAGTTGATGCCGGTTGCGACGTTTCCCGGTCAACGCGGTTGGGGCTACGACGGTCTCTACACCTACGCGCCGCATCCTGCATACGGCGGCCCGGAGGGGCTCGCGCGGGTCGTCGCCGCCGCGCACGAGATCGGCCTGGGTGTGATTCTCGACGTCGTGTACAACCACGTCGGGCCGGGAAACGAGGCGCTCACGGCATTCGCGCCGTACTTCACGTCGAAGCACTCGACCTTCTGGGGCGACGCCCTCGACTATGAGAACCGCGGCGTGCGCGAGTGGGCCGCGCAGAATGCAGAGATGTGGATCCGCGACTACGCCGTCGACGGCCTACGCCTCGACGCCGTCCACGCGATCTTCGACGACTCGCCGACGCACATCTGCAAGGAGATCAAGGACCGCGTCGGCGACGCGCTCGTGATTTCCGAGATGGAGACGGACGATTGGCGTCCGATCGACGAGTGGGGACACGACGCGCAATGGGCGGATCGCTCGCACCACGAGCTGCACGTCCTCCTCACCGGCGAACGCGACGGGTACTACGCGGAGTACGGCTCGGTCAGCGGTCTCGCCGCAGACCTGCGCGGCCGCGGACACGAAACGCGCCGGCTCGTCGTTTGCGCACAGAACCACGATCAGGTCGGGAACCGCGCCCTCGGCGACCGCCTGCCGCCCGACGCGCTGAAGGTGGCCGCGGCGGTGACCTTGTTCAGCACGTGCACGCCGCTCCTCTTCATGGGCGAGGAGACACTCGAGCCGCACCCGTTCCAGTTCTTCACCGATCACATCGACCCCGAGATCGCAGCCGCGACCCGTAAAGGGCGGAAGCAGGAGTTCGAGGCGTTCGCATCCTTCGCGGGTGAGGGGGTGCCCGATCCCCAGGACGTCGAGACGTTCCTGCGCTCGAAGCTCTCCGACGGCCGCCGGCCCGACCCGCTCTACCGACGGCTACTCGAGCTGCGGCGGAAGCTGCCCCACGAGCTCGAGGTCGTCGAGGCAGACGACGAGGCGAAGCGGCTCCGCCTGAGACGCGGCCACGTCGAGCTCGACGTCGACTTCGCGAACAAGACCGTGGCGCTTCGCGACTAGTGGAGGTCTGGCCCGGCAAGCCGTTCCCGCTCGGCCCGTTCTGGGACGGGACCGGCACGAACTTCGCGATCTTCAGCGAGAAGGCCGAGCGCGTCGAGCTCTGCCTCTTCGACGAGCACGATGCGGAAACGCGCGTCGAGCTGACCGAGCGCGAGGCGTTCAACTGGCACTGCTACCTCCCCGGCATCGGCCCCGGCCAGCGGTACGGCTACCGCGTGCACGGGCCGTACGACCCGGCGAACGGGAAGCGGTTCAATCCGGCGAAGCTGCTGATCGACCCGTACGCGAAGGCGATCGAGGGCGGTGTCGACTGGAGCGCGGCGAACGTCCTGCCCTACGTGCCGAGCACCGACGAGGATGCCGACCTGCACGACGACGACGAGGACAGCGCGCCCGCGATCCCCAAGTGCGTCGTGGTCGATCCGGCCTTCGACTGGGGCGACGACCGCCCGCCCGACCATCCGTGGCACGAGATGGTCATCTACGAGGTGCACGTCAAGGGCTTCACGCAGCTGAGCTCCGATGTGCGAGAAGACCTCCGCGGCACGTATGCCGGCCTCGCGTCCGAGCCGGCGCTCGAATACCTCAAGAGCCTCGGTGTCACCGCGGTCGAGCTGCTGCCCGTGCACCACATCATCGACGAAGGCTTCCTGCACGACCGGGGGCTGACGAACTACTGGGGGTACTCCTCGATCGGCTACCTCGCGCCGCACGCGGTGTATGCCGCCACCGGGCGCCGCGGGGAGCAGGTGCGCGAGTTCAAGGGGATGGTCAAGGCGCTCCACGCAGCCGGGATCGAGGTGATCCTCGACGTCGTCTACAACCACACCGCGGAGGGGAATCACCTCGGGCCGATGCTCTCGTTCAAGGGGGTCGACAACGAGTCGTACTACCGGCTGATGCCCGACGACCGCCGCTTCTACATGGACTTCACCGGAACGGGCAACTCGTTGAACCCGGTCCACCCGTCGGTGCTGCGGCTGATCATGGACTCGCTGCGCTACTTCGTCATCGAGTGTCACGTCGACGGCTTCCGGTTCGATCTCGCGTCGGCCCTCGCGCGCGAGTTCTACGACGTCGACCGCCTCTCAGCGTTTTTCGACACGATCCACCAGGACCCGATCCTCTCGCAGGTGAAGCTGATCGCCGAGCCCTGGGACGTCGGGCCGGGTGGCTACCAGGTGGGCAACTTCCCCGTCCTCTGGGCGGAGTGGAACGGCATCTACCGCGACACGATGCGCGACTTCTGGCGGACCGAGTCGAACGTCGCCGACTTCGCCTCGCGCTTCACCGGCTCGAGCGACCTGTACCAACACGACGGGCGCTCGCCCTTCGCCTCGATCAACTTCATCACCGCGCACGACGGCTTCACGCTGCGCGACCTCGTCTCGTACAACGGCAAGCACAACGACGCGAACGGCGAGCACAACAACGACGGCACGGACGACAACCGGTCGTGGAACCACGGCGCCGAAGGGCCGACGGACGATCCCGAGATCAACGCCCTGCGCGCGCGGCAGCAGCGCAACTTCCTCGTCACGCTTCTCCTCTCGCAGGGCGTGCCGATGTTGCTCGGCGGCGACGAGTTCGGCCGGTCGCAGGGCGGCAACAACAACGCCTGGTGTCAGGACAACGAGATCTCGTGGTTCCGCTGGAACGAGGCCGATCCCGAGTTGATCGACTTCGCCCGGCGGATCATCCGGCTGCGCAAGGAGCACCCGGTGTTCCGCCGCGAGTCGTTCCTGACCGGTGGAGAGGTACGCGGCTCGGGGCTGCCCGACGTCTGGTGGTTCCGGCCCGACGGACGCCGGATGACGCAGAAGGATTGGCAGAACGCGAACGCGCACACCCTCGGCGTCTTCCTGAACGGAGAGGAGATCCCGTCGCGGACGTCGGACGGCCACGTGATCACCGACGACTCGTTCCTGTTGCTCTTCAACGCGTACGGCGAGCCGATCACGTTCACGCTCCCGACGCGCCGGTTCGGCGTGCGCTGGCAGGTCGAGCTCGCGACCGGAGCCGGCGCGCCCGACGGCAGCGTCGGCGCGCGGCAGGAGGTCTCCGTGGACGGCCGGTCGATCGTCCTCCTCAGGCGTGCCTGAGTTCCGCTGCACGTACCGGCTGCAGCTGACGGCTGAATTCGGCTTCGAGCGCGCCCGCCGGATCGTCGTGCCCTACGCGCGCGAGCTCGGGATCTCGCACCTCTACCTCTCGCCGTCACTCCAGGCCCAGAGCACGTCGACGCACGGGTACGACGTCGTCGACCCGACGAAGATAAGCGAGCAGCTCGGTGGAGAGGATGCGTTCCGCGCGCTGTGCGGCGAGGCGCACGACTCGGGCCTCGGGATCCTGCTCGACATCGTCCCGAATCACATGGCGAAGAACGAGCGCGAGAATCCGTACTGGCGCGACCTCGACCTGCGCGAGAAGTACTTCGACTGGGATCGCACGACCGGCTGGTACCGCCGCTTTTTCGACATCGGCGAGCTCGGCGGGGTGCGCGTCGAGGATCCCGAGGTCTACGCGGCGACACACGCGAAGATCCTCGAGCTCCTCGACGAGGGCTACGTCGACGGGCTGCGGATCGACCACCCCGACGGGCTCGCGAATCCGCGCGAGTACCTCGAGCGGCTGCGCGACAGCGGTGCGCATCGCGTCTGGGTCGAGAAGATCCTCGAGCCCGGCGAGCCGCTGCGCGATTGGCCGGTCGAAGGGACGACGGGCTACGAGTTCGCAAACGACGTGACGGCGCTCTTCGTCGATCCGAGCGGTGAGGAGCCGCTGACGGAGCTGTACCGCGAGCTGACCGGGGAGACGCACACGTTCGCAGAGCTCGCGCACGAGGCGAAGCTCGAAGTTGCCCGAACGACGTTCTCGCAGGAGTTCGAGCGATTGCGCGCGCTGGTCCCGTTCGACGGGCTCGAAGAGTCGGCGGCGTCGCTGCACGTGTACCGCACGTATGTCGAGGCCGACCGCGTCGACGAGGAGGACCGGAAGGCATGTGCCGTTCTCCCCGACGATCTCCGTCGCGTCGTCCTCGACTTCGAGCATCCGGAGTTCGTGACGCGGTGGCAGCAGACGACGGGGCCGGTGATGGCAAAGGGAGTCGAGGACACCGCGTTCTACCGCTACTTCCGACTCACGGCGCTGAACGAGGTCGGCGGCAACCCGGACCGCTTCACGCTCGCGCCGGCGGAGTTCCACGAGACCGCCGCCGCACGGCACGAGCGCCACCCGCTGCAACTGCTCGCCTCGCAGACGCACGACACGAAGCGTGCGGGCGACGTGCGAGCGCGCATCGGCGCGCTCGCCGGGATGCACGAAGAGTGGGCCGCGCGGGTGCAGCGCTGGCGCGAGCTGACCGGCGGGATGGACGATCCGAACGAGGAGTACCTCGTCTGGCAGACGCTCGTCGGCGCGTGGCCGATCGTCCCTGCGCGGCTCGAGGCGTATCTCCAGAAGGCGCTCCGCGAGGCGAAGCGGACGACGAACTGGCTGGAGCCGAACGAACGGCACGAGCAGCGTGTCAAGTCGTTCGTGCGGGGGCTGTACGAGAACCATGCGTTCCTCGACGACTTCGAGCCCTTCGTGGGGGAGGTGGCGCGGGCCGGCGAGCACGCGTCTCTCGGCGCGCTCCTGTTGCGCCTCACGTCGCCCGGGTTGCCGGACATCTACCAGGGCGACGCTTTCTGGTCGCTCAATCTCGTCGACCCGGACAACCGGCGCGCGGTGGACTGGCGGCGGCATCAACAGGCGCTCGCGGAGCCCACCCCGCGGCACGAGACGCTGAAGACGCACCTGATTCGACGGGTGCTGGCCGTGCGCGCCGAGTATCCCGAGGCGTTTTTCGGCTCGTACGAGCCGCTCGACCTCGGGCCGGACCACGTCGGCTTCGTGCGGGGCGGGCGCGTGAAGGTCGTCGTCCCGCTGCGTCCGGGCGCGACCTGCACGTGCGACGATGATCTCCTGCAGGAGTTCGCCCAGGAACTCTCCCTTTTACGCTGAATCCGCATACTTGTGCCGATGACGTCCGACGCCTGGCCCTCCCCCGACGCCCAGCCCGGCCCCCTGCCGCGGATCGAGGAGTTGCCGATCGCCGACCAGGGCTACGACCAGGAGGCGGTGCGCGCCGCCTTCGACTCGTTCTATCGCCACGCCGCCCAGCTCGACGCGTCGCTGAGCGCGCTCGAGGCCGTCGAGGTCTTTCGCCGCGACGCCGACGCGCTCCGCAACGACCTGCGCGCGATCCGCGCGCTGTCCTTCGGCGCGGGGGACGAGCCGTCCTGGGCGACCGAGCGCTATGAGCGCGTTCGGCCGGAGATCTCCACGGTCGCAATCAGGCTCGTCGCGGAGGCCGCATTGATCATCGCGGTCGCGGTCGTCGCCGGCGTGTCGCATCTCGCGAACACGACGATCGTCATCCTGATGGCGGCCGCATTCGCGATCGTCGCCTGCGCTGAATGGCTCGCAGCACGCGCGCGCTACGTCGCGCCGGCCGAAGGCTTCATCGCGGCCGACCTGCTGGAGCCGGCGCCGTACGTCGAAGTCCCGGCGCCCGAGTGGGGCCCCGCGGAAGCAGTCGAGCCCGACGAGGAGACCGAGCCCGAAGCGTTGACCGTCATCGGCGCGCCTGCGGTCGATCCGTGGGAGCACGTCGACGAGCCGGACGCCGTCGAGGAAAGTGCGTCGCCCGGTTTTCTCCGCCGCCTGCGGCGGTAGCTCGTCCGTGTGACGGAAGTCCGAATCGTCGTACGCCCGTACGCGACGTCGCTCGCGCTCGGCTTCTTCAGCTTCGGCATCGGCATGTTGCTGCTGGGCGGCCTTGCGAACGGGTGGCTCCATCCCAGCGATCGCCACACCGTCGGCCTGATTCTCGCGGCGTTCGTGTTCCCGCTCGAGCTTCTTTCAGCGGTGATCGCCTTCCTCGCGCGGGACACCTTCGGCGCGACGGGGCTCGGCTTGTTTGCGACGTCGTGGCTGGCGCTCGGGCTCGCCGACACACAGGCATCGCAAGACGCGCTCAGCCGCGCAGTCGGCCTCTACGAGTTCGGCTTCGCGTTCACGATCGCCTTGCTCGCGATCGCTGCGATTTCGGGGAAGCCGATGATCGCCGTCATTCTCGGCATCTCGGCGGTGCGGGCCGCATTCGCGGGCGTGCACGAATGGCACGGGCCGGCGTGGGCGTGGACCGCGTCGGGCTGGATCGCCGTCGCCATCTTCGGCATCGCGATGTACGGCGGCCTCGCCTTCCTGCTCGAGGACGTCCAGAAGCAGCAGGTGCTGCCGGTGTTCCGCCGTGGCGCGTCGCGCGAGTCGCTCGAGGGCGACCTGCACGCTCAGCTGGCCGATCTCGCCGACGAAGCCGGAGTCCGGAAGACGCTCTGAAGAGGAGCCCGGCGCCCCGAGTCGCAGGGGAGGCGGAAGCGAGGCGCCGGACAGTTGGTGGAGGGTTGCTGCGGCACTCCGATCGTCGCAGTCCGCGATGAGACAGGCCTAAGACTTCGGCAAGCGAAGCTTGAGGAGCGCCCCGCCGCCCGGGGCCGCCTCGGCGACGACGGTGCCGCCGTGCGCCTCCGCGACCTCGCGGACGATCGCGAGGCCCAGGCCCGATCCGGGGAGCGAGCGGGCAGACGTCGCCCGGTAGAAGCGGTCGAAGATCCGCTCGCGGTCCTCGGCGGCGATGCCGGGCCCGTGGTCGCGGACGCTCAGCTCGCCGTCCGTGAGGCGCACCTCGACGGGGTGTCCGTTCGTGTTCCACTTGCCGGCGTTCTCGAGCAGGTTCCACACGGCGCGCTCGACGCGCTCGGGCACGGCGGCGATGCGCGTCGGCTCGAGATCGTCCACCCAGCGCACGTCCGGGAAGCGGGCACGGGCGCGCTCGACGGCCGATTCGATGAGCTCGTCGAGCTGCACGGGCCGTCGCTCGAGATTCGCGTCCCCCCGTGCGAGCTCGAGAAGGCCCGTGATCAGGTCGCGCATCTCGTGCGCCTCGCGCTCGAGGTCCCCGAAGAGCTGTGCGCGCTGCGCCGGGGCAAGGCGCTCCTGCTGTTTCAGGACCTCGATGTTCGTCTGCATGCTCGTCAGCGGGGTGCGGAGCTCGTGCGAGGCGTCGGCGACGAACCGCCGCTGTGTCTCGAGTGACTCCTCGAGCGCGCCGAGCATCGTGTTGAACGCGCCGCCGAGCCGAGCGAGCTCGCCGCCGCCGGATTCGTCGACGCGCTCGCTCGGGTCGCCCGTGCGCGCGATTCGCTCGGCGGCCGCCGTCAAGCGCAGCACCGGGGACAGAGTCGTGCGCGACGCGAGCGCGGCGAGCGCTGCGGCGGCCGCGAGCGCACCGAGCGCGACGAGGATGAGGATGCGGCGGAGCCGCTCGAGGTCGTGGTGGATGTAGTCGATGTTGCGCGCCACGATCACAGCCCCGCTGGGGCTTGCGGGCGCGACGATCTCCCGGAGCGTGATCGTCGTGTTGCGCTCGGTTTCGGCGGTTGCGTTGCGGAAGAACGGGCCGCCGTTCCCCGCCGCGACATTCCTGATCGAGCGGTCGATGGGAATCTGGTCGCTGCCGGCGACCAGGGCGCCGTCGGGCGTCACTGCCGCGACGTAGTCGCCGTTGAACGGACTGAAGCCGCGGAAGACGCCGTGTGGATCCTGTGCGTGCGCCGCGAGCTGGGCATCGACCTGCGTGTAGAGCTCGTGCCGCATGACGAAGTACGTCGTCAACGACGCAGCGGTCACGACCACAGCGACGACGGCCGTCGCAACGAGCGTGAGTCGGAGTCGAAGCGTCACGGCTCGCGGAGGACGTACCCGGTGCCGCGCACCGTGTGGATGAGGCGGGCGTCGTCCTCACCTTCCGTCTTGCGCCGCAGGTAGCCGACGTAGACGTCGAGCGCATTCGACGTGTGCGAGAAGTCGTAGCCCCACACGCGCTCGTAGATGAGCGACCTCGGCAGCACCTGCCGCGGATTGCGCATGAACAGCTCGAGCAGGTGCGCCTCGGTCGTCGTCAGCTCGAAGCGACGCCCGCCGCGGCGCGCCTCCATCGAGCCGACGTCGAACGTCAGGTCGGCGAAGCGCAGCAACTCCGCCGGCGCCGCGTCGGCGCGGCGCAGCAGCGCGCGAAGACGCGCGAGCAGCTCCTCGAGCGCGAACGGCTTCGGCAGATAGTCGTCCGCGCCGGCGTCGAGCCCCTCGACCCGGTCGCCGACGGCGTCACGCGCCGTGAGGAGCAGGATCGGCACCCGGTTTCCCTCGCGCCGCAATCGCCGCGTGACGTCGAGCCCGTCGTAGCCGGGCATCATCACGTCGAGGATGAGGGCGTCGGGCGTCCGGTCGGTCGTCGCCGTGATCGCCTCGTTCCCGTCGGCGGCCAGGGCGACGTCGAAGCCGTTCAGCTGCAGGGCGCGCTCCAGGGCCTCCCGGACAGCGCGATCGTCGTCTGCCACGAGCACCAGCACAGGCTTAAGTGTGCCGTGCCACGTGAGAGGCGGCTAAGGATGGGCCATCGCCCGGTTGTGCGCCGCGATGACCTGCGTCCGCGCCTTCATGTCGGCCGTGGTGTTCACGAGCGTCGCGCGCGGCGGCACGTAGAGCGCCCACCACTCGCCGCTCTCACGTGTCGCCGCCAGCTGCGGATCGGTGACGTCCGCGGGAATCGGGCGGCTTCGCAGCTCCAGCGCCCAGAATGCGTCCCCCGCGATCTCTGGATTCCGCTGCAGGGAAGCGAGGAAGGAGCGGAACGCAGCGACGGTCGGCCAGTTCGTGCGATCCCAGCCGTACTCGTAGGCGATGTAGGGCTTGTGCGCGCGGGCGCACGCGTCGATCCGCGGCCGCGCGAATCCCGCCATCCCCTCGTTCCAGTGCGGATAGATGAACGAGACGCATGCGTCGACGTTCTTCAGCCGTGCGTTCGAGGCGTCGGAGAGGATCAGATGCCGTCGGTCGATGCCTCGCACGAAGTTCGCGATCGTCTTCGTCCAGCCGGGCGGGCTGCCGCCGCCGTTGATCAGGTCCCAGCCGAGGATCGTCGGATTGTTCTTGTATCGGCTTACGACTGCAGCGACGTGCGCCTCGAAGTCCGCGATCACCTGCGGGTCGGTGAAGAACGGGTCCATGTTCGAAAGCGAGCAGTTCGGGACGTCGATGCCGCGCCAGGCGAGGTAGACGCAGCCGCTGCCGCCGGCCGCCGCGTCGTCGCCGACGAGCGTGATGATCAGCCTCAGGCCGCGCTCGCGCGCGGCGGCGACCGCGTAGTCGACGTGTGAGAACGCCTCCGCGTTGAACACGCCGAGCTCCGGCTCGAGGCACACGTCGCAGCCGACGGAGTCGCCGAGCGTCTGCGCGCGGACGACGCGCGCGCCGAGCTGCTCGGCCGTCGTGAGCGCCTGGTCGACCTCGGCATGGCTGGCGAAGCGCGGCGGCGTCGGCGACGCGGGACCGTAGTTCGAGACGCCCAGCCACTCGATGTTGGCGCCCCCGAACCGCCAGGGCTTCCCGTTCAGGGTCAGGTGCGTCCCGGAGTGACCGACGAATGCGAGTGCCGCGAGCGCTGACCCCAGAAAGCGCATAGGCATCATGGTGCCCGATGGGGGTCCTCGCCAGCGTCGCCGCGGCCGTCGCGATCGGCTTTTCGCAGCAGGGCGACCGGCTGGTGGTCCACGCGCCGGGCTACAGCGTCGTCCTGAGCGCGCAAAACGGGCGCATCGTCGAGATCGACGACGCACGCGGCCGGAAGCTGCTCGGTGCGGGATACGGCTGCATGTGGTGGCTCAACCCGGACCACCATGCGACGTCGCTCGGCGGCTGCTCGTTCCGCCCCGCGCACACGTGGCGCGGCCACACGCTGACGCTGACGTACGGGAAGACGGCGACCGTGACGCTCCGTGCGGCAGCAAAGTCGTTCGACCTGCGACTCCGGGTCGCGAGCGGCGGCTCGACGCGCGACGAGGTTCGCTTCCCGGCGGGGCTCGTCGGGGACACGCGGACGGTTCAGGCCGGTTACACGCCGAACGTGCTGCCCGGGCTGCGGCTCGGACCGAGCTTCTTCTCGCGTGTCGGGAATCCGATCCAGATCTATCCCTCACGGTGGGCGTTCGCCGACTATCTCGCACTCGACAGCGGCGGCGGCCACGTCGCGGTCTACACGGTCAACCGCGGCCCGATCGCGCCGGTCTCGCTCGGCTTCCTCCATCTCGGCGGCAACGCGCCCTGCTCTGGCGACGCCTATTGCGTGATCCATCAATTCGAGACGTGGGTCTTACCGCACACGACGTGGGCCAGCCCGATCGTGCGCGTGCGGGTCGGAGACACGGCCGAGGAGTCGATCCTCGCCTACCGCAACGACAACGGGATCGACGCGTATCCCTCGCTCGCCGCGAAGCTCGGGCCGTCGCTGGCGACGTTCGCGCGCGCGCCCCTCGTCAAGGCAGATGTCGCCAAGGTCGCCGAGCCCTACGCGAAGTGGCCGCTCGCGCAGTTGCCGTCGCCCATCCTCCTCCACCCGGTCGCCTACCAGGTCGGAGGGCACGACACCGGCGACCCCGACTTCCTGCCGGGCGACCCGCAATGGGGCAGCCTCGCAGCGCTCGTCGCGGACGCGCATGCGCACGGCGACGTGTTCATGCCGTACGACAACTTGAGCTGGTGGGATCCGTCGTCGCCGACGATGCAGCAGACGACGCAGTCGGCTGTGGCGGCCCTCGACGCAGCCGGCGCGCCGCAGACGATCGACTACGGAGATCACGAGGGCGTGATCGTCTCGCCGTGGTCGCCGGTCGTGCGGCAGCGGGCGCTGCAGGAGCTCGACGCATGGCGTGGGCTCGGCGCCGACTGCGTCTTCCTCGACCAGATCGGCGCACGACCGTGGCTGCGCGACTTCGCCCCCTCCGCACCGACCCCGCTCGCGTACGACGACGGCTGGCTCTCGCTGCTCGCGCCCGTCAGCAGCCGCTGCTTGATGGCCGAGGACGGGTGGGACAGGCTCGCCGCCGACGTCGTCGGCTTCCACGGTGGGCTGCTGATGATGCAGCGCGAGCTCGGAGCCGTCGACCGCTACTTCGGCGCCGGCAACTGGCAGCCGTATCCGCTGGCGACATGGCTCCTCCACGACAAGGTGCTCATGTACCAGCACGATCTCTATCCGCTGACAATGGCGATCGACGGGGACGTGCTGACGTGGAATGCGGCGTTCGGGCTCGTCGAGTCGGTCGAGTGGCACCCCGGGGGCGAGGCCGACCCGTGGCTCGTGCTGGCGGCGCGGCTGCAGGAGGCGCTCGGCCCCCATTACGCAGGTGTGCCGCTCGCGAGCTTCACGACGCTCGCGCCCGGTGTCACACGGAGCGTCTTCGGCGACCTCACCGTCCTCGCAAATCGTTCGGAGAAGACCTATGACGGCATCGAGGCGCACGGGTTCCGGGCGACTGCGACCGACGTGACCGTGCAGGCGTACCCCGGCGACCACTGGGTGATCGAGCAGAGAAGCGGCGGCACGACGATCGTCCGCCAGCCGGTCGGCGGCGACTTCCAGGTCACGCTCCCGGGCACGAGCGTGACCACCTCCGTCGGCGCACCCGTGCCGTTCACGCGGTCCGGCTCGAACGTCACCTTCACCTACACGGCCGGAGTCGAGGCGTACAGAGTGAGCTGACGGGTATCGCCCGTCCATGTGGAAGGGACTCGCGACCCCGGTCGTCGCTTCGGTCGCGCCGTGAGCTTCTTCGCGATCGGATTGGCAGCGTTGCAGCTGAGCTCGAACTGGTCCGGCTACGTGGCGTCCACGCCGGCGGGTGCAGCGCCGCTCACGTTCACGCAGGCGACCGGCTCCTGGCGCGTTCCGAAGGTCGTCTGCACCCGGGCCGGCACATCCGCGGCGTTCTGGGTCGGCATCGGCGGCTCGACGCCGCAGTCTCCCGCCCTCGAGCAGCTCGGCACGTCGGCCGATTGCGAGCCGAACGGCGTGCCCCTGTATCGAGCATGGACCGAGATCGTCCCCGATCCGGCCAACTTCATCTCGCTCAAGGTCCATCCCGGCGATCTCGTCACGTCCGCCCTCGTCGTCCAGGGACAGACCGTGATCATGAGCATCGCCGACCAGACGACGAGGAAGCGCTACTCGATCACGGTCGCGGTGCAGCAGGCGGTCGACACGACCTCTGCCGAGTGGGTGGCCGAAGCTCCCTCGCTCTGCCGGAGCCAGTCGGCGTGCGACGTGGTGCCGCTCTCGAACTTCAAGAGCGTCGGCTTCTCGAGCATCGCGCTCACCGCGAACGGCCACATGGGCGTGCTCACCGACCCGATGTGGCTCTTGACGCCGATTGCGCTCGCACCGAGCGCCGGCGATGCGCACTACACCGCGAAGTCGAACTCGGCCGGCGCAGTGCCGAACCCCATCTCGCCGACCGGTCGCGGCTTCACCGTCAGCTACCGCGCGACGGTGTTCGGGCGCAACGCGCCCCCGGCTCCGCTACCCGGGGCGCCGCTGCCGAACTTCGTGCACTAAGGCGTCGTCGTGGTGGTCGGCGTCGTATCGGTCGTCGTCGACGCGGTCGTGGTGGCGGTCGACGTCGTCGTGGTCTGCTGCGTGGTCGTCTGACTCGTCGTCGTCGCCGCGGGCGCCGTCGTCGTCGCGCGCGTCGTCTGGGTCGTGGCGGTCGTCGTCGTGGCGCTAGACGGCGTCGTGGTCGTGCCGGTCGTCGCAGTGGTGGTGGTCTGCGGAGTGGTCGTCGTCGTCGCCGGCGTCGTCGCGACCTGGCTGCTCTGCTGGAGCACCGAGTCGATCTGCTTCTGCACCTGGTTCACGAGGTCGGTGATCGCGGACGCGGACCTGAGCGACGGCACCGCGTCGAGCTGTTGCAGCGCAGCCTGCAGCTTCGCCACGAGCTCGGGCGTCGGCTGCGAGCTGAGCGTGACGACGATCTGGTTCGCCAGTGCGACGGTCAGGCAGGCCGGACAGTCGTTGTTGAGGGCGACCGCCGCATCGATCGGCGCGATGTTCTTGCTCGTTCCGACGACGAGCACGACTTGGAACGAAACGGCGACCGCGGCGCACGCGTGACAGTCCGCGAGCGCGTACGCGCCGTTCGTGTTCGTCACCGGGGCGCCGTCCTGAACCGTGATCACCGCGTACGCGACCTTGTAGACCACGGTGCCGTCGGTCGTGTTCACGGCCAGCGCCTGCGTGTCGCCCGGGCCCGGCGGGCCGGGGAGGCGGAACGGAAACGCGGCCGAGCTGCCGGCGCCGTTGCTGAGGATCCCGACACCGGGCTGTCCGTTCCGGCCGGGAACGAAGAAGAACGCGGGATGCGCCTTCGTCGCCCCGCCGACCGGGATCATCGCGACGGCGAGGTGCCGCCCCGGCGTCAGCGCGACGCGCACCGGGTCGACCGGCCGGGCGACTGCAGTCGGCGACTGGAGGAAGCTCGTGAGCGTTCCGTGCTCGTACGGCTCGACCGCCTGGTACTGGCCGGCCGGCCAGAGCGCCCAACCTGCCGTGCACGCGACTCCCGCGGCGACGGCGACGACGGCCGCGCGCCGGCCTGGGCGTCCGTCGCTCCAGGTCCAACCCTTCGCGAGCGCGCCGCGGACGAGCCGCTGCGTCACGAGGATGCTTCCGATCGCCGGGAGCGAGAGCGCGAGCAGCTGGAGAAGCGAGGCGAGCACGCCGGTGGCGCTCTGGTGCGGGATGCGCCCACCGATCACGTGCCCGCTGTCCCACGCCGTCGTGACCAACCGCGGCAACAGGAGAATCGCGCCGAGGAGCATCGCGAGCAGAACCGGCGTCACGACGAGCACCCACGCGGTGACGAGCAGGCGCGCGCGTCCGGTCAGCGCCGACGGCTCACGGCGGCGCCAGGGCAGCAGGCGCTTCAGCGTCGGTCCGACGTGCGCATAGAGATCCGGCACGCCGGTCGCGTCGGCCAGGATGTGGTAGCCGTCCGAGCGGATGACCGGCGAGAGGTTCTTCACCATGATCAGCAGCTGCAGGGCGACGAGCAGCAGCAGCGCGTCGTGGCGCCACAGAGCCCAGACGCCGAGCGTCACGACGGCGACGAGGGCGTTGAAGTAGAGGCCGCCGAGATCGACCCGCAGTCGGTCGCGGCGGGGCAGGCGGTACGCGTCGGTGACGTCGGTGTAGAACGCCGGCCACACGAGGTAGAGGCCCATCCCCATCCCACCGGGTGTCGCACCGCCGTAGCGCGTCGCGGCTGCATGACCGATCTCGTGGAAGCCGGCGGAGAGAACGGCGAGCACGAACACGAGCAGGAGCAACTGCGGCTTGTCGAACGCGTCCCGCGTCGCGGAGGCGATGCCCTTGTGGAACAACACGAACCAGCAGACGCCGACGAAGCACGCGACGACCGGCCAGACGATGAAGGGTAGGAAGAGGAACGTGAACGGCGCCGTCAGGCGCGACGTCCACTTCGGATCGGTGACGAGTACCTTCCACCGAAGCGCGAGCAGCGGGTTGCGCCGCGGCGGTGCGTTGTGTTCGTGACCGGCGAGCAGACCCTGGTCGGCGAGCTTCTGGGCGAGCGCGACCACGTGCTCCTCGTCGCACGGGCGGCCGATCTGCTCGCACAGCACGTCTGCGAGCTCCGCGGTCGTGCGGTGCCCGTCGAGGTTTTTCAGCAGTGCGTACAGCAGCGGCCCGAGCTGCACGACCTGGCCGTCCGCGCGGCGGACGAGCGCCGCGCCGCCGGCGTACCCCGAGCCGTGGACGTCGCCGAGCAGCTCGATGCCCTCCGCCCGGGCAAGCGCATTTCGCGTCTCGGCCGGGCGGAGGACGAGCGTTTCGTCAGTCGCGGTCATGCGGCCGCGCCGTCAACTACTTCTGCTCGACGTCGGCCGTTTGCTCGGCGGTCGCCTGGACGTTGCCGTCGATGTTCTGGTCGATGTTGACCTCCTGCGGCGCGAGCGCCTCGGCCGCCGCGCCGGGCGACGCGACGTTCGCGGCGACGGCCGCGTCGACCGGGGCAGCGACGTTGCCCTGCGCCGCAACCGCGCCGTCGATCGGCGCTGCGAGGTTCGCGTCGGCGTGGAGGTTGACGTTCGCGTCCAGCAGGCTGCCGCCGTTGAGGAGGGAGTCGGCGCCGCCGACGGTCGTCCCGCTCGGCGTGCCGCCGGTGGTCGGCGCGGGGTCGGAGCCGAACGCGCTGCTCGAGTCCTGTGCGACGCTCGCGTGCTGCGGTGCGGTCGCCGTCGCGTCTCCGGTGATCCCCTGGCTGATCGAACCGTGTTGGTATGCCTCGCTGACCGCCTGTGCGTCCGGGCTCGCGACGTTCGCGGCCGCGGATGCCTCGATCGGCGCGGCGACGTTGAGGTTCGCGGCCGCGGCCAGGTCGACCGGAGCGGCGAGATCGAGCCCGAGGTCGACGTTCGCGTTCACGTCGAGCAGTGACATCACTTCCTTGTTCGGAAGGGAGACGGCCTGCTCGGCCTCGACCTCGTCCATCGAAACGGGCTTGTTGCGCTTTCCGAAAAGCTTCACCGGTTGCCTCCTTGGGCGGTCTGCAGTCCAAGGGGGAAACGGGTCGGGCGCGCGGTCGGATACTAGGCGTGCTGCTGGCGCCAAGGCCAGCTGAGCAGCCCGAGCCCGGCCGCGAGGCAGATCCCGCCGACAACGGCCCAGAACGTGCTCCCGGTCATCGACGAGCCCTGGATGAGGTCCAGCCCCTGTCCCACCCAGACGGCGCCCGTGAGGACGAGCACGGCACCGAGGATGCGCCTGGCGACGGTCACGGAACGGGTACGGGGATCGAGGGCACGCGGTTCACCGTCGTCGCGGGGTACGGTCGCCCCCATGGCGACGTTCGTCATCGTCCACGGCGGCTTCGGCGGCGGCTGGGAGTGGCGGGACGTGGCGCGCTTCCTGCAGGCGGACGGGCACGACGTGACGCGCCCGACGCTCACCGGGCTCGGTGAACGGAGTCATCTCGTCTCGCCGGCCCTGGACCTCGACTCGCACGTCGAAGACGTCGTACAGCATCTCGAGTATGAGGGACTTCGCGGCGTGATCCTGGTCGGGCAGAGCTACGGCGGCATGGTTGTGACGGGAGCCGCCGACCGCGTCCCTGAGAGGATCGCGCGGCTCGTCTACGTCGACGGTTTCGTTCCACGAAACGGCGAGTCGCTGTTCGATCTCGCGGGGCCGGAGCTGAGCGCCTCTCTCCGCGGCGCTGCGGTCGCCGGTCTCGTCCGCCCGCCGGGCGGGACGCCGGCTGGATATCCCGCGTGGTATCTCGAACGGTCGCGCGCGCATCCGCTCGCCTGCTTCGAGGCGCCGATCAAGCTCGACGGTCGCGGCGACGCGATCCCACGCTCGTACGTGAAGTGTCTGCAGAGCGACGTCCCGCTCGAGGCGTCGATCGAGCGCGCCCGCGAGGGGGGCTGGCCGATTGCGGAGATCGACACGCACCACGATGCCCAGGTCGCTGATCCAAAAGCACTTGCGGGCCTTCTTACCGCGATCGCAGGCGAACACGTGCCGCACCTGGCGGACGAGTGAGAGAGTGCCCCCGACAAGAATCGAACTTGTGCACGCGGTTTAGGAAACAGCGCGCATTTGGCTCAACCATGGGGAAAACGGGAGGCGCGCAGCACTACGCGCCGCGGTCGAACGCTGAGACGCCAGCCGAGGGCGGCGTCAGACTAGATCCGGTGAGGCTGTGGCTATCTCCGCGGACACCGAACGGATGCTCCTCGCAAGGTCCGGGGGGCATTGCGCCAACCCTGCCTGTCGGGCCGACCTCTTCCCCGACGTCCACGCGACGAAGATCGCGTCAATCAAGGAGATGGCCCACGTCATCGCGCAGTCCGAAAAGGGGCCACGGGGAGATGCTGAGCTATCAATCTCTGAGCGCGACGAGTACGAGAACATCGTCCTCCTCTGCCCGACCTGCCACACATTGGTGGACAAGATGAAGCTTCAAGACCTTTACGACGAGGCACTGTTGCAGGAGTGGAAGCGCGAACACGAGCAAAGGATTCGCGACGCCGTTGACGTCCCCAGGCTCGGCAACCGCGACGAGCTCTTCACTCGGGTTCGGGCCTTGATGAGGGAGAACCGGACGTGGTGGGAGACGTATGGTCCCGAAAGTCCGGCTGCCGACGATCCACTAAGTGAAGCTCCTCAGCGTTGGCTCCAGGAGGTCAGGCGCGTTCTCATCCCAAACAACTGGCAGATCGCGCGGCTCCTAGAGCGGAACGAGGAGTTCTTGACGCAGGACGAACTGTCGGTCGCAGCGAAATTCAGAGTCCATGCGGACGCCTTTGCTCGGAAGCACATCACTGGCGAGGCGGACCCGTACGCCCCGCGTTTCCCCTCAGAGATGGACGACATCTTCGAGCCTTAGGCGCTGATGGGGAGCGGGCGGGACTGGGATGACGCGCCGGCGAAGAAGTCGATCGACTTCTTCATCCGCGCCGTGCGGGAACACAACCGCGTGACGTCGGTCAGGCAGGAGTCGCCCAACCTCTACATCGTGGAGCGCGACGGGCTCTCGACGGTCCGCGTCTGGCTGTGTGACGTCTACACGCTCGGCGTGGCCGACTACATGCACATCCGTCACGAAGACCCAGACGTGAACTGCATCGTGACGATCAGCGGCTTCAATAGCTGGACATGGGATGCTAAGGAGGCCGGGTACGACGACGGCGTCGCCGTCTTCAAGTTCGGCGAGTTCCTGGGTGCGCTGCATAGGGAGGGAGATGACTTCGTCCAGTACGAACCTCCGAAGCGCAGTTGAATCAACCGTCGGGCGAACTGCGCCCGACCTTTCTGGGCTCCGAGAAGTCTGGCTCTTTGGATCGGCCCTCCATTCAGCGGACGCGGGTGACGTGGACTTGCTCGTCGTATACGACGGTGACGTGATCGCTGCCGCCGACGCGGTTTCGCATCGAGCCAGTCTCGACCGTGCGATGCAAGATGTCCTCGGGCTCCACGCCCACGTTGTCCTTCTCAACCCGGGAGAGGCAAAGGAGACGCGCTTTGCGGAGCGCGAAGGCGCAGAGCTTGTGTGGCAGTTCGACGCCGACAAAGGGTGACCACGTCTCGTGTTGTCGCTCAGAGGCCCGTCTGAATCAGGCGGCAAGCACCTGAGCGTCTCTGCGCTTGTCAACGCGGTCAACGCGCTCGGGGCGTCGGCCGCGTCGCCATTCGCGGCGGTGCGGTAGCGGGTTTCGCAGGAGCTGACTGCGCCACGCAAACGTGGAACGCGCACCAGCCCATTGACCCGACGCCGTCGTAGCTCGAAGCTAGCGGCGCCAGACCACCCGGAACTCGGCTGCCTCGCCGGCCTTTAGCTTGCTTCCCGCTGCCAGGAGGGCGGAGAGGCCCGGCGATACGGCATTTCCTGTGAGCCGGATCGTGCGTGCGGCGGCGTCCTGCCGCGGCCGTCGGGTGCGTCGAGCTCCCGACTTATCGCGCACCTTCGGAACGAGCAACTCGAAAGCTGTGCGCGTGTGGTCACTCGGTACGTACGCAATGGGGACGTGATCGGTTCGCGTGAGAAGGTTCGCCTGCGAGAGCCGATCGGCGATGTCCTGGAGGTTGCTTGGACTCCTCGGCGTCAGATCTCGAATCAAGGTCTGCTGACGAACGACTTCGGGAATTGCCTGGCGCTCGAGGCGGCCCCGTCTAAGAACTTCCTCCATAAGGATCAACTGCACGTCTCCCGCCGCCAGTCGAACTTGTTGCCACGACAAGAGTCGCGGGGAGGCGGTCCGGTCCGTGTCCATCCGGACCGGACCGTACCATCTGACACATTATCGTGACTCTCCCACCCCTACTGTTCTTCGGTTCAGGTGGACACCAAATGCTCGGTATGTCAATGTCAGTCTGCTTTGCGCGCAGCGGCCCGGAAGGGGGCGGCGCGGTGACGCGTTTCGGTACGAAAGGGGAGCAACGTTCGTGGCGGCTTTGCGAGGTCCTAGGTTGAACAAAGATCGCTTCTTCCTGGGGTTCTTCGCCGCGTTGCGTGCACATGATCTCGACTTTGTCGACACGCGGTTTGACCGACATCACGTTCGGTTCAAGCGCGTCGTGACGCAACTGAAGACTGAGCGGACTCGCCACCGAGCCGGCAGCGCGAAGATGCCTCGTGCGCTCGTTCCGAATCCGTACAACGCTCGCTACAAGGAGTTCGATCAGGCGTTGATCAAACTCCAGAAGGGCGACCTCGGCGCTCACAACCCGCACTATCCGGGTGTCTCGCTGGTCATGGACAAGAGACGCGCTGAGGAGATCCTTGGGCAGTTCGACGCTGACGAGCGCGAGTTGTTTCTCGAACTGGCGAATACGTATCTCACGTCAGACGCGCCGGACTCGTTGCTCAACGCACACCGCGACGTCGCCTAAGTTTCCGCCGCCTTGGAGCCGCTTGACACGCTGCTCGCGGCCGAGGCGTTCAAGAGGCTCGTCGACCGGATCGAAGCGCACGTAGGCGAATCAGTCGACGAGTACACGCAGCATCTGCTCGCGGAGCATCCGGAGGCCAAGGCCGTCAAGGACGCCGTCTGGGGGATGATCGGACTCGAGTCGAGCGAAGTCGCAATCGTTGATAGTCCGCCTTTCCAACGACTGCGGCGTATCCGCCAACTCGGGTTGGGCTACCTCACGTATCCGACGGGCGGTTACTCTCGGTTCGAGCACAGCATCGGATCGATGCATCAAGCGGATCGGATGCTTAGGGCGATTGAGTTGCGCTCTCCGGCTCATCGCGCTGAGCTCGCTCGTCACCGACGCACGGTCAGGTTGGCGGGTCTTGTCCACGACCTGGGGCACCTCCCGCTCTCGCACGTGTCTGAGCGGTACTACACGTCCGAGGAAGGCGACCTATCAGAGCATCTCGATGACATCGAACAATTCTCGGCCGACGTTGCGGAGTGTCTGGAGGTGTCGCAGCCGCACCTTGCCGAGACGCTCTCGCTCGCGTTGATCTGCACGCCATCATTTACTCGCCTGCTGCAAGCTGCTGGCTACGACGAGGAGGAAGTCGGAATCGCAGCAACAGCAATCGTCGGTCGTCCCGCGACCATCGACTCCGCGTTCATCGCCCAGATCACGTCAAACGTGATTGACGCAGACAAGCTGGACTACATGTTTCGCGACGGCTACGTAACTGGCGTGCCGGTGGCCGTTGACCTTGAGAGGCTTCTCTACAAGCTTCGGGCAGTCCACGCAGAGCCTGCCGATTTCGTCCGCGACTCACCTGCCGACGTGGAAGACGTTGTACTCGCGAGGATGGCGCGCGGCGACAAGGCGCTAGTGCTAGGGACAGATCTTACGGGGCACCGGCTCGTTTATGACCTCGCCGTGTCACGGGACATGCTGTTTGAGCGCGTCTATCTGCATCACAAGACGCGTGCCGCGGAGCGGATAGCCATGGAGATTCTCGCGAAGATCGATCTCCATCCGGCCGAACTCCTCAGACACGATGACTCGCTGTTTGGAAGCTTCGGGGCGTCCGAACTGCCAGAGATTGCCGATCTCGTTCGACTTCTCGAGCGTCGTAATCTTCCGCGGCGAGCCGCCGCTCTTTCATACGGCTTCCTTGTCGAGGAGGCGCCCGAAGCTCTAAAGGGACGACTTGAGTCGAGCGTACAGCGGGCATGGGACGCGCTCGAGCAAGAACTGGCGGTGGCTTCAACGAGGCGTGACCTCCAGGCAGAGATCATCAAGGAGTATGAACACGCGGTGCAGACTCTCGGCACCTCGGAGGGGGTTCCCCTCGTTTGGGTCGACGCGCCGCCCGAGCGACCGAGCCCAGACGACTCACAATTCATGGTGATCCTGCCGAGCAAGGAGCTGAGACCTGGTCGTTCATTCTCGGCCGAGGCAGCAGCACACCCGCACGATGTTCCGGAGACTTACTTCGTCTTCGCGACAGGCAGCCATCGTCAGCTTGAGCTTGTGAACCTCGCGACCGAGGTGGTGCTGCATCGGCGGTACAGCCTGGCGATGGGCAGAGCTACCGCCGACAACGCGAAGGTTGATTACGAGCGTGTCGAGGCGATCAAACGTGAGCTTGAGAAGCGTGACCCTGCGTACTTTGCAACGGCGGGAAAGCTTCGACCGAGGTCGCGGTATATCCGGCACGGTAACCGGCCGGCCCGCATCGAAGCCCTCGCGAAGCGGTTCCAGACCTACTCGCTCGCAGCCATGTCGGAGGCGCGAATCGAGGCGTTCCTTGATCAGTTCCCAGAGGCTCACGCCTCATCGATGCTGTCAGTACTTGAGAACCTCAACTACCTAGACCGTCCTTTGCTTGGCAAGGAGTTCATCGACTACGTGCAGGAAGACGGAGCGCCGTGCGTGCTTGTGCCCCTTACGGATGGGCTCATGAAGAGTGCTTCGCATCTCGCCTACTTCTTTCGAGACCACGATGACCCGCCGCCAGTACTTGCTCTAGGGGAAGCTCTCAAGCAAGTCGAGCGCATCGTCTTCTACGACGACGTACTGATTTCAGGTAGCCAGGCTCGATCAGTTATTCAGTCGTGGTTCGGTGAGCCCGTTGAGCTTGACGAGGACCTTGCCATGCCCCTCAGCGAAGAGCAGATCGAAGAGCTGCGAAAGCGTGCTGTGCAGTTTCGATTCATCTACGCAGAGGCGGCAGAGCTCGCAAGCTTCGCAAAACTCGCCGACGCACACGGACTTGCGGGTGGCGCGGACGCGCTCGTCGAGAGATCGACGCTTGACGTCATCGCGCCAAGTCACGTTAGCGATGGGCTCGTCGCTTTCATGCATGAAGTGGGCGAGTCGTTGCTCCTGAGCACGAAGCACGTGGAAGCTCCCATGAAATGGACAAGCGAGCGGTGCCAGACCTTTGCGCTCGGCTATGGAGATGCACGACGCACCGTCGTCATGGCGCACAACACGCCGACCGGGACCCTAACCGCGCTTTGGAAGGCGGGACGCTTTCGCGGAGCAGACTGGATGCCACTGTTCCCTCGCCGGGGTGAGGAACTCATCGGAGAGTTGGAGCAACGGCGCGCTGACGAACTCGCTGAACTACTGACGATTGTTCGCGCCTCGGCCTTGCCCGCCGAACTCCTCGCCAAGGTCGATACGGCTGTGGACGCGGTCAGCCAGGGGCGCATCGAGGACGGTCGCAAGGCGCTCGAGGAGTTCGCGGAGAGGACGTTCCGCATGACGTCGCAGTTGGGAGGTGACACCGTTGGTGAGCTGTTGACGGCGGCCGCTCGGGCGCGGAGCGCGCTCGTAAAGTAGGTCCGTGCGACCACGACCTCGCCGGAGGCGTGGTTAGCGTAACCTGGCGCGGGACTAAAGTCCCTGCAAATCAACGGGGCGCAACGGTTGTGCAACAGGGTGGGCGCGTCGTCATTTTCTGCGTCAAGCGATGTGGGCAGATCGTCAAGCTACGCTCGTTACATGGAAGAGCGTGAACCGCGAACGACGCTCGAACAACCCGGCCGCGAACAGGAGGCGTTGGCGGCGCTGGCGATCGTGGACTCCGTTCTTCGGACCCTCGTTCGATGGAGCGAGAGGCCGTTGCTTGGGGTCTTCCTCCGCCCGCTTCTTCGTCGCCCGGCAGTTGAGCCAAACCACTCCGAGCACGCTCGGTCGCGAGCACAGCGGGAGTTCCACCAGCTCGCAACGAGCACGGTCAGGTTCGGTTTGTGGGCAGGGTTGTGCGCGATCAGCGCCGGCGCGATTGGGCTCGCCCTGTCGTGGGGCCACCGCGAGACAGCTTCGGTCGGGATAACGACGGCCGCTGCCCTACTCGGCTTTGTAGCTGCCTTCGGTGCGCCATACCTCTGGCTCTGGGTCACGGCGCCTCTCGTTCAGAGGAATGAGCTTCGTAGCCAGCTTCTTCATGACCGGAGACAATCGGCGGCCGAAAGGAAGCGAGCGCACGACGTTTTCGTCGAAATGGACACGGCGCATCGCGATGCCTTCCAGAAGAAGTGGGATGAGACCGAGGATCTACGTCGGCAGTTCGGGGAGGCGAAGATCCGGATAGCGGAACTAGAGACGACGGGTGCGATGGATGCGCTGGCGCGTCTGGCGGCCGCAAAGCTCCAGTTCGGCACTGAACTCCGGGACATTCGACACAAGATCGAGATCGTCCGGTCGACCAGGCCCCATCCCCACTACAGCGACGGATTCAGGCTGCCCGCGTTCCGGTGGGATGAGTACGACGAACTCGTTGCCGTCCAAGACCCAGGTCTGTACACGCAGCTTGAGCGAGCCTACGTAGCTGCGTATCACGTCAACTCAACGACCGAGATGCGTCGAACCCGGGCCGGGGAGGGCGTAACCCTCGGCGTCCTCCCTGAGGATGGACTCGACGCCGCATACGACCTCGCAGGGGACGCGCTCGATGCCCTCGGGGAGGAACGCGGCGACGTCTGGGAGAGTGGCTATGGGAAGGCGCTCAGGATTGTCACGGAGGACATCGCCGCCGAACTTCAAGCGGAGCGGTCGAGGATCGTCGGGCTACTAAATCGTGCGATCAATGAGGGACAGCAACTCTTCCAGCGTCGCGTCGCCAGTGACGTCGCTTGGGAACGCTGGCTCGCCGCTCATGCAGAGTGGCGCGATCTCGTCAATGGCGATGACGGCGAGCTGAAGAAGGTACTGCCGCTCGTTGACTACCACCGCGTGAATGAGATGTCAGGATTGCCGGACTCGGTCGAACCCGGCGAATTTGACTTCAACGCAAATCACGCCCGAGCAAGGCTCTACATCGACCGACGACTCAAGAACCTCGTGGCGGTGCTCAGCGACTACCGCGAGCCGTGAGCACCGCCACCGACCGTTCCAGCGGTGCGGGGCCTTGCTTTGCGCCACAGTCGCGCCACAGTCGCGCCTGGCGTTGACCGGACTTTAGCGGTCTAGATCGGACGGCAATGTATCTCGCGCTCAAGGCGTGAATCAAGGAGAACAGGCAGTCTTGCCGCGTTTTGCGCGATGCCCCCGACAAGAATCGAACTTGTGCACGCGGTTTAGGAAACCGCTGCTCTATCCACTGAGCTACGGGGGCGCTACCCCGGAACGGTAGCCGGGTAGACGTAGCGCTTCACGCGCACGTTCCGGCCGGTGACCGCGCCGCCGCACGCGGCACACGTGTGCTCGACCTCGAGCTCGGCGCCGCAGTCGTGCTCCCAGATCGTCACGCGATCGGGGCCGGCCCACTTGTCGCCCCACTGCGCAAGGCTGAGGAGGATCGGCCGCAGCTCGTCGCCCGCCTCGGTGAGGACGTACTCGAAGCGCGGCGGGCGCTCCTGGTACTGCCGCTTCTCGAGCACGCCTGCCGCCTCGAGCCGACGCAGCCGCGTCGTGAGGATGTCGCGCGGCGCGCCGGTGTTGCGCGCGATCTTGTCGAAACGGTGGACGCCGAGCGCCAGCTCCCGCACGACGAGGAACGACCACTTCTCGCCGAGGAAGGTCAGTGCGCCCGCAATCGAGCAGGGGCGGGGGTAGATCTCCTCCATCGCGACGAAGTGTGCCACAGAGGGTTGACTTTTCCAACTCTCATTAGTAGGTTTTTCCAACTGACTGTGCAGACCCGGCTGATCACTCCGAGGCGCGGCCCGCAGCTCGTCGTCCGGCCCCTGCGAAACGGGGACACGGCGACGGTGCTCGCCGTTTTCGGCCGCCTCGGGCCGGAATCGCGACGCCTGCGCTTCAACGGGCCGAAGCCGTGCCTGCCGGACCGGGAGCTCGAGGAGCTCGCGCGGATGGACGAGTCGCACTACGCGCTCGTCGCCTGGGTCGCCGGCGACCCGCGCCCTGCGGCGATCGCGCGGCTGGCGCGGACCTCCCGCGGCAGCGCCGAGATCGCGTTCGCCGTCGCCGACGAGTACCAGCACAGCGGCATCGGCGCCGCCCTCGCGGCCGAGCTCGTCGCCGACGCCCGCATGGCAGGCATCACCGAGATCACCGCGCTCACGTCGTCGGACAACCCGGCTGCGCTCGCGCTCGTCCGCCGGATTGCGAAGGTCGTCGACGTCTGCTTCGAGGGGCCTGAGCTTTCGATCCGCGCCGCGATCGCCTAGATACCCTCTCCGCATGGAGCTGCGCGAGCTGATCGCAAACGCGGGCGACGAGCACGAGCTCTGGGCGAAGACGATCAATCCGCAGTTCGTCCGCGTTCTGCGCACGATCGGCTTCGACCGCAAGTGGGTGCGCGGCGAGGGCGCGCACATCTACGACGCCGACGGCAATTCCTATCTCGACCTGCTCGGCGGCTTCGGGATGTACAACGTCGGTCGCAACAACCGGAACGTGCGGGCGGCGTTGATCGAGGCTCTCGAGCTCGACACGCCGGGGATGCTCGCGATGGGCGTGACGGCGCTGCCCGGATTGCTCGCGAACGAACTGTTGCAGCGCACTCCGCCGCGCATCGAGCGCTGCCTGTTCACGAACTCCGGAACCGAGGCGAACGAGGCAGCGATCAAGCTCGGGCGCGCAGCGACGAAGCGCACGCGGGTCATCTCGGCCGACCACGGCTTCCACGGGCTGACGCTCGGCTCGCTGAGCGCCAACGGCAACGGCGAGTTCACGCGGCGCTTCCAGCCCCTGCTGCCCGATTTCGACCAGGTGCCCTTCGGCGATCTCGATGCGCTCGAGCAAGAGCTGCGCCGAGAGGACGTCGCCGTCTTCATCGTCGAGCCGATCCAGGGGAAGGGCATCAACCTGCCGCCGTCCGGCTACCTCCCCGGCGTGCAGGAGCTCTGTCGCCGCTACGGGACGCTGTTCTGCGTCGACGAGGTGATGACGGGCTTCGGCCGCACCGGCACGATGTTCGCCTTCGAGCACTGGGGGCTCGAGCCCGACCTCGTCACCGTCGCGAAGTCGCTCTCCGGCGGATACGTCCCGGTCGGGGCGCTGCTCATGGCGCGGGCGGTGCACGAAGCGGTGTTCGACTCGATGCCGCACGCGCTCTCGCACGGGTCGACCTTCGCGCCGAACGAGCTCGCGATGGTCGCCGGGCTCGCGATGTTGCACGAGCTCGACGAGCACGACCTCGTCGTCCGCTCTGCCCGGCTCGGCGAGAAGCTGCTCGAGCTCACGCGTCCGCTTGCCGACGAGTTCGACGTCGTCAAGGACGTGCGCGGGAAGGGATTGATGTGGGCGATCGAGTTCGAGGGCGACAGCCGCATGTATCGCATGCTCGATCGCGCGCAGCGCGGCCTGTTCGCGCAGCTCGTGGTGGTCCCGCTCTTCACGGAGCACCGCATCCTCACGCAGGTCGCCGGCCACGATATGGCGGTCGTGCGGATCCTGCCGCCGTTCGTCCTCACCGACGACGATCTCGCGGACTTCGCCGGCGCATTGCGGGACACGGTCAAGCAGGCGCGGAGGATGCCCTCGTCGCTGACGAAGTTCGCGCTCAGCGCCGCCGGTATTCGCTAGAGCTCGGAGCCAAGCTCGCCGAGGTCGCTCCGCGCGTGGATGCACGCGGTCGCCCACCGGTCGGCGATCTGGAGCACGCGCTCCTCGAGCCCGTCCCGGTCGGTCGGGATCTCGATCACTATCTGCCGCACTGCCGTCTCGACCTCGCCGCCGAACTCGTGGCGCTCCTCCGCGAGGATCGCGAACGAGTCGACCTCCTCGTGCAGGGCGCGCGCCAGGTCGTCGATCTCCGCCTGGGTCGCGTTCCGGCCGGCGAAGACGCCGAAATTGACGCGCACCTCGAGCGCCGGGGGAGCCGGAGGCTCCGCACGGAACACGAGCTCGGTCATGACGCTGTCGGCTCCCATCGGAACTTCAACGCGGCAAGGACGAGACCGGCTACGCCCCAGGCGGCGAGGACGCCCAACGCCAGGGGTTTCGACCAGATCGTGTGGTGATGGAGATAGACGGCGTTCATCAGGTCGACGAGGTATTTCAGCGGCAGCACGTCGCCGATGTCGCGGAGGAAGGCCGGGAAGTGCTGAGTCGGTCCGAACGCGCCGGTCAGGAAGGCCATCGGCAGGACGATCAGGTTGATCACCGCGGACGAGCCTTCCGCCGAGCGCACGAACCCGGACAGCGCGAGCCCGAGCGCGGCGAAGGCTGCGACGCCGAGGACGATGATGAGCGCGATCGAGCCGATCCTGGCGGGGAACGGCGTCCCGAAGACTGCGCGCCCGAGCAGGAACATCGCCACCACCTCGATCGCGTAGACGATCAGCGTCGACGCGAGCAGCGACGCCACGAACGTCGCGGGCGGTAGCGGCGTCGCGCGCAGACGCTTCAGCAGCGCTTGTTCGCGGCGAATGACGAGCGTGATCGCGAGCCCCGCGAACGCCACCATCACGCAGCCGTAGCAGAGCAGCGCGGAGAGCAGGGCCTGCGATGCCTTGACGCCGTAGATGTGACCCGAATAGACCGAGCCGAGCAGCACGAACAGCAGCAGCGGGAAGATGAACGTGAAGACGGCCGACTCCCGCGAGCGCCAGTAGAGCAGCTGTTCCGTGCGGAGCTGGTGCAGGAACAGCCTCATTCGTCGAGCACCGCGAGGTAGACGTCTTCGAGTGTCGGCCGCCGGACCTCGAGCCGCTCGATCTCTTCGCCTCGCGCCAAGGCCTCCGACGTGAGCTCGTGCAGGACACGCGTCGGCTCGCTCGTGCGCACGAGCACCTCTTCGCCGTTGAGGCGGTAGCGGATCTCGACCTGCAGCTCGGCGCTCGTCAGCTCGCGCGGGGTGCCGATGCGAACGATCTCGCCGTCACGCATGACGGCGACTCGGTCTGCGAGCTGCTCGGCCTCGTCGAGGTAGTGCGTCGTCAACAGGACGGTCTTGCCGAGCGAGCGCAGCGACCGGATCATCTCCCAGGCCGCGCGCCGCGCCGCCGGGTCGAAACCCGTCGTCGGCTCGTCGAGGAAGATCAGATCGGGATCGCCGACGAGAGCGACGCCGAGATCGAGTCGTCGCTTCTGTCCGCCGGACAGCTGCTTCACGCGCGAGTCGCGCTTCTCGTTCAAGCCGACGAGCTCGATCACCTCGTCGACGTCGCGCGCGTGCTCGTAGTACCCGGCGAACGCGCGGTGCACCTCCTGCACCGTCAGGTTGGGCCACAAATCCGATTGCTGCAGCACGACGCCGATCCGCTGCCGGAACTCCGCGCCCGGGTGCTGCGGGTCGTGGCCGAGCACCGTCACCTCGCCCGCGTCGCGTGCGCGATACCCCTCGAGGATCTCCACCGTCGTCGTCTTGCCGGCGCCGTTCGGCCCGAGCAGGCCGAACACCTCGCCGGCCTCGATCTCGAAGTCGACGCCGCGCACGGCTTCCAACGCGCCGTAGGACTTGCGCAGCCCGCGGACGGAGATCGCGCTCACGGGAGGTCCAGCGTTGCGTGCCCGCAGGGCGGGAACGGCGGCTCGGTCCCGTCGCCGAGGACGGCGGCGGCCCGGCCGCAGTCCGGCTGGTGGCCGACGAGGACGACGGTGCCGCCGTACGCCTCGGCCACCGAGCGGACGTCCTCGGGTGTGGCGCCCGGCGCGAGCCGCTCGTCGATCTCGGGCTCACCGAGACCGAGCGCGCTCGCCGTCTCGCGGGCGCGCAGCAGTGGGCTCGAGACGACGGCATCCGGCTCGACCCCGTCCGCGCGCAGCCGCCGGCCGAGTTCGCGCGCCTGCGCGCGGCCCCCGGCGGTCAGCGGGCGCAGCTCGTCGGGCTGCCCGGCCACCGCCTCGGCGTGTCGAACGATCACGAGGCGCACCTCGCCAGGATAATCCGCTCGTGCTCGACGACTATCTGCTCCTAGGCCTGCGACTCGGCCGGCACGTCGACGGCTTCGTCGACGCCTACTACGGCCCGGCCGAGCTCGCCGAGCAGGCAGAGCGCGAGGGCCTCGTCGAGCCGGCGACGCTCGCTGCGGACGCAGAGCGGCTCGCGGGCGAGACGGACGATGCCTGGCTGCTCGCACAGCTCGCCGGCTGCGAGACGACCGCGCGGCGACTTGCCGGTGAGGAGATCTCCTGGGAGGACGAGGTGACGCGCTGTTACGGCGTGCGTCCCGAGCACACGGACGAGTCGGTGTTCGCCGCCTCGCACGAACGGCTCGACGCGGTGCTGCGCGGGAGCGGCGACCTCGGTGACCGGTTCCGCGCGTGGGAGGAGACGCAGGTCCTGCCGCCCGACCGGATCCTCGAGGCGGTCGGGCGTTTCCAGGAGCTCCTGCGGGCGCGGACGCGCGAGCTCGTCGGCCTGCCGGACGGCGAGGCGGCGGAGGTCGAGCTCGTCAGCGACGAGCCCTGGTCGGGCTTCAACTACTACCTCGGCGGCCGCCGCAGTCGCGTCGTCGTCAACACGGATCTCCCGGTGCACGCGCACGGGCTCGGCGGCCTCGTCGCGCACGAGATCTATCCGGGGCACCATGCGGAGCACGCCTGGAAGGAAGCGCTCCTCGTGGACGGCGAGGGACGGCTCGAGGAGACGCTGCAGCTCACGGGAACGCCGCAGGCCGTGATCAGCGAGGGGATCGCGATGCTCGCTCCCGAGATCGTCGGCGCGCACGAGGTTGCGCCGGTGGTCTACGAGGACCTCGGCATCGACTACGACGCCGCAACCTCGGACGCGGTGCGCTCGGCTCGCGAGGATCTGCGCGGCGTGTCGGTGAACGCGGCGCGCCTCCTGCATCTGGACGGCGCGTCCGAGAACGACGTGATCGACTATCTCGTGCGCTGGCAGCTGGCGCCGCGCGAGCAGGCGGAGAAGTCGATCGAGTTCCTCACGCACCCGACCTGGCGTGGATACATCAGCTCCTACTCGTCGGGGTACACGCTGTGCAGGCAATGGGTGGACGGAGACGCAGGCCGCTTCCGGCGGCTGTTGACGGAGCGGTTGTCGACGCACGACTTGCAGGCGTAGCGCTCTTCGCCCTCGTTGTCGGTCTCGCAGGCGACGACGGCGGTTTCCGCCCGCTCTCGTGGGATCGCGCACTCGTCGGCATCGCCGTGCTGGCGCCGTTCGTGCGGCTGCGCCGGCCGGGACGCGACGGCGCGCTCTTCCTCTCCGCAATCGCGGCGTTCGCAGCGTGGACGGCTGCCTCGTGGCTCTGGTCGGCCTCGCCCGCGTCGGCGCTCGAGGAGGCGCAGCGCGTCACGCTCTATGCGGTCGTCGCGACCGCCGTCGTGCTCTGCCGTCCGCTCGGCGCGCGCGGTGCGGTCGCAGGCGCCACGGTCGTCGTCGCCTGCTGGAACCTCGTCGCCGGCGGCACGACGCCGATCGGCTACGCGAATGCGGTCGCGCTCTTCTGTGCGCTCGGGCTCGTGCTGTTGCCGTCGCTACCGCGGTGGGCCTGGCTCGGCTCCGTGCCGCTCGTCGCGGCGCTGGTCCGTCAGCACAGCCTCGGCGCCGAGGTGGCGCTGGTCGCCGGGGCGATCGTCTTCTCGATCCCGCGCCTGCGCCTCGTCGTCGTCCCGCTCGCGATCGCCGCGCTCCTCGCCTCGCCGTTCGTCGTCGGCGGACACGAGCGCGATCACTACTGGCGCGCCGCCGCGCGCGAAGCGGAGGCGCACCCCGTGCTCGGCGGCGGTGCCGGAACGTTCGTCGATTGGTGGGTTCGCGAGCGCGACGTGCCGCAGCAGACCGAAGAGGCGCATTCGCTCTACGTCGAGACCCTCGCGGAGCTCGGCCCGCTCGGCCTGGCGCTCGTGCTCGCGGTGCTCGCGATTCCCCTTGCGACGGCGCGCCGGCCGGAGCTCGCGGCCGGCGTCGCGGTGTATGCCGTCGGTGTGACCGTGGACTTCGACTGGGAGCTCGCTGCGGTCACGGTCCCGGCGATCGTCGTCGCCGCTCTCGCCGTCACGGATGTGCGTCCGCGGCCGCTCCGCGCACGCGTCGTCATTCCCATGGCTGCCGCGCTCGCTGTGGCAGGGCTGCTCGCATACGCGGGCAACAGCCGACTGTCCGCGGCGCAGGCTGCCGCGCAGCGCGGCGACTTCGTCACGGCAGAGTCGGACGCGCGTGCCGCCCTGCGCTGGCAGCCGTACTCGCCGCAGCCGTGGCTCGTGATCGGCGACGTCACGCACGACGCCGGCGCCTACCGGCGCGCAGTCGCGCTCGACCCCGCCGACTGGTTGCTCTGGCAGCGGCTTGCGAGCGTGGAGTCGGGCCGGCTGCGCCGCCTCGCCGAGGCGAGGGCGGCGCAGCTGAACCCGTTCGCTGCTGCTAGCGGAGCGTGACCTGCACGAGCCGGCGGGTGGAGGAGCCGGCGAGCAGGGACTGTCCCTCGGCGCGTGCGCGGACGAACATCACGAGTGACGTTCCGCGACGGGCCGGCATGTTGCGGGTCGGAACGACCGTCACGGTCGCCCAGCCGTTGACGTCCGTGCGGACCTCGGCGCCGGAGCGCGCCCAGGAGTACGGGAGGCCCGTGATCTTCACGAGCGCATCACGGACGACGAAGCCGCGCGTGTCCACGACGTGGACGCGCTCGACGAACGGGCGCTTGCTGTGGATCACGCCCGGCGAGATGCCGTTGATGATCATGCGCTCCGGCAGGTTCACGCTCGAGGCCGGAACCGACGTTTGGCCCTGCGTCGTCTTGATGACACCGGCGGGGCCGGGCTGCGAGACGACGGCGGTCTGCGCAGAGGTGGCCGAGCCCGAGCCGCTCGAGCTCGTCGCCGTGACGACGACGCGGAGCGTCGAGTTTGCATCGGCCGACTGCACGGTGTACGTCTGCCCAGTCGCACCGGCGATCGCGGCGCAGTTGTTACCCGCCGTGTCGCAGCGCTCCCACTGGTACGAGAACGTCGGCGTCGTGCTGCTGTTCCACGTGCCGGAGTTGGCGGTCAGGGTCTGACCGACCTGCGGCGTCCCACTGATCGTCGGCGCCGCCGAATTCGTCGGCGCGTAGTTCGCCTGAGCGGCTGTCGGCGCCGCCAAGCCGGTGCCGGCGATTGCGGTCAGCGCGACCACCAGCAGCACGACGGCGGCTGCCGCGCCCAACAGGCGCGGGAACGTTTTCCGGATCATCGAGCCCTCCTTGGAGTTTTCTCGGTTTCGATTGATAAACGACTTCCCGAGAAAAAAGGTTCGGAATCCGACTTAACCGACTCTTTACGCTGGGGGGATGGCGCGCTTTCGCTACGCGATCGCGGACGTGTTCACGGACACGCCGCTCCAGGGCAACCAGGTCGCCGTCTTCACCGACGCGCGCGAGATCCCGGAGCACGAGCTGCAGCGGCTCGCGCGCGAGACGAACCTCTCCGAGACGGTCTACGTCTATCCGCCCGAGGCCGACGGACATGTCCGCCTCCGCATCTTCACGCCCTCGCTCGAACTGCCGTTCGCGGGCCATCCCGTGCTCGGCACCGCGATCGTGCTCGGCGGTCCGCTGCAGCTGATCGAGATCAAGCTCGAGACGCAGCGCGGGACGATCGCGCTCGAGCTCGAGCGCGAGGGCGCGCGCATCGTCTCCGCCCGCATGCGGCAGCCCGCTCCGACCGTGCAGCCGTTCCCGCAGGCCCCCGCTCTGCTCGCCGCCCTCGGCGGCGTCGAGTCGCAGCTGCCGGTCGAGGTGTACGACAACGGCGTTCCACACGTGTTCGTCGCGCTCGCGTCACGCGACGACGTCGCGGCGCTCGATCCGGATCAGGCGGCGCTGCTGCGCCTCGGCACCTACGGCTTCAACTGCTTCGCCGCCGAGGGGACGAAGGTGAAGAGTCGAATGTTCGGCCCTGGGCTCGGCATCGCCGAGGATCCGGCCACCGGTTCGGCGGCCGGCCCGCTCGCGCTCCATCTCGCGCGGCACGAACGCATCGCGTTCGGCGACGAGATCGAGATCGTCCAAGGCGAAGAGATCCTGCGCCGGTCGGTGCTCTACGCGGTCGCACATTCGCCGGAGCACATCGAGGTCGCCGGATGCGCGGTGATCGTCGCGCGCGGCGAGTTTCAGATCTAGGAGGCTCAGGCGGCGCGGCGCAGCGCGTTTCCGTGGTGGGAGTGGGAGCGCGCGATCGCGCGCAGCACCGCGTCCACGTCCACGTCCTGACCCGCCGTCAGGCAATCCTCGAACCACGACGACGCCGGCGCGTTCGCGCGCCGGTGGTTGCACGAGGCGCACGAGAGAACGAGGTTGTCCAACGCATCGGCGCCGCCGTGCGAGCGGCAGCGGATGTGGTCGAGCGTCGCATGGATGCTGCGGTACGAGATCGGCGTGCTGCACCAGACGCAGCGTTCACCGTCGCGCTCGCCGAGGCGGAGCATCTTCCGTCGCGTGGGCGTCAACTTCGACTCGAGCTTTTCGCGCTCGCTCGGCGCCGGCAGCAGCACGAGCTTGCGGCGCGCCGCGGCGACGAGGGTCACGTCGTCGTCGTCGAGGCATTCGAGCAATGCGCGTCGCACCGGACGCCGCAGTGCGCGCAGCTCGATCCGACCCTCGCGCCCCCACGGCTTCAGCAACCAACAGGCCTCGCGGACGACGCGCGCGGCGGGGCCTTGCCGGACGGACTCGAGGTCGCCGAAGCCGATCGAGATGACGCGCTCGCCGCGATACGAGGCGGAGAGAGCAAGGGCAGCGTGGTCACCTTCTTCCGCGCGGGAAAGTCGCCTCACGCGCACGGCGGGCTCGAAGCGAAGGGTGGCCGCGGTCTCTAGGCCGGCCAATGGCCCGACGGTCGCACTGACCGCAGAGTTCTAGTCGAGCCAGGCGATTCCTTCGATGTCGGGCAGCTCGAACGGAAGCGAGCGCCAGAAGACGCCGCCGTTGGTCGACAGGTAGAGCCGGTTGCGCGCCGCGTAGAGCATCCGGTCGGGCTCGTCTTCGGCGATCGCGATCGCGAAGCCCGCAGGCAGGCCGCCGCCCGCTTCCGTCCACGTTGCGCCGCCGTCGCGGGAGATCGCGAGCGGAGGCCGTCGTTCGACGACGCAGGCGATCGTCGCCCCGGCGCGTGCAGCCGCGACGACGCGCGGCAGATCGACATGGGGGACATCGGCGCTGGGCAACTCCGTGCCGCCGCCCAGCGGCTCCTCGTTCTCGACGTCGACGAGTACGACGCCCTCCACGGTGGCGACTGCTGCGATCACAGCACCGCCGCCACGACCGCGGTCGCTCGGCGCGCGGCCGAGACCGGCGCGTGCCCCTCCGCACGCGACGCGAGATACGCCGCGCCGAACGCGTCCCCCGCGCCGGTCGGGTCGCGTCCGGTGTCGCGCGCCGGCACGTGCTCGACGCCGTCCCGTGTGACGACGTCGCAGCCGCTCGCGCCGCGGGTGACGAGCACCTCCGGCACGCCGAGCTCTCGCGGGTCGCCGATCGCCTCGGCCTCCTCGACGGCGAGCTTCAGCACCGAGACGTGCCGCAGCACGCCGTGGTCGAGCGAGCCGTCGAGCTCCAGCGGGCCGAGCTCGCGGCGCCGCACGAGCCCCTGGCCGTCGAAGAGGATCCGCCGCTCCCGCGCCAGCCATTCGAACGCGTCGGCGTCGAAGTCGCCGTGCAGCAGCGGCGCCACCTGCAGCCAGCCGACCCGGCGCAAGACGTTCTGGGGCAGGTCCTCGATCGTCCACGGCTCGCCGATCGCGCCGACGCTCATGGTGCGGACGCTCCCCTCGTACGAGAACTCGAACGCCGTCGTCTCGCCGGCGACGGTGACCGAGACCGGAAGGCCGAGCGCGGCGAGGCGGCGGCCGAAGTCCCGCTCGCCGCATTTCGCGAACAGGAACGCGTCGTGCCCGAGCATGCGGAGCGCACGCGCCGCATGCCACGGGCCGCCGCCGATGCGCGGGCTTCCGCCCGCGACGACGTCACGCGAGAGATGCCCGATGACGCCGAGCGGCCGCACGGGCCGGAAGCGTAAGCGCAATGCTGAGCAGGAACGCAGCCGCGAAGCTCGGGAGCGAGCCGCCGATCGCCGGATGGGTCACGTCGACGAGGCGCGTCCACCAGCCTGGACCGGAGGGCGAGAGCCACTGGTAGAGCCCGAAGCCTGCGAGCCACGCGAGGATCTGGCCGGCGCGCACCTCGCGGGCCGCGAATGGGTCGCGGGCGCCGACGAGCCACTGGGCGAGCAGGACCCCGAAGAGCGGCACGAAGAAGGAGCCGAGGAGAAGCAGGAAGCTCGCGTACTGGACGAGGTCGATGACGAACGTTCCGGCCGTCGCGACCGCAGCCACGATCACGATCAACGCCCGCTGCGGCACGCGCGGCAGGACGTTCTGCAGGGAGACCGCCGCGGAATAGATGTTCGCGAACGGCTCCTTCGTCTCGTCGACGCCGAGCGCGAGGAGCGCGATCGCAGCCGCGGCGCCGCCCGCAGCGATCGCGGTCAGCACAGACGGCGCGTCGCTCAACCCGCGCGTCAACAGGAGGATCGCACCGAGCGCGTAGAGCCAGACGTTCGGGATGAAGTAGCCGACGGTCGTCCCCCAGAACGCGCTGCGCCCGCGGCGCGAGAACCGCGTGTAGTCCGCGGCGAGCGGCAGCCACGAGACGGGCATCGCGATCATCAGGTCGACGCCCTGCCAGAACGTCGGGAACCCGCCCTTGCCCGGACGCGACCAGAGCGCGCTCAGGTTTGCGTCGTGGAGCGCCCACCACGTGAGGTACGCGAGCGACGCGAGGACGACCCAGAGCGCGAAGCGTCGCACCCACTCGCGCACGAAGCCGATCGGGCCGACGAGTGCGAGCGCGGTCGCGGCTCCGGCGGCCACGAGCTTCCAGACCCACATCGGCCCCTGCACGAGCGCATGCGCCGCGGTGGCGATCACGAGCACCTCGAACACCGTCCACCCGACGTTCTGCAGCACGTTGAGCGCGGTCGGCAGCCAGGACCCGGCCCGGCCGAGCGGCGCGCGGAGCAGCACCATCGCCGGCACGCGTGCTTCGGCGCCGAGCAGCGCAGCGAGCCCGAGCAAGACGTTTCCGAAGATTCCGCCGACGACGATCGCGAGCAGCGCGGCGCGCAGGGAGAGCGCGGGCACCAGCACCGTGCCGGCGACGAGCACGAGCAGGCTCAGGCCGAGGCTGCTCCACAGCATCGCATTGTCGAGCGCGCCGAAGCGGCGCAGGCGCTCCGGAACCGGCTCGATGCCCCAGGACGGCGTTCTCTCCGACAAACGACTTCACTCCCTTCGCCGGTACGAGCCGGATCAGGTTCGACGGGTGTGATCTCAGCCGCGTTTGGGCGCGGCACCCCGGTGCGATCAGACTACCGACGTGCGCATCGGAGCTGCCGCACTCGCCGTCGTCCTGCTCGTCGCCGCCTGCGGGGGGAACGGCGCACGCGCGCGGTTCGAGCGGCATCTCAAGGCGGACGCGCTGCTCGTCGCCCAGTGCTGCTCGACCATGACGACCACGGCGCAGCTGCGCTCGGCGCACAAGAAGGTGCATGCCGCGACGCTCGATCTCGCGTCGGTGCCGGCGCCGCCGGATGCGGAGGCCGACCGCCGAACGATCCTGACCGGCTTTCGCTTCGCCGACACGATCCTCGGGAAGCTCGTGCGCGACATCGCGCAGGGCGACCGAACGGCATTCCGCCGGGACGGCGCGGTGTTCCGGAAGGGCGCCGGCTTCCGGGGCTTCGACGCGGCCGTCGCCGACCTAAAGCGGAAGGGCTACGACGTCGGCGTCCTCGGGCGCTGAGCGGAGCTCGCACCAGAGCAGCCACGCGAGCACGCTGACCATCACCACGGAGCCTTCGAGCAGCATGATCCCGCCGCCGGCGCGCTGGTCGCCGAGCGACTTGTACGTGTAGTACGGATGTGACGACCAGATGAAGATCTGCGACAGCGAGAGCGACACGAGCCACATCACGCCGAGGTAGGCGATCCGGTGCGGCGTCCGGAACCATCGCGGCCCCGGCAGCAGCTCGAACAGCGCGGACCAGAGCAGCGCCCCGCAGACGAAGAAGCAGAGATGCTGCAGCGCATGGAGCGGCTCGTGTCGCAGCGCCGCGTCGAACAAGATCGAGAGATGCCACACGCAGAGGTTCACTGCCCATAGCGGCAGCGCGACGAGCGGATGCGCGAGCACGCGCAGCGCGCGTATGGGTCGTAGCGCGAGCGCCGGACGCAGCAGCGGCCCGTTCAGCCCGAGCACCATGAAGAGCGGCGCCAGATCGCCGATGAGCAAATGCTGCGACATGTGCGCGGCGAAGGAGCCCTCGAGCGGCGCGACCGTCGCGACGACCAGCAGCGCGACCCCCACCCCGTAGGAGGCCGCGCGTGCTGCGTCGAGGTCACCTCGCCTGCGCTTCACGCGGCTTGCCGCGGCCGCATAGAGCACGGCGGCGAGGAGGGTGATCGCGATCTGAATCATCGTAACACGATTCGTTTTACCCGGTCGGCCGCGGGTAGCCCCGTTGCCGACCGTGAAATCGTCGGGAAGATGGTTACCGGGGGCGCGTCTCCTGACACTGCTGCCGTTCGCGCTCCTCGCGGCCGGCTGCGGGTCGAAGCAGGACGCGCTCCGCCCCGACAGCCCGCCGGCGCACGGGATCGCAACGATCTGGTGGATCATGCTCGGCGGCTCCGTCGTCGGCCTCGGTGTGATCGTCGCGATCCTCGTGGCCGCGTGGTTCAAGCGGGGCGTGGAAGGCGCAGACCGGCCCGGGACGATCACGGTGATCGCCCTCGGCATCGTCACGCCGATTCTCGTGCTCGCGGCGCTCTTCGCGTACTCGGACATCTTTCTCATCCGCGGCACGTCGCCGCCCGCCGCGGCGGCGGCGACCAACGACCTGGACGTGCGCGTGATCAGCCACCAGTTCTGGTGGGAGGTTCGCTACCCGGGCAGCAGCGTCGTCACAGCGAACGAGATCCACATCCCGGTTCGCACACACGTGATCGTCTCGGTGCACAGCGACGACGTCATCCACAGCTTCTGGGTGCCGCAGCTGAACCGGAAGATCGATGTCTTCCCCGATCAGGTCAACCGGGTCGAGCTGTACGCCGACAAGCCCGGGCGGTACCGCGGACAGTGCGCGGAGTTCTGCGGACTGCAGCACGCGCACATGGGGTTCTACGTCTTCGCCGATCCGCCCGCCCGGTTCGCGAGATGGCTGCGCGCGCAGGCGCGACCGGCGAAGCGCTTCAACGCGCTCTTCGACGACAAGTGCAGCTCGTGCCACGCAATCCAAGGCACGCCCGCGCATTCCCACGTCGGTCCCGACCTCACGCACGTCGGCTCGCGGACGTCGCTCGCGGCGCTGACGATCCCGAACACGCCGGCCCATCTGGCGGAGTGGCTGCGCAACCCGCAACAGGTGAAGCCGGGCAGCCTGATGCCCGACCTCAACCTGACGAGCGCACAGGTGCGCCAGTTGACGCGCTACCTCGAGAGCCTGAAGTGACGAGCGTCGCGGAACGGGTCGACAGGCTCGAGCGGCAGTGGGCGGAGCGTCCCGGCGTCCTCGGCTGGCTGACGACGACAGACCACAAGCGCGTCGGCCTTCTCTACTTCTGGACGACGCTCGTCTTCTTCGGAGCGGGCGGCGTCGAGGCGCTGATCATGCGCTCGCAGCTGATCCAGCCCAACAACGACCTCGTCGGCCCCGAGACCTTCGACCAGCTGTTCACCGTGCACGGGATGACGATGATCTTCTGGTTCATCATCCCGATGACCACCGGCGCGTTCGGCAACTACCTCGTGCCGCTGATGATCGGCGCGCGCGACATGGCGTTCCCGCGCATGAACGCGCTGAGCTTCTGGATCTTCCTCGCGTCGGGGATCTTCCTCTACATCGGCCTGTTCAGCGGCTTCGGCCCCGATGCCGGCTGGTTCAACTACGTGCCGCTCGCCGACCGTCTACACGACCCGTCGCGGAACATCGAGTTCTACACGGTCGGGCTCGCCTTCAACTCGATCGCGTCGACGCTGACGGCCGCGAACCTGATCGTGACCATCCTCAAGCTGCGCGCCCCGGGCATGTCGTTCAACCGGATGCCGCTCTTCTGCTTCGCGTTCCTCGCGGCCTCCTTCGGGTTGATCTTCGCGCTGCCGTCGCTGAGCGTCGACCTGATCTTCCTCTTCCTGCAGCGCAACCTCGGCTTCCACTTCTTCGACGTCGCCCACGGGGGCTCGTCGTTCCTGTGGCAGCACCTGTTCTGGTTCTTCGGGCATCCCGAGGTGTACATCCTCATCGTTCCCGCCTTCGGGATCGCGACCGAGATCATCCCCGCGTTCACGCGGCGCAAGATGATTGCGTTCCCACTCGTCGCGATTGCCGAGCTGCTCGTCGTCTTCATCGGCTTCGGCGTGTGGGCGCACCACATGTTCGCGACCGGATTGCCGTCGACGACGCTCATCTTCTTCGCCGGCGCGACGTCGATGGTCGTGATCCCGTCGACGATTCAGGTGTTCGCGTGGTGCATGAGCATCTATTCGGGGCGTCCGAAGTTCAAGACGCCGCTGCTGTTCATCATCGGCTTCATCGTCATGTTCGTGGCCGGCGGGCTGACCGGGATCATGTTCCTCGCGATCCCGTTCGACCAGCAGACGACCGACACGTACTTCGTCGTCGCGCACTTCCACTACATCATCTTCGGAGCGGCGGTCTTCCCGATCTTCGGCGGCATGTACTACTGGTTCCCGAAGGTCACCGGCAAGCTGTACTTCGAGCGACCGGGCCAGATCTCGTTCTGGATCATCTTCGCCGGGACGAATCTCCTGTTCTTCCCGATGCACATCGTCGGGCTGCTCGGGATGCCGCGGCGCGTCTACACGTATCCGGGTGACATGGGGTGGACGTCCTACAACGTGATCGAGTCGATCGGCGGCTACATCACGGCGGTGGGGATCCTGGCGCTGTTCACGAACCTCGTCGTCTCCTACTTCCGCGGCCCTCCTGCCGGCCCCGATCCGTGGCACGGGCCGACGCTCGAGTGGAGCGTGCCGTCGCCGCCGCCCGAGTACAACTTCGCCGTCATCCCGACGGTGTCGAGCGCGTACGCGAACTGGGACGCGGAGGACCGCGAGCGCGACGGCCATCGCCTGACGGCAGGTGTCGGCACGCTCGAGCGCGGGCACGAGCAACACGTCTCCTCGCTCATCGACGGTTGGACGAGCGAGATCGTCGACATGCCGCACTCGTCGCCCTGGCCGATCCTGCTCGCGCTCGCGCTGTCCCTGCTCTTCGCGATGCTCGTGATCACGCACTACCTGTTCGCGGCGATCTTCGCGGTGGTCCTGGCGCTGACGCTGCTGGGGTGGCATGGGAAGGAGCCGCAGGAGCATGGTTGATGTGAGCGTCGACGCACGTGCGCGCGAGCGCTTCCCACTCGGCGTCTGGGGGATCGCGATGCTCATCGCGACCGAGGCAGCGCTGTTCGCGATGATGGTCGGCTCGTACTTCTACCTCCGGTTCAAGAACAACCCGTGGCCGCCCGCGGGGACGCCGGAACCGAAGATCGTCGTGCCTCTCGTCCTGCTCGGCGTGCTGATGCTGACCGCCTTCCCGATGTGGATGGCGGCCCGTTCCACGACGCCGCGGCGGTGGCTGCTGCTCGCACTGTTCGTGCAGTCGGGCTACTTCGCGATGGAGGTCAGCGACTTCCAGGACGACCTTCACCACTTCACGCCGCAGCAGCACGCATACGGCTCGATCTACTACACCCTGCTCGGAGCAGACCACGGCCACGTCGCGGTGGGCCTGCTGCTCGACGCCTGGATCCTCTGGAAGCTGCTCTTCGGGATGACGGAGTTTCGGGCGAGGGCCGTCCGCGCAATCGCCTTGTACTGGTACGCCGTCATCGTCCTCACGATCGTGGTCACGCTCACCGTCACCTCGCCGGCCTTTGCGCGATGAGCGTCCGCCGCCTCTCTCTCCTGCAGTGGGTCGGCTTCCTCGTCGGCGGACCGGTCTGGTTCGCCGAGTTCCTCGCGGGGATCGGTTCGTCGCAGGCGGTCTGCAATCCGGCGAGCGGCCGCTGGGGGATTCCGCATGACGCGGTCCAGCTCGGGCTGATGGTGTTCGCAGCGGTCTGCGTGCTCGTCGCGCTCGCCGCCTCGGCGATCGTGTTCCGCGAGACGTACGAGGTCGAGGAACAGGATCCGCCGCCGTACGGTCGCATCCATTTCTTCGCAGCGGCGTCGCTCGGCGGCAACGTCGTCTTCCTGATGATCATCTTGCTCACGGGGATCGGAACGATCGTCGACCGGACGTGTCACCAGGCATGAGGCTCGTCGTCGTCATCGCGGCGCTCACGCTCGCGGGCAGCGCGGCCGCAGCAGACGGCAAGCAGGTCTTCGGCCGATACTGCGCGTCGTGTCACGGGCCGGACGGCGCGGGCTCGACGGGGCAGCGTTACGGCGGCGGCGCGGCACGCAACCAGTCGGTGCAGACCGGGATGGGGCCGTCGCTGCACGGCGTCGGCGCGCTCGCGGCCGACTTCTACCTGCGCACCGGCTACATGCCGTTGAAGCGCAACGGCATTCAGCCGCGCCGGTCGCGGCTCCTGTTGAGCAGCGCGCAGATCGACGCGCTCGTCCGCTACGTCTCGTCGCTCGGGAAGGGCCCCGCGGTCCCGCGACCGCACCCCGAGCGCGGCAATGTTTCGGAGGGCATGGTGCTGTTCCGCTCGCACTGCGCGGGGTGCCACCAGATCGTCGCGGAAGGCGGCTACGTGACGAACGCGGTGCCGCCGGCGCTCGGCGACGCGACCCCGACGCAGATCGCGGAGGCGGTGCGCATCGGGCCGTACGTGATGCCGAAGTTCTCGGCGAAGGCGATCAGCGACGAGCAACTCGACTCGATCATCCGCTACGTCGAGTACGCCAATCACCCGGACAACCGCGGCGGCTGGTCGCTCGGCAACATCGGGCCCGTTCCGGAAGGCCTCGTGTCGTGGTTCATCGCCGGCTCGGCATTGCTCGGCGTCTGCCTCGTGATCGGGAAGCGGCTGCATGGCTAGGGCGAAGGATCTCCTGCTCTCGGGCCTCGTGCTCGTCGCCGGGCGCGGCCGGCGCTCGCCCCGCTCGAAGGCCGAGCGGGTGGTGCCGGACGAGGACGCGAACCCCGGCGCCGAGACCTGGGCGATCGTCCTGCTCCTGCTGTCGTCCCTCTGCTGCGCCGGCTTCATCGTCGTCTATGCAGTCGACCGCATCCCGCACCAGACGCAGTTCCTCGGCCTGTCGCTCGGGCTCGCGCTCGTCTTCTTCGCGGCGGCGCTGATCGTCACCGCCCTCCGGCTCGTCGTCACCGAGGAGCTCGTCGAGGAATACCCGCCCCAGCTGCACGCCGGCGAAGTCGATCTGATTGCCTCCACGGTCGAGGAGTCCGGCTCGCGTCTGACGCGGCGTCGCCTCTTCAAGCTGGCGCTCTTCGGCGCGGGAGGCGGTCTCGTCACGGCGGCGCTCGTCCCGGCCGCCTCGTTCGGGCCGATCCTGCGGATCAAGGACTACTTCGGCACGCCGTGGACACGCGGCCGGCGCCTCGTCGACGAGAACGACCGGCCGTACAGGGCGTCCGACATCGAGGAGAAGGACTTCTACACCGCCTTCGCCGAAGGCGCGGACAAGGAGGAGGCCGGCGCGTCGCTCGTGCTGGTGCGTCTGCCCACGTCGTCGCTGAAGCTGCCGCCGGAGCTGCAGGGCTACGACGCGAACGGGATCGTCGCGTACTCGAAGATCTGCACGCATGCGGGCTGTGCGATCTCGATGTACCGCGTGCCGACGTTCGCGCCGGACGAGCCGAAGCCCGCGCTCGTGTGCCCGTGCCACTACTCGACGTTCGACCCGGCGTCGGGCGGGACCGTGCAGTTCGGCCCTGCCGGACGGCCGCTGCCGATGCTGCCGCTCGAGATCGATGCGCGCGGCTTCCTGCGCGCGAAGGGCAACTTCAACGGCGCCGTCGGCCCCGCCTGGTGGGGCGTGCGCAACAGAAAGCCGAGCCCGGAGTCATGAGCGTCACACGGCGCGTCGTGCGGTGGGTGGACGAACGGAGCGCGAGCGCGCCGATCCTGCGCAAGGTCCTCCGCTACCTATTCCCGGACCACTGGTCGTTCCTGCTCGGCGAGGTCGCGCTCTACGCGTTCATGGTGCTCGTCGGCACGGGCATCTACTTGACGTTCTTCTTCGTCGACTCGACGAACGACGTCGTCTACCACGGGACGTACGCGCCGCTGCAGGGGCAGCACATGACGGAGGCGTACAAGTCGGTCGTCGACCTCTCGCTCAACGTCAAGGCGGGCTTGCTCATCCGCCAGACCCATCACTGGGCGGCGAACGTTTTCCTCGTCGCGATTCTCCTGCACCTCTTCCGCGTCTTCTTCACGGGCGCCTACCGGAGGCCGCGTGGGCTGATCTGGGCGCTCGGCGTGACGATGCTCTTCACGTCGCTGCTCGAGGCCTACATGGGGTACTCGCTCGTGGACGACCTGCTCTCGGGAATGGGCCTCGTCATCGGCTACTCCGTCGGCCTCTCGCTGCCCTTCATCGGCGCGAACCTCATGGAGTGGTTGTTCCACGGGCCGTATCCGGGCCAGCACGTCTTCTGGCCGCGGATGTACATCGCGCACGTGCTGCTCTTCCCGATCCTGATCGGGATGTTGTTGACGGCGCACCTGCTGCTCGTCGCGTTCCGGCATCACACGCAGTTCAAGCGACGGCGCGCGCAGTCGAACCACGTCGTCATGGGCGTCCCCACCTATCCGGGCCAGACGCCGCGCTCGATCGGTCTCATGCTCGCGGTCGCCGGCGTGCTGTTCCTCCTCGGCGGCCTCGTGCAGATCAACCCCATCTGGCAGTGGGGCCCGTACCACACGTACGACGCGACGAACGGTGCGCAGCCGGACTGGTATCTCGGCTGGCTGATCGGCGGCCTGCGCCTCGTGCCCGGCTTCGACGTCGTGATCGGGAAGTACACCCTCATCCCGAACCCGTTCTGGGGCGGCGCACTGTTCCCGCTCGTCGTCCTCGGCTTCCTCTACTTCTGGCCGTGGCTCGAGCGCAAGTGGAGCGGGGACCACGGCTGGCACAACGTGCTCGAGCGCCCGCGCGACAATCCGCGGCGGACGGCGATCGGGATCGGCATGATCTCGTGGGTCGTGCTCGTGTTCGTCGCCGGCTCGTCGGACCGCGTCAACCTCGTCTTCGGAATCCCGTACACGGGCCAGATCTGGTTCTACCGCGTGTTCGTCTTCGTCGGCCCGGTGCTGTTCGGGGCGATCGCGTACTGGGTCTGCAAGGAGCTTCGGGAAGGCGAGAAGGTCGAGGAAGACCGTCACAGGGCCGAGACGGAGGCTAGGCTCGCCACGTGGTCGAAACCGAGTCAGAGCTCCGAGACCTGATCGGGTCGCCGAGCGATCTCGTCGCGGGCAAGATCGCCGATCGTCTCAACGACATCTTCCGGCGCTACATCGAGGAGTCGCCGTTCGTGTGCGTCGCGACCGCGAGCGCGAGCGGCGGTCTCGACGTGTCGCCGCGCGGCGACCCGGCCGGGTTCGTGCGCATCCTCGACGAGCGGACGCTGCTGATCCCCGAGCGGCCCGGCAACAGGATCGCGGACACGCTGACGAACGTGCTCGAGAGCGGCCGCGTCGCGCTGCTCTTCCTCGTCCCTGGCGTCGGAGAGACGTTCCGCGTCAACGGCAGCGCCGTGCTGACCGACGACGCGGAGCTTCTGCGCGACAGCGAGGTGGAGGGGAAGACGCCCAAGCTCGGCATCCTCGTCACGGTGGCGGAGGCGTACACGCAGTGCTCGAAGGCGCTCATCCGCTCCGACCTCTGGAATGCGGAGAAGCACGTCGACCCGAAGTCGATGCCGACCTCCGGCGAGATGCTGAAGGCCGTGAGCGACCCGACGCTCGACGTCGAGCAGTACGAGGCCGAGCGGCTCGAGCGGTACCGCAGGCGCGAAGGCCTGTACTAGGAGCTCGCGAGCGCTTCGCGCTCGCTCGCTCGGAACAGGAGCTGCGCGCACCGGAGAGCGCGGTCTCCGGTGCGCTCCGCAACCCAGCGAGCGCGCTTGCGCGAGCTACGGCCGCGCGCGAAGTTCCTTCTCGAGCGAGCGCGCCTGCGCGCGCGCTCGTTGGTTAGCGGACGTAGCCCTCGTCGTAGAAGCGGGCGCCGTGCGCGAGCACCTGTTCGCCCGTCAGGCCGCATTCCGAGCCGGGCTTCGCCCCGATCGTGTCCGCGAAGCGGGTGATCAGGTCGAACCCGGCCTTCACCTCGATCGCATCGCGGAGCGCCTCGCGCGAGACCCCGGCCTGGAACGCACGAGCGGGATCGAGCGTCGCGAGGAAGTGCAGCACCCCGCGCAGCCTCTCGTCGATCGGCGCGGTCTCGTAGTCGCGCAGCACGGCGTCGACGACGTCCGGTTCCAGGGCTGACGACGCGACCGCGCCGTGGGCCTCCGTTCAGAACGGGCACTGGCGGAGCGACGACACGAACGACGCCATCAGCTCGCGCTCGCCGGCCGACCACTCCGAGTCGCCGCGCATCACGCCCTGCAGCAGCTCGCTGAACGGGCCGCCGAAGAGGTCGCGCCGGTACTGCAGCGCCTGCCCGATGTCCGAGACGTAGACATCCGGATCGTGCGGGATCTCGAGCTCGGCGAATCTCACCCGATCGCCGCCAGCGCGCGCTCGCGGTCGCGCAGCGCCTCACCGAGCGCGGCTGCGAGCGCGGCCTCGATCACGACGTCGACGTCGATGCCCTCGACGTCTGCGTCGACGATCGCGTACGCGCGCGTTCGCACCTTCTCGAGCAGCGCGAGCAGCTCGGGCGGATCCTCGCCGCGGAAGATGGCGCGGCGCTCGTACGACGGCAGGGCGCCCGGCGACTCGAGGATCGCCGCGCGGACGCTATCCCAGGAGCTTACGGAGGACGAACGGGAGGATGCCACCGTGGCGAAGGTACTCCCGCTCGCGCGGCGTGTCGAGCCGCAGGCGGGCGCGGAACTCCTTGTCGTCGGCGCGCACCGTCACCTCGCTCGCCTCGCCGTTCTCGACGCCGACGATCGAATACTCCTCGCGGCCCGTCAATCCGAGCGACTCGCGCGACTCGCCCGGCATGAACTGGAGCGGCAGGATCCCCATCATCAGCAGGTTCGAGCGGTGGATCCGTTCGTACGACTCCGCGATCGCCGCCCGCACCCCGAGCAGGTTCGGGCCCTTCGCCGCCCAGTCGCGCGACGAGCCGCTGCCGTACTCCTTCCCGGCGAGCACGATCGTCGGTGTCCCCTCGTCGCGGTACCGGCCGGCGACCTCGTAGATCGTCCCTTCCTCGCCCGACGGCACGTGCACCGTCCACGTCCCCTCCGAGCCCGGTACGAGCTGATTGCGGAGTCGCACGTTCGCGAACGTTCCGCGCACCATGACCTCGTGGTTGCCGCGCCGCGCGCCGTACGAGTTGAACGCCTTGCGCTCGACGCCGTGCTCGACGAGATAGGTGCCGGCCGGCGAGTCGGGACGGATCGCCCCCGCCGGCGAGATGTGGTCGGTCGTGACCGAGTCGCCGAGCGCGACGAGCACGCGCGCGCCGTGGATGTCCTCCACCGGCCGCGGCTCGCGGGGCATGCCGTCGAAGTAGGGCGGCAACCGGACGTAGGTGGACTCGGGGTCCCACGCGAACAGGTCGCCCTCCGGCACGTCGAGCTCGCGCCAGCGCTCGTCGCCCGTGAACACGTCGCCGTAGGTTCGCGTGAACATGTCGCCGTCGATCGACGACGCGATCGTCTCGTCGATCTCCTGCGGCGTCGGCCAGACGTCGTGCAGGTAGACCGGGCCGTTCGTCCCTTCGCCGAGCGGCTCGTTCAGCAGGTCGACGTCCATGCGGCCGGCAAGGGCGTATGCGACCACGAGCGGCGGCGACGCGAGGTAGTTCGCCTTCACGTCGCCGTGAATGCGCGCCTCGAAGTTCCGGTTGCCGGACAGCACCGCGCAGACGACGAGATCGCCCTCGTTGACCGCTTCGCCGATCGCGTCGGGGAGCGGCCCGGAGTTGCCGATGCACGTCGTGCAGCCGTAGCCGACCGTGTTGAAGCCGAGCTCGTCGAGGTAGCGATCGAGCCCCGAGCGCTCGTAGTACTCCGTGACGACCTTCGAGCCGGGTGCGAGCGACGACTTGACCCACGGCTTGCGCTGCAGCCCGGCTTCGACCGCCTTCTTCGCGAGCAGCCCGGCGCCGATCATCACCGACGGGTTCGACGTGTTCGTGCACGAGGTGATTGCCGCGATCACGACGGACCCGTGCTCGAGCGCGTACTCCTCGCCGCGGACCGGGACGCGCTTCTTGTCGATCGTCGCGGTGTGTGCGGGCGCGACGTCGGCGTCGCTCGTCGCGTCTCCGGTCGGCGGGTCGCTCGCCGGGAACGAATCAGCGACCTCCTTGTCGTACGTCCCGTTCTGGTACGGCACGCCGAAGGTGTCGAGCGCCTCGATGAACGCGTCGCGCGCGCGCGACAACGGGACGCGGTCCTGCGGACGGCGTGGGCCGGCGAGCGACGGCTCGACGTCGCCGAGCTCGAGCTCGACGACCTGCGAGTACGTCGGGTGATCGTCGACGTCGTGCCACAGGAGGTTCTCCTTGCAGTACGCCTCCACGAGCGCGATGCGCTCGTTGCTGCGACCGGTGAGTCGCAGGTACTGCAGCGTCACGTCGTCGACGGGGAAGAAGCCGCACGTCGCCCCCGTTTCCGGGCTCATGTTGCCGAGCGTCGCGCGGTCGGCGAGGGCCAGCGACGGAAGGCCGGGGCCGAAGTACTCGACGAACTTGCCGACGACGCCGACCTTGCGCAGGATCTCGGTCACCGTCAGCACGAGGTCGGTCGCGGTCGCGCCCTCCGGCAGCGCGCCCGACAGCTTGAAGCCGACGACCTGCGGCACGAGCATCGACAGCGACTCGCCGAGCAT
>JAICWC010000064.1 GCA_025934995.1 Thermoleophilia bacterium | reverse complement strand
GTGTGGTGCACCTCGGGGTGGCCGGGCGTCAGCGACTCCCACTGGCGGAAGCGCTTCAGCTCCTCGAGCGAGAGGTTGTAGCCCGTGAGGTGAAGGGCGCTGTACTGGAGGATGCAGGCGTGACCGGCGCTGAGCACGAACCGGTCGCGGTCGACCCAGTGCGGGTTGGCCGGGTTGTGCTCCATCACCTCCGTGTAGAGGAGGTAGGCGAGGGGGGCGAGCGCCATCGCCGTGCCCGGATGCCCGATGTTCGCCTTCTGCACGGCGTCCATCGACAGCGTGCGGATGGTGTCGATCGAGAGTTGTTCGATGTCAGAGTTCGCCACGAAGCACCTGGTAGAGCCGCTCTTGCCGTTCCCGGGCCGAACGATATGCCTCTGCCCTGTCCTCTCGGGGATGGAACGTGTCGCCGAGCGGCGCGGCACTCGGTTTCTCGAGCACCGCGACCGCGGCGCCGCGGAGCGATGCCTCCTCGACGGCGGAGCGGGTGACCGGCCGCGCAAGCGCGTCGGCGATCACCTGCACCCACTCGTCGTCCTTGGCGAGCGCGCCGCCGGTCGCCACCACCTCCTCGACGTCGGGGAGCAGGTCGAGGATCGCCGCGAAGCGGAAGCCGACGCCCTCCAGCGCCGCCTGTCGGATGTCGGCCGGCGTCGTCTCGAAGGTCAGCCCGTGGATCGTTCCGGTGGCGTCGGAGTCCCAGCCGGTCGAGCGCTCGCCGCCGAGGAACGGCAGGAACGTGAGGCCGTGCTCCCGACGAGCCGTCCCTCCGTCGGCCAATGTCTCCCCGAGCCAGTGGTGGAGGTTGCCGCCGTCCGAGAGCGCGCCGCCCTCGACGACGCGCTGCGGGTCGACGCGGTAGAGGAAGAGGCCGGGCTTCGGCTGCGGCCGCTCGGTCTCGTAGAGGACGCGTACCGCACCGGACGTGCCGATCATCAGCGCGGCCCGCGCCGGGCCGGTGCATCCCGCGCCGAGATTCGAACAGGCGCCGTCGATCACGACGGGGACGTCGCCGATGCGCGGCAGCCGCTCCGCATCGAGCCCGAGCGCGTCGAGCAGCTCGGCGTCCCAGTCGTTCGTCGTCAGGTTCAGGAGGCCGGTCCCGGACGCGATCGAGGTACTCGTGACGTCGCTGCCGAGCGCGTAGTCGCAGAAGGAGACGAAGCGGGCCGCATCGCGGAAGACGTCCGGCTCGCTCTGCGCGAGCCAGGCGAGCTTCGCCGGCCAGAACGACGGGTGGAGGAAGCCGCCCGTTCGCGCGTGCACCGCCTCCGCGTCGAGACGGCGGCAGAGCCACTCGGCCGCTTCGGCGCTGCGTGTGTCGCGCCAGCCGAGGATCGGCGTCAGCGGTCTACCGCGCGCGTCGAGCGCGAGCAGCGAGTGCCCGAAGCAGGAAACTCCGTCCGGCTCGTGGCCGTCGAGCACCTCCCGCACGAGCTGCGCGACCTTCTCCGCGTCGTTCGTGTCGTACGCCTCCTGCCGCAGCTCGCCGTCCGGCTCTGCGCTGTCGTCGAAGCGCTGCGCGCGAACCGAGGACGAGCCGATGTCGAGCGCGAGGACCGTCAAGCGAGTGCCTCTTCCGCGAGGGTCGCAAGCGCGGCGAGGTCGAGCGCGCGCACCGCGGCATCGAGCCGCTGCGCGAGGCCTCGCGGCTTCGTCGCGAGCGGCTCCAGCCGCTGCGGCAGCCGCTTCCAGCCCGGTTCCCACGCGCCGTTTCGCGCGAAGACGATTCGAAGGACGTCCTCTGCGTACTCGGCCACCTTCTGGGCGAGCACGAGCGCATCGCCCGGACGCTGCACCGCGCGAACCTGGGCATCCGTGTCGCGGAACGTGGCGGAGGCGTCGGCGACGATCTTCTCGGCGAGGCCCTCGGGGTACACGGCGAGTTGCGCGGCCCACCGTGCGTGGCCGTCGCCGCGCAACTGGATGGCGTTGACGATCGCCTCCGCGGTGCGCAAGCGCGCGTGATCGATGATCTCGCCGGCGGCGATCGCGCGCACGCGCTCGTCGACGTACCGGCGCGGCCACCAGATCAGCTCGACGAACTCCCCCTCGAACGTGCCGCCGAACCAGTGGATCGGCGGCCCGGGCGACCACGTGTCGAGCGCCTCGAGCGGCAGATTGTCCGGCACCGCCTCGGCAACGACGAGCAGCTCGATGTCGGACAGCTCGTCGGCGACGCCGCGCGACGTCGACCCGGTCAGGAGGATGTCGGTGGCGGTCGGAAGCGCGTCGGCGACGCGCTGTGCGGCCGCGCGCAGCTCGTCACTGCGCGTCACAGCAGCTCGAGCGCCTGCGCGAGCCAGCGCCGTGCGCGGTCGACGTTCGGCCCGGACGGCGCGAGCTGCACGGCATCGATCTGGATCCCCGTGATGACACGTAGCGCGCTGCGCGGGTCTTCCTCAGTGAGCGCCTGCTCGATCCGCTCGGCGAGCCGGTCGGGCTTGACCGCGAGCGGCTCGAGCCGCGCGGCGAGCCGTTTCGACGTCGGCTGCCACGTGCGGTTGACCGCATAGACGATCGCGAGCACACGCGTTGCCGCGTCGACGAGCCACTCCGTCAGCTGGAGCCGGTCGCCCGGCCGGACGATCGTCAGCAGCCCGGCCGGCGTGAAGCCGCCCCACCGCTCCGCGGCCTCCTCGCACCGAGCGCCGACGAGCTCTTCCGGATAGGCGCGCAGGCGCTCCTGCCAGCCCGCGAGCAGCCCGCTCGTCCGCAGGGGGATCGCGTGGACGAGCGCGTCGCCCGTGGCCTGGGTCGGCGCTGCGACCTGCTCCTCCGCATGCGCGCGATGCCACCAGATCGTCTCGATGGGGATGCCGTCGAGGTAGCCGGAGACACGACGTGACGTCGTCGCGGGATTGCCCCACGTGTCGAGGCCGGTCAGCCCCGCCGACTCGACGAGCGCAAAGCACTCCTCGAGCGAGAGCTGCTCCGGCGTGACGACGAGCATCTCGATGTCCGACACCTCGTCCGCGACCCCGCGCGAGACGCTGCCCGTGAGGGCGATCTCGAGGACCGACTCGGCAGGCAGCGCGCCGGCCAGCCGCCGGGCGACCGCGACCAGCTCGTCGTTCCTCGCTTGGGTCATCGCCCGAGAGTCTCCTAGACTCGGGCGCATGCGCGCATGCGCCACCTGCGGGCGCGAGAATCCCGACGACTCCCGGTTCTGCAACGGTTGCGGCGGGCCCCTGACGGCGCCGGCGGCGCGGCGGGAGGAGCGGAAGGTCGTGAGCGTCCTCTTCGCCGACCTCGTCGGCTTCACGACGCAGGCCGAGCGCCTCGATCCGGAGGACGTGCGGGCCCTCCTCGCGCCGTACTGGCAGCACCTCCGCAACGAGCTCGAGCGCTTCGGCGGCACCGTCGAGAAGTTCATCGGCGACGCCGTGATGGCCCTCTTCGGCGCGCCCGTCGCGCACGAAGACGATCCGGAGCGCGCCGTCCGCGCGGCGCTCGCGATCCGGGACTGGGCACGCGAGGAGCCGAACCTGCAGGTGCGGATCGCCGTCAATACCGGCGAGGCGCTCGTCCTGCTCGGAGCGAGCCCGGCCGAGGGCGAGGGAATGGCTGCCGGCGACGTCGTCAACACGGCGGCGCGCCTGCAGACGGCGGCACCGGTGAACGGCGTCCTCGTCGGCGAGATGACCTACCGGGCGACGCGCAACGCGATCGAGTACGTCGAGCACGAGGCCGTCACGGCGAAGGGCAAGGCGGAGCCGCTGCGTGTGTGGGAGGCCGTGGAAGCACGTTCGCGCGTGACGATCGAGCGGCTCTCGACGGCACCCCTCGCCGGCCGCCGCGACGAGGTCGAGCTGCTCGCGAATGCGCTGCAGCGCGTGCGGCGCGACCGGGAGCCGCAGCTCGTGACCGTCGCCGGCGTCCCGGGCATCGGCAAGAGCCGGCTCGTCGCCGAGCTCTTCGCCCTCGTCGAGGCCGACCCCGAATTCATCACGTGGCGCCGCGGCCGCTGCCTTTCGTACGGCGAGGGCGTCAGCCTCTGGGCGCTCGGTGAGATCGCCAAGGCCGAGGCCGCGATCCTGGAGAGCGACACGCGCGACGAGACGGCGGCCAAGCTCGCCGCATCGCTCGATGAGCTCGCCGCGGACGAGGACGAGCGCGCCTGGCTCGAGCGCCACCTCGCTCCGCTCGTCGGCCTGCCTTCGGAGCAGGTCGACCGCGCAGAGCGCTTCGGCGCGTGGCGGCGATGGATCGAGCTGCTCGCCGACCGCTATCCGCTCGTGCTCGTGTTCGAAGACGTCCAGTGGGCCGATGACGAGCTGCTCGACTTCGTCGACGACCTCGCCGAATGGGCCTCGGACATCCCCCTCCTCGTCGTCTGCACGGCGCGGCCGGAGCTGTTCGAGCGCCGCCCCGGCTGGGGCGGCGGCAAGCGGAACGTGCTGACCGTGTCGCTCGGGCCGCTGAGCGACGCCGACACCGCGCGGATCGTCGCCGCCGCGCTCGACCGGGCGCTCCTGCCGGCAGAGACTCAGGCCGCCCTGCTCGAGCGCGCCGCGGGCAATCCGTTGTACGCGGAGCAGTACGCGCGCATGGTCGCCGAGGGCGCACCCGCCGAAGAGCTGCCGGAGACGGTCCAGGGAATCGTCGCGGCGCGGCTCGACCTGCTCGCGGCAGAGGAGAAGGCGCTGCTCCAGGACGCCGCCGTCGTCGGCCGGGCATTCTGGCCGGCCGCGATCGGCGCAACCGACGAGCTGCTGCGGTCGCTCGCCCGCAAGGAGTTCGTCCGCCGCGAACGCCGCAGCTCGGTCGCCGGCGAGCTGGAGTACGCCTTCGCGCACGCGCTCGTCCGCGACGTCGCCTATGCACAGATCCCGCGCGCCGAGCGCGCCGCGAAGCACTGCGCGGCGGCGGCGTGGATCGAAACGCTGCCGCCCGACCGCGCGGTCGACCGCTCGGAGATGCTCGCCCACCACTACGGCGCCGCGCTCGAGCTCGCCGCCGCCGCCGGAACCTCCGACAACGACCTCGCGCAGCGCGCCTGCGCCGCGTTCAAGGACGCGGCCGAGCGCGCCCTGACGCTGAACGCGTTCGCCGCTGCGCAGCGCCACTTCGAGGCCGCTCTCGCGCTCGCGGCCGAGGACGACGCCGACTACGCCGATCTGCTGCTCGGTCTCGGGCGGTCGGTGGTAAACCAGGACCCGCAAGCGGCAGCCGTCCGGCTGGTGGATGCCGCGGCGCGCTTCGCCGCCGCCGGCAATGCAGAGCAGGCGGCCGTCGCGGAGCTGAATGCGGCATCGGCGTGCTGGGCTTCGGGCCAACGCGACGCGGCCGACGCCCGTTCGGCACGCGCCGTCGAGCTGCTCGCGAGCGCACCGGCCTCGGCGGCCAAGGTCGAAGCGCTGTCGCAGCGTGCACGTCTCCTGATGCTCGGCGCGCAGCGATCGGAGGCGATCGAGCTCGCAACGGCCGCGATCGCACTGGCGGAGGAGCTCGGCAGCGAGCGGCTGCAGGCATCGGCGCTGATCACGCGCGGGACGGCGCGGGGCGACCGCGGCGACCTCGTTCGCGGCGTCGACGTCGCCGAGCGGACGAAGAACCTCCACGAGTTCTTCCGGGGATTGAACAACCTCGCAGAGGAGGAGCTGCGGAGCGCGGACGTCGTCGCGACGCTCGCCTTGTACATGCGCTACCGGCGCGAAGCCGAGCACGTCGGCGCCTGGACGTACCTGTCGTGGATCGGCGTCCAAGAGGCGACCGTCCGCGCGATCACCGGTGAGTGGGACCGCGCCCTCGAGCTCGTCGAGCCGGTGATCGTCGCCGGCGAAGCGGGCAAGCCGCACTACCTCGAGGGCGAGGCCCGACACGTCCGTGCGCTCATCCGCCACGCGCGTGGCGACGCGGCCGGCGCGCTGGAGGACGCGCGGCGTGCCGTCGAGAGAGCACGCCTCACCAAGGATCCGCAGACCGTCGTCCCCTCGCTCGCCGTCCTCGCGGAGATGCTCGAGCGCGAAGGCCGCACGCAAGAGGCGCGCGACCTGCTCGACGAGGTGTTGTCGATCTGCGCGACTCTCGAGAGCCTGTACTACAGCTACGGCCTGGCTCTCGTGTCCGTGGTTCTCGACACGGGCCTCGACGAGCGCTTCGCCGACGCCTTCGCAGCCGCGGACGATCCTTGGACGCGCGCGACGGTGACGGCGTGGCGCGGAGACCTCGCGGCCGCGGCCGACGCGTTCGCCGCCTTCGGCATTCCGACGACGGAGGCCGACCTGCGAGTTCGGCTCGCTGCACAGCTCCACGCATCGGGCGACCGCGGCGGCGGCGACGCCGAGCTGCACCGGGCGCTCGCGTTCTTCCGCGGCGTCGGTGCGACACGGCGCGTGCGCGACGCGGAGACGCTGCTCGCGGCCACCGCCTGACCGCCGTACCCTGGGTCTGCCATGGCAGTCGTGATCGCCTCCAACCTCCGCAAGGAGTTCGCCGGGAACGTCCTCTTCGAGGGCGTCTCGTTCAGCGTCGAGCGGCGGGACCGCGTCGCCCTCGCCGGCCCGAACGGCGCGGGCAAGACGACGCTGCTGCGGATCCTGGCCGGGGAGACGGAGAAGCACGGGGGCGAGCTGGCGTTCGAGAAGGGCACCCGGGTCGCGCTCCACGACCAGCGGCCGCCGCTCGAGCGCGACCTCTCGCTGCGCGAGTACGTCATCTCCGGAGCACAGGATCTCGTCGAGCTCGAACAGGAGTTGCTGCGTCTGGAGGGTGCGATGGCCGCTGGGGCGCACGACCAGGCGACGCTCAACCGCTACGCCGAGGCACAGGCTCGGCTCGAGCACGCGGGCGGCTACACCTGGCGCGACCGCGCCACCGCCGTGTTGCGCGGTCTCGGCTTCGCGGAGACGGATCTCGACCGGCCGCTGCGGACGTTCTCAGGCGGGGAGCTGACCCGCGCCTCGCTCGCGCGTGCGCTCGGCGGCGATCCCGACCTGCTGCTGCTCGACGAGCCCACGAACCACCTCGACGTCGCCTCGCTGGAATGGCTCGAGAAGGAGCTCCAGTCGCTCGACGCCGCCGTCATCCTCGTCGCGCACGACCGCTGGTTCCTCGAGGCGGTGACGACGGCGACGCTCGAGGTCGTCGCGGGCCGCGGCACGTTCTTCCCGGGCCCATGGCATGCGTGGCGCCGCGAGAAGGCCGCGCGCCTGCTGCACGCCCAGAAGGAGATTCAGCGCGTCGAGGCGGACATCGTCCGGCTCGAGCGCTTCGTCGAGCGTTTCCGTGCAAAGAAGGACAAGGCCAAGCAGGCGCAGGCGAAGGCGACCCACATCGGCCGGCTGCAGGAGGAGCGGCAGCAGTCGGCGCAGGAGATCGCACTGCTCACGCGACGGAACCGCACGCTCGGCTTCGAGTTCCTGAAGCCGGCTCGGAGCGGCCGCACCGTCGTCGAGGCGAACGCGTTGACGCTGTCGATCGGCGACCGGACGTTGCTTCGTGACGTGTCGTTCGCGCTCGAGCGCGGCGAGCACGTGGCGCTCGTCGGACCGAACGGCTCCGGCAAGACGACGCTGCTCGAGGCGATGGTCGGCGAGCGAAACGGCATCCATCTGGGGCACGGGGTGCAGGTCGGCTACTTCTCTCAGCAGGAGCTCGAGCTCGACACGCGCGGCTCGGTGCTGCAGTGCGTGCAGTCGATGACGGGGCTCTCGCGGCCGGATGCGCAGAACCTGCTCGGCAAGTTCCTGTTCTCGGGCTGGGACGAGCACGAGAAGCCCGTCACCGTGCTCTCCGGTGGTGAGCGCCGCAGGCTCGCGCTGGCCGTGACGGTGTCGTCGGGCGCGAACTTCCTCGTGCTCGACGAGCCGACCAACCATCTCGACCTCGAGTCGCGCGAGGCGCTCGAGGCGGCGCTCGAGGCGTTCCCCGGCACGGTGCTGCTCGTCTCGCACGATCGCGCGCTGCTCGATGCGGTCGCGGAGCGGACGCTCGCGATCGAGGACTCCGAGCTGCACTCGTACGAGGGAGGCTGGGCCGAGATGCTGCGGCGCCGCGACGAGCGGGTCGCGCGCACCGCCGAGCCGGTGGTCGTCAAGCAGGCGAAGGCGCCGAAGCCGCGCAAGCCGGCCAAGCCGCGCCCGAGCGAGCTCGAGCGGATCGAGGCGCAGATCGCGAGCGCCGAGGCGGAGCTCGCGGTGCTCGAGGAGCGGCTCGCAGAGGACTGGTCGAACGTCGAGATGCTCGCGGCGCACAAGCAGTCGCGCGACGCGCTCGCCTCACTGTTGGAACGATGGGAAGCGCTGTTCGAGCAGGCGCAGGCCTAGACGTCCGCCGTGCAGAAGGCGCATTTCGTGGCGCCGATCGGAATCTGACTGAGGCAACGTGGGCACGGCTTCGTCGTCGACGCAACGTCAGGCTCGGTTGCACGGCGGCGCATCAGCGCGTTCACGGGCTTCACGACGAGGAAGAAGAGGATCGCGGCGACGATCACGAACGCGATCAGCGCGTTGAGGAATGCCCCGTAGAGGAACTGACTGCCGTTGAGGCGGAACTTCAGGCCGGCGAAATCCGGCTGGCCGCCGATGGCGGCGATCAGCGGTGTCACCAGGTCGGCGACGAGCGCAGAGATCACCGCGGCGAAGGCGAGGCCGATGACCACGCCGACCGCCATGTCGACGAGGTTGCCGCGAAGCAGGAACTCCCGAAAGTCCTTCACGTCGCTTCCTCCAGTCGTTTCTCGATGCTGAGACTGACTGCCGCGTGTCGTACTCGTACAGGACGAGCGCCGCTCGCCGCAAGGGCTTGTGGAACGATGGGGCACGTGCCCCAGGAGGCTCAGGCATGAACGAAGCACGGCTCGAGGACTCGGGCTCGGGTCTCTCGCCGACGAGCGAGGGGTGGTTCGTCGTGAACGTCCGCGATGCGACGTGGCTGACGTCGCAGGGCGGGAAGAAGCGCGCGACCGGCGCCGAGTGCAACTTCGACTCGCCGCACGCGGAGTTCAAGGAGCTCGGGTTCCGCATCCACGTGCTCAGCCCGGGTGAGGCGAACGGGCTCTACCACCAAGAGAACAGGCAGGAGGACTTCCTCGTCCTGCACGGCGAGTGCGTCCTGCTCGTCGAGGGCGAGGAGCGGCGGCTGCAGCAGTGGGACTTCTTCCACTCGCCTGCCGGCTGCGAGCACATCTTCGTCGGCGCCGGCGACGGGCCGTGCGTGGTGCTGATGACAGGGGCGCGCGGCGGCGGCGAGTGGCAGGTGACGTATCCGGTGTCGGAGCTCGCACAACGTTTCGGCGCGAGCGCGGCGCAGGAGACGAACGACCCCGACGAGGCATACGCCGACTTCGAGCCGTCCCGCCGCGAGCGGCCGTCGTCCTGGTCGCAGCTGCCCTGGGCCTAGAGCGTCTTCTCGAAGCACATGCTGAGCTCGCGACTGTCGTACGGCGGCCAGCAACGAACTCTTTCGAAGCCGGACGAGGTGTAGATCGCGAGCGCGGCGGCCGACTTGTCGCCGGTCTCCAGCACGAGCCCCGTGTAGCCGAACGCGCGGGCGCGCTCCTCGAGCTCGGCGAGGACGCGACGGCCGAGACCGCGGCCGCGCGCTTCCGGCACGACGTACATCCGCTTCACCTCTGCGCGCGACGCGTCGAAGCGCGCGAGGCCGCCGCACGCAACCGGCCGCTCGCCGTCGCGCACGACGATGAAGACGCCGTCGGGTGGGACGAACATCCAGGCGTCCCGCTTCGGCCCGATGTCGGCCTCGCCTTCGTAGAGCTCGAGCATCTCCGCCTGCTGCGCGGCGCAGAGCGCCTGCGCGTCGTCAGAGTCGAACGGCTCAGGCCCAGAATGCATCGAACGCGGAGTCGAGTGGGACCGCGGTGACCTCTTTCCACATGCCGTCCTCGAAGCGGATGACGAAGGCCTGGTCGACGTCGAGGTCGATGTCGTTGCGCGTCCCCCACGCGCGATAGACCGCGAGGCCCCATTCGTCGTTCGCGAGCACGGTGTGCAGACGCGAGCCGTACGTGCCGCCCGTCTCGAGACCGGTGCGTCGCAGGAACTCGACGACGGCGCGCCGCCCACGGTACTCGCCGCTCATCACGGTGTTGCCCGGGACGCGCCAGACGACGTCGCGGCAGAGGGCAGCGGAGATCTGCATCGCGTCCTTTCCGAATGCGCCGAAGACACGGCGCGTCAGCTCGGCGTTCGGATGCTCACTCGTCACGCTGCTCCCCGAGCGTCGCGACGACGGCTTCCGCGATCACCTTGAGCGGGCGCTGCGACGCCTGCGCCGCCCGCCGCAGACGCGAGAACGCCTCGTCCTCGGTGAGGCTCTCCTTCTCCATCAGCAGCCCCTTCGCACGCTCGATGACCTTGCGTGCCGCGAGCGCGTCCTGCAGCGACTCCGCCTCTTCGCGCAGCGCCTGCAGCTCCTCGTGCCGTGCGCGCGCGGTGTGGATCGCCGGCAGCAGGTCCTGCTCGCGGAACGGCTTGACGAGGTAGCCGAAGACGCCCGCCTCGGCGGCTCGTGCGACGAGCTCGTGCTGCCCGTACGCCGTCAGCATCACGATCGGGATCGGCCGCTCGTCGAGGATCCGCCGCGCCGCCTCGATCCCGTCCAGCCGCGGCATCTTCACGTCCATCAGCGCGAGGTCGGGCCGCTCGCTGCGCGCCAGGGCGACTGCCTCTTCGCCGTCGCGCGCCTCGGCGCACACCTCGAAGCCCGCGCGCTCGAGCAGGTCCTTGAGATCGAGACGGATGATCGTCTCGTCTTCCGCGACGAGGATCCTCATGCGCGCACAGCATTCCTGAGGCGGATGCCGCTGTAATCGAGTGTCGTCTCGACCACCCGGTCCCACAGCGGATAGAGGGTGGGCGCGATCCGCAGCTCGATGCCCGCGTCGGCGTGCCGGGCGAGCAGGTCTCCGACCTCGACGCGCTCGATCGCGTCCACCGTCGTCGAGGCGATGTAGAAGCGATCGTCCTGGACGACATCGAAGGGCTCCCTCGGCATGCGGTACCCATAGAGCGTTGCCGTCCGCGTGCGGTCGAGCCACGTGTGCTCGATCACGGCCACGCGACGCGTGCGGTCGCCGTCGAGCCAGAGCTCGACGTCCTCGTCGTTCGTCGTCTCGACTGCCCAAAAGCACGCGCGCGGGCAGTCGCGCGGGAACCAGTAGAGCCAGCTGTGCCGCGCGTCGATCGCCCAGACCTTGCCGTCACGCGGCACGAAGCGACCGAGCGAGCCGTCCTCGCTGAAGTGCCAGAGGCTCAGATCTTCCGCAGGAGCTCCTTCGGCTCGGGCCAGTAGAGGAGCGAGTACGCCTCATCGAAGCTGCACCAGCGGTAGACGTCGTGCTCGTCGTTCAGCGTCGGCTCCCATCCGGGCGGCGCTTCGGCGGCGAACGCGCGCACGTGGCCGCCGTTGACTTCGAAGTCCGCCGGCTCGTATGCGAACGCGCCGATCTCGCGAACGTCGACGGCGGTCAGCCCCGTCTCCTCCTGCAGCTCGCGGACGGCCGCGGCGCGCCAGTCTTCACCGGGCTCGACGCCGCCGGCGACCGCGTGCCAGTACGCATGATCGGTGCGCCGGAGAACGAGGTACTCGTCACCGCGGCGGATGTGAACCATGACCTCTTGGCGAATCACGACGGGAACACGACTTCCGCCCGCGAGCCCGTCAGCTCGAAGTTGCCCTGCAACTCGTCGCGGACGAGCGCACGCACGATCGACAGGCCTGTCCCGGCCTCGGCGCCGTCCACGCCGCCGCCTTCGTCGGCGATCGCGAGCACGACGTCCCCGTTCCGCCGCGCGAGCTCGATGCGCACTGCGCCGGCGCCGTGCTCGAGCGCGTTCTGCAGCAGCTCGCTGAAGACGAGTGCGAGGGCCGTCGCCCGACTACCGGCAAGCGAGACGTGCTCGAGCGACGCGTCGACGCTGCGCCCTGCGCCGAGGCCCTGCACGATCGACGAGCGCAACCGGTCGAGCAGCTCGTGCAGGTCGACGTCTTCATCGCGTTGCTCGGTCAACACTTCGTGCACGGCGGCGATCGCGAGGATGCGGTTGACCGAATGCTCGAGCGCCTCCCGCGGATCGACGTCCTCCGCACGCGACTGCAGACGGAGCAGCGAGGCCACCGTTTGCAGGTTGTTCTTGACGCGGTGGTGGATTTCTTGCGCGAGCACGCCGCGCATGACCGCGCGGCCGTGCTCGAGCGCGACTGCTGCGTGATGCGCGATCGCCTCGAGCAGCGCTCGGTCGTCATCCGAGAACGGCGCGTCGCGATCGGCCACGAGCTCGCCGATCACGCGTCGCTTCCAGCGCAGCGGCGTCCGCACGGCGTGCTTGCCGGAGCGGCCCTCGGGCCATGCGATTCGGCCGTCCTCCAGCACGAGCGCCGCGCCGGTCGCGTCGACGGCGTCCATCGTCGTCTCGACGATCTTCTGCAGCGACTCCTCGAGGTACAGAGACTCCGAGACGGCTTCGCTGATGCGCGCGAGCGCCTCGAGCTCGACGACCCGGCGCTGGGCCTGCGCATAGAGCTGCGCATGCAGGAGCGACTGCGCGACCTGGTCGGCGATCGCCTGCAGCAGCTCGATCTCGGTCTCGTCGTACGCACGCGGCTGTCGAGTGCGGACGTTGAGCGCGCCGGCGAGCTCCTGGCCGCGCGCGAGGATCGGCACCGCGAGGATCGACTCGTACTCCTCCTCCGGTAGGTTCGGGAAGAGCTTGAAGCGAGGGTCGAGGTGCGCGGCGGAGGGGATCATCACGGGCGAGCGTTCGGCGGCTGCGGTCCCCGTGATGCCTTCGCCGGGCCGCATGCGCGGGCGGCGGGTCATCTCCTCGACGCTCGTCCCGTGCGTGGCGCGGAGGACGAGCTCGCCGGTCCGCTCCTCGTAGAGGTAGACGAAGCATGCGTCTGCCTCGAGCGCGGCTGCGACCTTCTCCGCGACGAGGTGCAGGACTTCCTCGAGGTCGAGCGTCGAGTTGACGGCGGCCGTCGTTTCGGTCAGCAGCCGAAGGTGCCGCTCGCTCGCATCCACGGAAATATCGTAGGGAGCCGTTGACGCTCTATCACTGGCTCCTCTTCTTCCACCTGCTCGGTGCCTTCGCGCTGTTCGCCGGCGCGGCGGTCGCCGGGACGCTCCAGATCGGTGCGCTGCGCCGCGAGCGGCCGAGCGAGATCCTGACGCTCCTGCGGCTGACCCGGGTCGGCGTCGCGCTCGTCGGCATCGGAGCAGTGCTGACGCTCGTGTTCGGGATCGCGCTCGCGTCGCATCTCGGCTACGGCCTGACGCCCGCCTGGGTGCGGGCGGCGCTCGGGCTCTGGCTCGCGAGCATGGCGCTCGGCGGGATCGGCGGCCGCACCGCGCGGCACGCTCGCTACCGGGCCGAGGAGCTCGTCGCGGCGGGAGACCGGCCGGACGATGAACTGCGCGCGCTCGTGGCTCATCGCCCTTCGCTCGTCCTCAGCTACCTCAGCAGCATCCTTTTGTTCGCGATCGTCGTTCTGATGGTGTGGCGGCCGATATAGGACGGATTAACGAAAGCTTTACCACTGGCTTAGGAATTACGTCGCAGGGCGGGAATACCGTCGAGGCAGTGAGTGCCCTCGCCATCGACCTCCGCCGCACCACCGGGTACATCGTCGCCGACCGCCAGGGTCGCCTGGTCGGCAAGGTGGAGTGCCCGATGTACGGCACGGCGCCGGACGTTCCGGATGCCCTCTCGGTCAAGTCGGGGCTCTTCTCGCGGCGTCGCCGGCTCGTCCCGGCCGACACGATCGACCAGATCGACGGCACGTCAGGTGTCATCGGCCTCCGGGTCGACCGCGAGAACATTCGCTCGTTCCTCTAGCGAGGAACTCGCGTCGAATAAGGAGTTCCGCGCTGCCGAGAGCGCGGACTCGGCAGCGCTGCACACAGTCAGGCTCGCTTCTTCGAACCGGCCAATGCGCCCGGGTCGGCGCGGCCTGCGGCCGGGCCGACGGCCGGAGCCACCGGCCCGGTCTCGCTGCGCGTCGCCCAAGCCTCCGGCTGGGTCG
>JAICWC010000189.1 GCA_025934995.1 Thermoleophilia bacterium | reverse complement strand
GCGATCGCGGATCCCTATTCGCTCGCCGGCGAGTTCTTCCGCTGGGAGTTCGCGGTCGCGATCGCGGGCCACTACCTCGAGATCAATCCGTTCGACCAGCCGGACGTGCAGGCCGCGAAGGACAAGACGAACGAGGTGCTCCAGACCGGGAAGGAGCCCGAGGTCGACCCGGAGGGATCGATCGACGAGTTGCTCGCGCAGGCGCGCGAGGGCGACGACGTCTGCGTGCAGGCGTTCATCGTCCCGGACGCGGAGAACGACCGGCGGATCGCGGATCTCGTCCGGAAGCTCCGCCGCCGCAGCGGCCTCGTCGTCACGCACGGCTACGGCCCGCGCTATCTCCATTCGACGGGTCAGCTGCACAAGGGCGGCCCGAACACCGGTCTCTTCCTGCAGGTCGTCGACGACCCGGGCGACGAGATTCCCATCCCCGGCAAGCCGTTCGGCTTCCGACGGCTGATCCGCGCGCAGGCCGCCGGTGACTATGCGTCGTTGCAGGAGCGCGGCCGCCGGGTCGCACGAATCCACGTGGAGGACAGCTAAATGCAGCTCGGAATGATCGGCCTCGGCCGGATGGGCAACGGGATGACCGAGCGCCTGCGCGAGGCGGGACACGACATCCGGACCTTCGACCCGAAGGTCGAGTCGCGCACCGCCGGGTCACTCGAGGAGCTGAAGTCGCAACTCGAGTCGCCGCGCCGCTACTGGTTGATGGTCCCCTCGGGCGACATCACCGAAGCGGTGTTCCAGGACGTCCTGAAGCTTGCGGACGAGGGGGACACGATCGTCGACGGCGGCAACTCGAACTTCCGCGATTCGCAGCGCCGCTATCGCGAGTCGCAGGCAAAGGGCGTGCAGTTCGTCGACGCGGGCGTCTCGGGCGGCATCTGGGGCCTCGAGGTCGGCTTCTGCCTGATGGTCGGCGGCGACGACGACGCGGTGAAGCCGCTCGAGCCGATCTTCGAGTCGCTCGCGCCAGAGAAGGGCTACGCGCACGTCGGCGCATCGGGCGCCGGGCACTTCACGAAGATGATCCACAACGGGATCGAGTACGGGATCATGCAGGCGTACGCGGAAGGGTTCGAGATCATCGAGCACTCGGAGTTCGACGTCGACCTGCACGAGCTGTCCGGCATCTGGCGCTACGGCTCCGTCGTGCGCTCGTGGCTGCTCGAGTTGCTGCACAAGGCGTTCGAGGAGCACGGCAACAAGCTCGACGACATCGCTCCGTACGTCGAGGACTCGGGCGAAGGGCGCTGGACGATCCACGAAGCGATCGCGGAGAACGTTCCTGCGCCGGTGATCAGTGCGGCACTGTTCGCGCGCTTCGCCTCCCGTGACGAGATCAACTTCGCGGCGAAGGTCGCAGCCGCGCTGCGCAACCAGTTCGGCGGCCACGCGATCCGCGCGATGCAGTCCGCCGACGCGCAGTCGGAGGATCCGAGATCGCACTGAAGGAGACCCACAACCCGCTCGAAGAGGGCCTGTCGCTCCGGCGCACCCCGGACCCGTGCACGCTCGTCATCTTCGGCGCCTCCGGCGACCTGACGCACAAGAAGCTGATGCCTGCGCTGTACGCGCTGATGATCAGGCGCCTGCTGCCGCCGCGCTTCGCGATCGTCGGCGTCGCACGCACCGAGGGAACCGACGACACGTGGCGCGCCGAGATGGAACAGGCGGTCAAAGACCACGCGCGCGACGAGTTCCGGCAGGACGTCTGGGACGAGCTCTCCGCGCTGATGCGCTACGTGTCGACCGACTTCGCCGACGAAGGCGGCGAGGACAAGCTCGAGCAGATGATCGAGTCGTGCGAGCAGGAGAAGGATCTCGGCGGCAACCGCGTCTACTACCTCGCGGTCCCGCCCGCCGCGTTTTCGACGATCGTCGAGGCCCTCGGCAAGCGCAAGGACGACCGCGGCTGGACGCGGCTGATCGTCGAGAAGCCGTTCGGCCACGACCTCGCGTCGGCACGCGAGCTCAATCAGCTGCTCTGGGCGCACTTCGACGAGCGGGAGATCTTCCGCATCGACCACTACCTCGGCAAGGAGACCGTCCAGAACATGCTGGCGCTGCGGTTCGCGAACGGGATCTTCGAGCCGATCTGGAACCGGCAGTTCGTCGACCACGTCCAGATCACGGTCGCCGAGTCGATCGGGATCGAGGCGCGCGCCGGCTACTACGAGTCGGCGGGCGCGATCCGGGACATCTTCCAGAACCACCTGCTGCAGCTGCTCGCGCTGACGGCCATGGAGCCGCCGATCGATTTCACCGCCGAGTCGGTGCGCAACGAGAAGGTGAAGGTGCTGAAGTCTCTCCACACGCCGGGGCCGAAGTCGATCGTCCGCGGCCAGTACGGTCGCGGCTTCGTCGAAGGCGAAGAGGTCGCCGCGTACCGCGAGGAGCAGGGCGTCGCGAGCGAGTCGATGACCGAGACGTACGTCGCGGCGAAGCTCTTCGTCGACAACTGGC
>JAICWC010000198.1 GCA_025934995.1 Thermoleophilia bacterium | reverse complement strand
CGCTTCCAGCCCAGAGCGCCGCCCCCTTTGCTACTCGTAGGTGGGGCCGTGAGAAAGCTTCTGCTCTTCGTCGTCCTGCTCGCGCTGCCGTCGCTCGCGTCCGCGGCGACTCCGCGCACGCTCGCGCCTGCGCCGTACGCGGGCCAGTGCGGCCTGCCGGCCGAGCAGCCGTTGTGGTTCGAGTTCGGCTGGCCGGACCCGTCGTTCAACGCGATCCTCGGCAAGCAGGGCGTCGCGATCGGCGCGTCCGGTGCTGGGTACCCGGAGCAGATGCGTGCGACCGGGGCCGCCACGGTGTACTTCGACCTGCACCTGAACAACCGGATCGGCTCGAGCACGAAGCCCGCCGATCCGTCGACCCTCGAGGCGAAGGCGCAGAAGTTCGTCACCGCGGTCGTGCAGCAGATGGGCTGCGCGACGCCGGTGATCGTCGAGAACGAGCTCGCCGGCCCCAGCCTCGTGACGCCGTGGTCCGACGCCTACGCGCAGTACCGCGCGAACGCGCTCGCCTTCATCCAGGATCTCGCGGCGCTCGGCGCGCATCCGGTCGTCTTGATCCCGAAGGCGCCGTACATCGGCGGCGACGCGGGACCGTGGTGGCAGCAGCTCGCCCAGTCGGCGGAGATCGTGCGCGAGGTCTACGTGCCCGCGACGTTGACGTGGAAGCAGGGGCCGGTCCTCGGCAACCGAACGCTGCGGAACCAGTACCGCGAGGCCGTGTCGACGATCACCGACGACGGGATCCCCGCGAACAAGGTGGGGATCATGGTCAGCTTCGCGACGACCAGGGGCTTCGGTGGGCGGAACGGGCTCACACCGCCGGCGGCGTGGTACCGCGTCGCGAAGTGGCAGGCGCTCGCCGCGAAGCAGGTCGCGGCCGAAACCGGGATCGCGTCGATCTGGTCGTGGGGGTGGGGCGAGTGGTCGGCCGCCGAGACCGATCCGGCAAAGCCGTACGCGCTCTGCGCATGGTTGTGGACGCGCTCGCCCGCGCTCTGCGACGCGCCGAAGGCGATCGGCAAGACCTTCGACACGTCGCTGAAAGAAGGCCAGCTGAGCCTGTTGTCGCCGACCACCCAGTGCCTCGTCGGGGCTCGCGCGCTGCCTGCCGGTCAGATCGACGCGCTCGCAGCGGTCACCGGCGATCGCGAGACCGCGTACAGCGCGTTGTACGAGCGGATCGTCGAAAGCCAGTACGCCAAGGTGTCGACCAAGACCGTGCTCGAGGCGGAGCGCGCGGTGATCGAGCAATCCTTCGGCGGCTCGCGCGCCGACTACGTCGCCGCGCTGCGTGCTGCGCACGCGAGCGTGCCGATCGCGCGCGGTGTGCTCGGCGACGAGTTGCGCCGCGCCCTCGTCGAGCGGACGCTCTACGCGCCGCCGCCGTCGGAGTCCCAGATCGAGACGTTCTACGCGTCGTACCCGGATCTGCAGGTGCGGCTCGTGCAGGCGAAGCCGCGCCCGTCGTGGCTCGGGCTCGACCGCGGGCTTGCGCTGTCGCAGGTCGCGCCGGACCGTGTGTTCACGATGCCCCGCGGGCGGACGAGTGTCCTACGCACGAGCGAGGGCGACATCAAGGTGAAGGCGCTCGCCGAGCCGCAGACGCTCGGCGCCGTCCCGCTCGCAAAGGTGAAGACGACGATCGCCGCCGCGCTGCGCGCGTTCGCGCGCGGTGACGCGTTCGAGCAGTGGACGGTCGGCAAGCAGCGCTACGTGTCGAACACCGCGCTCTGCAAGAGCGACGACCTGCCGCAGCCGAGCGCGATCGACCTCACGCAGTTCCTGCCGTTCGTGCGGCTCGGATAGCCCGCGCGCAGGCGCGCTCGCGTGGCGGAGGAACTTCGCGCACCGGAGAGCGCGGTCTCCGGTGCGCTTCGTGCAGAAGGTCGCTTGTCGCCCGCCGTGGCGCGGCCGCCTCCGGCCCCGCGACTGAAGGCGG
>JAICWC010000074.1 GCA_025934995.1 Thermoleophilia bacterium | reverse complement strand
GACACCGCAGGGCAGGACGCTCCCGTGAGGGAGGCGGCGAAAGCCGACGGAAAGTGGCACAGAAAACAGACCGCCTGCGTCGCAGCTCCGGAGGTGACGCAGGTAAGGGTGAAACGGTGGGGTAAGAGCCCACCAGCGGTCGCGGCGACGCGACCGGCTCGCCAAACCCCGTCCGGTGCAAGGCGAACAGGTTCCGCCGAGGCGGCCCGCCGAGGAACCGGGTAGCTGCACAGATGGATGGTCACCCCCGACAGAATCCGGCTTACAGGCCTGCTACCGAAGAGCCCCGCAAGGGGCTCTTCCATTTCGTCCGTATCGCGGGCTGAAAGAGGCGTGCAAGTTTCCGGCCGCTGCGCGGTCGTCCAGGGGTCGGGACACGAGACGGGAGGCGAACCATGGACGCCGCGCGCAAATCGACGCTGTATCGAGAGGTCAACCTGATGATCGAATCCATGCTCCGGCAGTTCGAGTCCGACCAGCCGGCGCAGTTTCTCTGCGAGTGCCGTGACGCAGGTTGCTCGCGGCGGCTCGCGCTCGTGTGCATGGAGTACGAGGCGGTTCGAAGGAGCGGCGGTTATCTCGTAGCGCTCGACTGCATCGCCGACTCCGAGGTGTTGGAACGTGCCGACCACTACGCGGCGGTCGCGTTCCGGTCGAGCGTTACGGGAGGGGAGACGACACCGTCACCGTCGGCGTCGTCAATGCAGGAGTCGTCACTGCAGGAGTCGTCAGCGCGGGAGTCGTCAGCGCGGGAGTCGTCACCGCAGGAGTCGTCACCGCAGGAGTCGTCAGTGTCGGGACCGTCGCGGCGGGCACGGTCGCTGCCGGCGCGGTCGGCGTCGGGATCGCCGTCACGTCGGGGAGCGCTGCGGCTGGTGGCGTCGGCTGCGTCTGCGCAGGGGCGGTCGGCGCAGGCCCGGCCGGCGTTGACGGCATGGTCGTCGTCGCTGCCGGCTCGGTCCTGGCACCGGCAGTCGCAGTCGGCGCGCCTGGCGTCGGGGGTGCCTCCGCTGCAGGAGCTGCAACACGTGGAGCCGCCACCGGCGTCTTGACGATCGCCGTGCGGACTGCGGGGGTCCGCGCGGCGTCCGGGGAGGGTGCCGCGCCGGCGCGAGCTCCGAGCTGCTGCGGTCGGGCTCGCGCCGGTGTGTGCTTCGGCGCAGGTGTCTGCTTCGCCGCCGGCGCGACGGTGGCCGCTGCGACGACGCCGGTCGCGAGCGCGACGACGCCGGCGCCGCGCACGACGCCGCTGCCGCCGCTGAAGAGCCCGCGCAGCCGCGCGGCGAGCGGGCCCAGCGTCAGTGCCTCCTGTGCCTTCCTCAGCTCTGCCGCGAGATGGCGGCGCGCCCGGAAGATGAGCGTCTCGACGGCGGACCGCGACGTGTCGAGCCGCTCGGCGATTTCCGCGTACGACAGTCCCTGCCACTCGCGCAGCAGGAAGGCCTCGCGGAGCCGCGGCGGCATCGCGGCGAGCGCGTTGCCGAGGCCGCTGACGTCGACGTCCGCCTCCGGCCGAGCGACCTGCAGCTCCTCGAGGTCTCGCGGGGATTCGACCCGACGTCGCCGAAGCCAGGCGAGCTTCGACGATGCGCAGACGTTGTGTGCGATCTTGAAGAGCCATGCCGCCTCGCTGTCGGGCACGACGCCCTTCTGCAGCGCGGCGAACGCGCGCAGGAACGTGTTCTGCGCCGCGTCCTCGGCGTCCTCGGTCGAACGTAGCTGCGCGAGCGCGTAGCGGTAGACGTTCGGGTAGTACCGGCCGTAGAGCGCCTGCGCGTACCCATGGACAAGCTCGTCTCCCGCGACGGCCATCTTCGGGCTATACCCAGCCGGGGCTGCGGAGAATCCGCAAGCGGATCAGCACGCCCACGGATGCCGGAACCGCCCTGGCGCCCGAGACTCGATCCATGGCACATCGGATCAAAAGGAGTCGGGACATGCGCAAGATTCTGGAAATCGGCGGCGCGGCAGCCGCAGTCGTTCTCGTCGCATTCGGTATCGCGGCGATCGTGATGGGCTTCAACGGCCGCAGCACGGTTCGCTCGGAAGTGAGCCGGCAGCAGATCGTCGGCACGCCCGACATGACGCCGGCCGGCATCGCCGCCGAGGCGAAGCAGGCGGGCCTGACGGGCATCACCATGCCGACGTGCTCGGTCGCCGGCAAGGCGGTCAGTACGGGCTCGACTGCTCGGTGCTTCGCGGAGTACATGCGGGTTCACGCGCTCGAGGCCACGGGTGGCCTCGTGTATGCACAGATGGGTCGCTTCCAGGCCTTGCCGACCGCGCCGAAGTCGGCGACGGACGGCAACGGTGGGACGAATGACGCGAAGTTCGCAGTCGTCGACCCGCAGACGAAGCAGCCCGTCGACAACGGCCGCCGCAACGTCTGGGTGACCGAGACCGCGCTGACGACCGCGCTCAACACGAGCTACATGGCCGAGCAGCTGGCGCTGTTCGGGATCGTCGTCGGCGTCGCACTCCTCCTCGCCGGCTTCGGCTTCGGAATCCTCGCCCTCGGCGGTGCCCTGCGGGGCCGCGAGGCAGGATGGCCGATCAGCCGCCTGACGTCGGTGAAGGCTCCTGCGGTGCCGGTGGCCTAAGCGCCCGACTCCGCCGCAGGGACGAAGGCCGCCGCAAGGCGGCCTTCGTCATTCCTCCAGCAGGCCTTGCGCGAGCGCGTAGCGGACGAGCTCGGCGCGGCTGTGCAGATTGAGCTTCTGCAGGATGTGGGCGCGGTGTGTCTCGGCGGTGCGAACGGAGATGTAGAGCTGCGCCGCGATCTCCTGGTTCGTGTGGCCGAGCGCGAGGAGACGAAGCACCTCCCGCTCCCGGTCGGAGAGCGGATCCTCTGCCGCGCGGCGGTCGGCCGCCGCTTCTGCTGCGACGAGGCGGGCGCCGAGCGCCGGGTTGACGTAGTGGCCGCCGCCCGCAACCGCACGAATCGCCGTCACCACCTCGGAGTCCGCCGCCTCCTTCAACACGTAGCCGCTCGCGCCGGCGGCGAACGCCTCGCGCACGTACCGCGGGTCGTCTTGCATCGACAAGATCAGAATCTTCGTCTCGGGGTGCTCGTGCAGGAGCGTCGGCATGGCCTCGAGGCCGGTGGTGTCCGGCATGACGACGTCGAGGACGATCACGTCGGGCTTCAACGCGCGCGCCTGGAAGATCGCCTCCTTGCCGGTCCCGGCTTCGCCGACCGGCTCGATGTCCGCCTCCTGGGCCAGGAGGAGCCGTAGGCCGGACCGGACGACGGCATGGTCGTCGACGATCAACACGCGGGTCACGTGACGCAAGGTAATCGGTGGAAAGCCGCAGCATCGCTGCGGGCGTCGTCGGAGGCGCCTCGCTCGGGGTCCGCGTACGTTGAAATCATGAATTACGCGGTGCTGTGGGCGAGCGCGGGCGAGGTTCTTGCCGGTCGGCTCGAGGCAGGCCCTGACGGATTCACGCTGAGCTCCGGCGCCGGGCACCTGAGCGTGCGGTTCGCCGACGTCCAGTCGGCGTCGATCGAACGCAGTGCCGAGGACCGGTTGCGGGGGCTTCCGGCACTCGTGCTGCGAGACCGGTTCGGCGCCGCCGTTCGCGTTGCGAGTCTCGACCGGCCCGGCACGCTGCACGAGCTCGCGCGGCGCGCGGTCGCCGGCGGCATCACGCTCGCGCGCTGAGAGCCACCGCCGGAACGTGTCCGACGATCGTCGTCCCCGAGCCCGGCGACGTCTCGATCGTCAATGCGCCGCCGAGGAGCGCGAGTCGTTCTCGCATGCCGACGACGCCGAGCGCGTCGGCGCGGATCGACGAGGGATCGAAGCCGCGACCGTCGTCCTCGACGAGGACGCCGACCCCCGTCCCGCGCCGCGTCAACACGACGCTCACCCGCGTTGCGCCAGCGTGCTTGACGACATTCGTCAGGGCCTCCTGGACGAGGCGGTAGAGCGCCGTCTCCACCTCGGGAGGCAGACGCTCGCCCATCGGCGTCGCCTCGAGCTCCGTCTGGATGCCGCTCCGCTCCGCAAACATCGCCGTGAGCCGCTCGAGCGCGGGAACGAGGCCGAAGTCGTCGAGGGCAGTCGGCCTCAGCTCGACCGCCAGCCCGCGCACGTCCTGCAGCGCATCGACGACGAGGTCACGAACCGCAGTCTCCGCCTGAGCTGCCTCCGCCTCCGTGGGGGCGGCCCGGATCGAGGGGAGCCCGAGGAGGATCGACGTCAGCGCTTGACCGGTCTCGTCGTGGAGCTCGAGCGCAAGCCGGCGCCGCTCGACCTCCTGCGCGTCGACGACCCGCCGCAGCGTGTCGCGCGCGACGCGCTCCGACAGATCGACCGCAACGGCCGCGCGGGCGCCGAAGATCTCTGCAAGTCGCAGGTCGTCGGCCGAAAAGCGCGCATCGTCGCCGAGCTTGTCGTGGAGCACGACGACGCCGATCGCGCGCCCGCGCGCGATGAGCGGTACGTAGAGCCCGGTCTGCGCGCCGATCTGGCTGACCTCCTGCTGATCGACGTCGGGATCGTCGGCAAGGGAGTCCACCCGTGCGCTGCGGCGGTCCTCGAGCACGCGGCCGCTTTTCGAGCGTGCAGCCGACAGGCGCGTGCCGAGCAGCCGTTCCGCCGCCGCATCCTCCGCATCGACGGCCCGGACGTCGAGATCTCCGTCGGATCGCACGAGCGCGATCAGAGCGACGCGCGCGTCGATCAGCCGCCGCAGGCGGTTGCACACGAGCTCCAGCAGGACCCCGAGCTCGGTCTCCTCGACGAGCGAGCGGACGACTTCGTGCAGCGTCTCGAGCTGTTCCGACCAGCGGGTGGCCGCCTCATACAGACGTGCGTTCTCGATCGCGACCGCGGCCTGCGCCGCGAGCAGGCTGACGATCTCCTGGTCGGCTTCCGTGAAGTCACCGCCCCGCTTCTCGGTGAGGTAGAGATTGCCGTACGCGACACCGCGCAGGACGATCGGGACGCCGAGAAAGCTCGCCATCGGCGGGTGGTTCGGGGGGAAGCCGACTGAGCGAGCGTCGTCCGCGAGATCGTGTAGCCGAAGTGGTCGTGCTTCGTGAATGAGCACGCCGAGGATTCCGCGACCGCGCGGAAGGTCGCCGATCGCTCGGTGGGTGGCGGCGTCGATACCAGCGGTCACGAATTGCTCGAGCGATTCGCCGCGCTCGTCGATGACGCCGAGCGCTGCGTACTGCGCATCCGTCAACTCCGCCGCGACTTCGGCGATCTTCTGTAGCAACGTCTCGAGTGAGAGCTCCGACGTGAGGGCGAGCATTGCGTCGACGAGCGACCGGTATTGCTCAACCGTCGTCGGCTCGGACATGCGCCGAGCGTATCGGTGCTACGTGCGAAGCACGACTTCGAGCGCGGTGCCGCGCCCGGGCGAGGAGCGGAGGGAAAAGCCGCCCTCGATCGACTCCGCACGCGCACGCATGTTCCTCAGGCCCTGGCCGGCACGGGTCTCCTCGCCGTCGAAGCCGTCGCCGTCGTCGTGAATCATCACGTACCGCTCGCCGTAGCCGCGCTGCCCGATCGTCACTTCCGCGCGCGTCGCGTTGGCGTGTTTTCGGACGTTCGCGAGCCCCTCCTGCACGATGCGGAAGATCTCGATCTGCTCGTCCGGAGCGAGGCGGATCAACCCGTCGACCTCGAGCTCGACCTCGAGCGCGCCGTCCGCGGTCAGGAACTCGACGTAGCGTCGCAGCGCCGCGTCGAAGGGCGCATTTCCCGCTGCCGACGAGAGCGCAAGGATCGCGAACCGCGCCTCCTGCTGCGCGAGGGATGCGGCTTCCTTCAACCGCGGCGCAACTTCCTCGACCGGAGCGCCGCTTTCGAGCATCGATGCGTGGGTCGACACCGCAAAGAGATACTGCGCAAGCCCGTCGTGGATCTCTCGCGCGACGCGGGCGCGCTCCTCGGCGACCGCACGTCCGTGCTCGGCGGAGCGGATCGTCCGCCACGCGCCGACGAGGATCACGAAGTACGCGAGCATCCGCAGGAAGTCGCCCTGCGAGACGTAGCTGCCGGCCAGCAGGGGCTGGAAGACGAGGTGCAGCGCGGCAAAGAGCATCAACGTGAAGCCGAGGGCGAGCCAGCGCGCGAGATCCTCGCCGTGACGCACGAAGCGCGCGCCCCAACCGACGAGTGCGATGAGCGTCACGAGCGCCTGCAGCGCGAGTGTCCCGGTGAGGTAGAAGGGCTGCGAGTCGGAGCCGACGATCGTCAGGGTGGGCAGGGCAGGGCCGAGGGCGCGGAGGAGCGACCAGGCCACGAACAGTCCGATGCCGACCGCGGCGACCGCGTTCGCGATCGCCCAGTCCCGGTACTTGCTCCGTCCGGTCGAGAACGGGGCCGCGGCGATCAACGCCATGCCCGCGATCGCTCCGATCAGCGCCGCCCAGCCTTCGGCCGGCAGCACCTCGCGGCCGCCGAGCTGCGGCCCGATGCCGAAGGCCGCCGCCGAGAGCGCGGTGACGAAGAAACCGCTCGCGAGGAGCAGGTCGACACGCTGGCCGTCGGCGGAGTAGCGGGCCGCGGCGAGGACGGCGACGAGGATCCCCGCGCCGGCCATGGTCGTCTGCAGGACGAGCCGCAGCTCCGGCAGGTCGTAGCGCGTCTGCAGCACCGGGTAGGCGAGGAAGAGCGCGAGACTCGCGCCGAGCAGCCCTGCGAGCAGGATTTCGCTCCAGAGCCAGCTCTGAGCCACGGTCCGCTGCTTCTTGACCTTCTTCACCTACCTCTTATCGGCAGCAGGCTCCGTGCCGATAGAGGAGGGAATGGCCACGCGCATCCTCATCGTCGACGACCATCCGCTGACCCGCGACGCCCTCGCGTCGCTGCTCGCGGCGCACGGGCTCGACGTGGTCGGCGTCGCCTCGGACGGCCAGGCGGCGATCGAGGATGCGGAGCGCCTCCAGCCCGACCTCGTCCTGCTCGACCTCTCGATGCCCGGCATGGACGGGCTGTCCGCGCTGCCGCGCCTGCGGCACGCGGCTCCGACGTGCGAGGTGGTCGTGCTGACCGCCTCCGGCACGGAGGAGAACCTTCTCTCCGCGATCCGCGCGGGCGCCGCCGGCTACCTGCTGAAGAGCGAGCCGCCGGAGAAGATCGCATCGTTCCTCGACGGCGTCGCGAACGGCGAGGCCGCGCTCTCCGGGCAGATCGCCCGCCGACTGCTCGATCAGGTGCGGCACACGAACGGCCGCGGCTCCGGCGTGCCCGACGCGATCGCGTCGACGCTGTCTGCACGCGAGGTCGAGGTGCTGCTGCTCCTCGACGACCACCTCGGCACCGACGAGATCGCGAAGCGCCTCTTCATCTCGGAGCACACGGTCCGCTCGCATGTGAAGAGCCTCCTGCGGAAGCTCGGCGTGTCCTCCCGGCGCGAGGCGCTCGAGTCGCTCGCCGTCGCGCGCGCCGCGTAACGCCCCGGGCATATCCCCCGCAGTGGGGGATGCGGTTCCCCAAGCCGGGGTCAGGAGAGCCGACGCAGAATCGCCGATCCTCTTCTCGGCAAGCTTCCCTCTTCACGCGTGAGGGGAATTAGGCGGAAATGCATGCGGCAGTGAGCGGCCCTCGAGCGGGGCCGTTTGCTTGAAGACCGTCGTACCGGTCTAGTCGGAGAAGCCGTCGAGCGCGGCGTCGACGAGGCCGGGCAGGGTCTCCGTCTCGTAGCCGCCTTCGAGCACTGCCGCGACGCGGGGAGCGAGCTGCGCGCAGCGGCGCGCCATTTCGCGGAAGCCGCTTTCCGTCACCTCCATGAGCGCGAGTGGATCCCGCTCGTGCGCATCGAAGCCCGCGGAGACGAGCAGCAGCTCCGGATCGAACCTGCGGACAGCCGGCTCGACGATGCGTGCGAACGCGTCCAGGTACTCCGCATCGCCACACCCGGCTTCGAGCGGCACGTTGATCGTCGTCTCCCGCTGCGAGCCCGGTCCGCCCGACGTCCACGGATAGAACGGCCACTGATGCAGGGACACGAACAGAACCGTGTCGTCGTCCCGGAAGATCGCCTCGGTGCCGTTGCCGTGGTGCACGTCGAAGTCGACGATCGCGACGCGCTCGCAGCCCGATGCCCGTGCCGCGACCGCGACGTTGTCGTAGAAGCAGAAGCCCATCGCGCGATCGGGAAGCGCATGATGCCCCGGCGGTCGCACGAGCGCGAAGCCGCCGCAGCGCGCAGCCTCGATCGCCGTGCCTGCCGCGAGGCGCGCCGCTTCGTCGGTCGTCGGACCGACGATCGTGTCGCCGGGCTCCACGAGACCGAGCTCGTCGACCGCGGCGAGCCACTCGACGTGTTCGCGCGTGTGGCACGCGAGCAACTCGTCGTCTGTTGCGGCGCGTCCTTCGCGTGCATCGGGAAACCGCTCGAGCAGGACGGCGAGCCGCTCCGGCCGCTCGGGATGTCCGCCGTACACGGGATGCAGGCGCGCGAGCGCCGGATGGGTCAGGACGTCGATCGGACGATCTCTTCGAGCTCTGCGAGCGAGCGCTCTCCCTGGGCACGGCCGACGAGGTAGCAGAGGAGCGGCGCATTCGTCCGGGCCCCGCTCTCGTGCGCCGCGTGGCCTGCCAGGTCGAGCAGGGTCGCGATCTCCTCGGGCTGAAGGTCGTCGACGCCGAGTGCGCGTGCGCGCGCCGCGATCCACTCGTTCACGCGAGCGAACCTACCCGCTTCGCGAGCGCGTCCAACCCGAGGCCCTGCAGGTGGCTGGACGCCTCCGCCCAGGTCGGTGTCTGGCCTGCGAGGAGAGGAAGGGGGGCGGAGGCGTCCATCTGCGCGATTCGGCGGTACAGGCGCAAGTCCTCCGCCTCCGCAGCGACGCGGCCGGCTGCGAGCGCGTCCTCGAGCGTGCGGAACTCGGCGAGCAGCTGCGCCGCCTTCTTCGGGCCCACGCCGCGCGCTCCCGGCAGCTTGTCGGACGGGTCGCCGCGCAACGCGATCAAGTCCGGCACCTGTTCCGGATCGACGCCGTAGCGCTCGCGAACCTCGGCGACGCCGATACGCGCGATCTCGCTCACGCCCTTTACCGGCTGCAAGATCGTCACGCGCTCGCTGACGAGCTGGAACGCGTCGCGGTCCGACGTCGCGACGAGCACGTCGCCCGGCCACGTCACCGCGGCGGCGGCGAGGAAGTCGTCCGCCTCGTAGCCCGCGGCTTTGCCGAGCGCGAACCCGAACGACTCGCAGACCGCCGGCAGCAGCGCGAGTTGCTCGAGGAGCGAGTCCTCGAAGATGCGTCCCGATTGATACGGCTCGAACGCGTTGTGCCGGTACGTCGGCACCTCGAGCGTGTCCCACGCGACGAGCACCGCATCCGGCTCGTTCTGCTGGTACAGCCCGACCAGCATGTTCGTGAAGCCGACCACCGCGTTGAGCCGGATCGTCTTCGGCATCGAGTGGTACGCGCGGTGCGCGAACGAGTCGCCGTCGATCGCAAGCAGCGTGCCCTTCACAACGACGCTTCCAGCTCGAGGATGCGCTCCATCAGCCGCTCGGTCGCCTCTTTGGCCGCAGCGCCGATCTCCCGGTCGCGCAGGTCGTCGATGTCGACGGGTGTGCCGTACACGACGCGCATGCGACGGAAGCGCGTCAGCCCGTCGGTGCCCGCGACGGCGGCCGGGACGAGCGGCACCCCACCTTCGAGCGCGATCCGCGCCGCGCCCGTGCGCGGACGCGCCTCGAACTTCTTGACGAGACCCTTCCTCCGGCGCGTCCCCTCGGGGAACATCGCAACCGGGTGACCTGCCCGCACGAGCCCGACCGCGGTCTCGATCGCCTGCGCGTCGCGCTGGCCGCGGTGGACGGGAAAGGCGCCGGCACCGTTGAGGACGATGGTCAGCGGCCACCAGTAGAGCTCCGATTTCGCCATGAAGCGCAGCTGCCGCTGCGGCCACAGCGGCATCCCGAGCGGCCAGGGATCGAAGCTCGAGACGTGGTTGCAGGCGAGCACGAATCCGCTCCCCTTTGGCAGATTCCAGAGCCCGTCCGCGCGCAGGCGGTAGACGAAATGCAATAGAGGCCATGTGGCGGCCGCGATGAAGCTGTACATGGGGGTCGGACGCAACAGCGCTATCTTGGCCCAACGGTGCCCTCCAACGGAAAACACAAGCGCCTCGTCATCGTCGAGTCGCCGGCGAAGGCGAAGACGATCGCGGGCTACCTCGGCGACGATTTCGTCGTCGAGTCGAGCGTCGGGCACATCCGCGACCTGCCGGAGCGCGCCGCCGACATCCCGGCTGAATACAAGAAGGAGAAGTGGGCCCGCCTCGGCGTCAACGTCGAGGAGGGCTTCCGCCCGCTGTACGTCGTCGACCCGGACAAGAAGAAGAAGGTCAGTGAGCTGAAGAAGCTCCTCAAGGATGCCGACGAGCTCCTGCTCGCAACGGACGAAGACCGGGAGGGCGAGGCGATCGCCTGGCACCTGTTCGAGGTGCTGAGCCCGAAGGTGCCGGTGAAGCGGATGGTGTTCCACGAGATCACGAAAGATGCGATCGACCGAGCGCTCGAGGAGACCCGCGACATCGACGAGCGCCTCGTCGACGCGCAGGAGACACGGCGAATCCTCGACCGCCTCTACGGCTACGAGATCTCGCCGGTCCTCTGGAAGAAGATCACGCGCGGCCTCTCGGCCGGCCGCGTGCAGTCGGTCGCAACGCGACTCGTCGTCGAGCGCGAGCGCGAGCGCATGGCGTTCCGCGCCGCAAGCTGGTGGGACATCGGCGCGACGTTCGATCCCGAGTCGTTCGAGGCCCGACTCGTCACCGTCGACGGCAAGCGCGTGGCGCTCGGCCGCGACTTCGGTCCCGACGGCCAGCTGCGCAACCCCGAAGCGCTGCAGCTGAACGAGGAAGAGGCGCGCGGGCTCGCGTCGCGGCTCGAGAAGGCGTCGTACACGGTCGGACGCGTCGAGCGCAAGCCGTACTCACGCCGGCCGAGCGCGCCGTTCATGACGTCGACGTTGCAGCAGGAGGCGAGCCGCAAGCTTCGCTACACGGCGCAGACGACGATGCGGGTCGCGCAGCGTCTCTACGAGAACGGCTACATCACGTACATGCGGACCGACTCGACGACGCTGTCGGAGTCGGCGCTCACGGCCGCGCGCAACCAGGCGCGCGAGCTGTACGGCCCCGACTACGTCCCGGATGCGCCCCGCCGCTACGAGCGCAAGGTGAAGAACGCGCAGGAGGCGCACGAGGCGATCCGCCCGGCCGGCGATACCTTCCGTACGCCGCAGCAGGTCCAGCGCGAGCTGACGCGCGACGAATCGGCGCTCTACGAGCTGATCTGGATGCGCACGATCGCCTCGCAGATGAAGGACGCCGAGGGGCAGACGGTCTCGCTCCGCATCGCCGGCACGTCGTCACAGGGCGAGAACGTCGAGTTCGGCGCGAGCGGCACCGTCATCACCTTCCGCGGCTTCCTCGCCGCCTATGAAGAAGGAAAGGACACCGACGTCGAGGCGGACGACTCCGAGCGCCGCCTGCCGAACGTGGCCGAGGGCGATGCGCTGACCCTCGTGAAGCTCGAGCCTCAGGGCCACGAGACGAACCCGCCCGCGCGCTACACGGAGGCGACCCTGGTACGGACGCTCGAAGAGCTCGGCATCGGCCGCCCGTCGACCTACGCGTCGATCATCGGCACGATCCTCGACCGCGGCTACGTCTTCAAGAAGGGCACCGCGCTCGTGCCCGCGTTCCTCGCGTTCAGCGTCGTCGAATTGCTCGAGCAGCACTTCGGCCGGCTCGTCGACTACGGCTTCACCGCGTCGATGGAAGACGATCTCGACCGCATCGCCTCGGGCGAGCAGGGTCGAAACGAATGGCTGCACAACTTCTACTTCGGCGACGGCGCCGCCGGGCTGCACGACCTCGTGCAGGACCTCGGCGCGATCGATGCGCGGGAGGTCAACTCGTTCCTCATCCCCGGCAGCGACATCACCGTGCGCGTCGGCCGCTACGGCCCGTACCTCGAGCGGGGCGAGCAGCGCGCGAACATCCCGGACGACGTCGTCCCGGACGAGCTGACGATCGAGAAGGCCGAGGAGCTGCTCGCGCAGCCGTCAGGAGAGATCGAGCTCGGCGTCGACCCGCAGACCGGCAGGCAGATCGTCGCCCGCAATGGGCGCTACGGCCCGTACGTCACCGAGGTTGTCGAGGAAGGATCGAAAGAAAAGCCACGCACCGCGTCTCTCTTCAAGAGCATGGCCCTCGACACGATCACGCTCGACGAGGCGCTGACGCTGCTCTCCCTGCCCCGTGTCGTCGGCGTCGCCGAGGACGGGGAAGAGGTGACTGCGCGCAACGGGCGCTACGGGCCCTACGTCCAGAAAGGGAAAGAGTCGCGGTCGCTCGAGACCGAGGAGCAGCTGCTGACGATCGACATGCCGCAGGCGCTCGCGGTGCTCGCGCAACCACGTCAGCGGCGCGGGCAGGCGCGTTCGACCGGGCCGCTGAAGGAGCTCGGCAACGACCCGGTCAGCGGCAAGCCGATCGTCGTCAAGTCCGGACGCTTCGGTCCGTACGTCACCGACGGGGAGACGAACGCAAGCCTGCGCCAAGGCGACGACCCGGAACAGATCACGCAGGAGCGCGCGCTCGAGCTGCTCGCCGAGCGCCGCGCGAAGGGGCCGGCCAAGAAGCCGACGTCACGAAGGCGCAAGTCCTGACGGGTCAACTTTTCGCGACCGCCCGCCGTCGTAGAATGCGGGTGGAATTACGCGCTGTGGCGGTGCGTTCTCCCCTGGCACAGACAGGATTTCGCTCCTATGGTGAGAAGGTCATCCGACGCACCTCGATGCAGCACCGAAAGGACTGAGTAGACCCTGACGCAGAACCAGCTGCACGAGTTGCTCGAGACGGATCAGGCGCGGGCGATGGTCGAGGGCGCGCAGGAGCGCGGCTACCTCGATCCTGCAGAGCTCGAAGCGTTCTGCCTGGAGCTCGACCTCGACGACCAGGATGTCGAGGACCTGACTGCCGAGCTCGAGCGGATCGGGCTGGAGATCGCGACGCCTGCTGCGATCGCGGAGGCGGAGAAGGAGAAGGAGGCCCAGAAGGAGGCCGAGGCTGCTGCGGCCGAGGCGGCCGCGCACATCGGCGGTGCCGGCGACAGCCTGCAGCTCTTCCTCGCGGACGTCGGCAAGCACAAGCTCCTCACGGCTGCGGACGAGGTCATCCTCGCCAAGGCGATCGAGCGCGGCGACCCGACGGCGAAGCGCCGGATGATCGAGTCGAACCTGCGGCTCGTCGTCTCGATCGCGAAGGGCTACCGCGGGCTCGGCGTGCCGTTCCTCGACCTGATCCAGGAGGGGACGCTCGGTCTGAACCGCGCGGTCGAGAAGTTCGACTGGCGTCGGGGCTACAAGTTC
>JAICWC010000153.1 GCA_025934995.1 Thermoleophilia bacterium | reverse complement strand
GCTGCTGATTAGCCACGTCTGGATGGGATAACCGCTGAAAGCATCTAAGCGGGAAGCCCACCTCGAGATGAGAGCTCCCATCCCCTCGAGGGAGTAAGGGCGGTCGGAGACTACGACCTTGATAGGCCGGCGGTGCAAACGTGGCAACGCGCTCAGCTGACCGGTACTAATTGCCCGAGGTCTTGATTTGAACTCTGGTACAGAGTCGCTATGGAGTTTTGAAGGTCGTTCGCAGCTCGCAGAGAGCGCGTCGCCTTTGACATTTCGGCGGTCATACCGGCAGGGAAACACCTCTTCCCATTCCGAACAGAGAAGTTAAGCCTGCCAGGGCCGATGGTACTCGGAGGGCAACCTCCCGGGAGAGTAGGTCGCCGCCGATTTCTTTCGCACGAAGGCCGCCCATTTCGGGCGGCCTTCGTGCGTTGTGCGGGCGCGCGTGGGAGGCGCGCCCTCATTGGCGCTCGCTAAGCCGCTTCGCGTCTTAGCTCGCTTCCGCGAAGCGGAGCCGCGCCTGCCCAGGCTCCGCCTGCGTCCGCTCGGGCCAGTCCAGGACGAACTCTCTCCCCGTGTCGGGGCAGGTGTACCGCTCCTCCATCGACTCGCTCGAGACCTCGCCGCGCACGAGGTGCTCGGCCGCGTACGTCTCTGCCTCGGAGCCGAAGCTCTCGTTCATCGTCGCGCATCTGCATTCCATGCGCCCCGATGTATCCAGAATGTGCGAGTGGCGAACACCGAACGTTTGCTGGCGAAGGCCGCGGCCGCGAAGCGGTCCTCGAAGTACGTCGCATTCGCCGACGCGGTCGACCTCCGCGACGTCGTGGCGATGGCGAACGTCGGCGGCGGCGTCATCGTCACGAAAGCAGTCCCCGACCTCCACGCGATCCGTGCGCGACTTGGATTCGATGACCTCGAGCTCCACGGAAGCTCCCTCGTCGTCGGCCCCGCGACCCGGGCGCCATTGGCGCTCGACACCGAGGGCGCGTTCTTCCGTCACGGCGGGCGGAGCCGGCCGGCCACGAGCGAGGATCTCCGCCGGTTCATGGAGCGTCGCGTCGCCGCCGTCAAGCGCCGCCTGGCAGCGGACATCACGCGCGTCATCACCGCGCCGGAAGGCTCCGAGATCGTGGCGATCGAGCGGGCCGAGGACGAACAGGGCGAGCGAGTCATCCGCATCACCACCGACGAGCACGCGCCGCTCTATCGCGCCGTCGACTTCGACGTCACGCACCCCTACCGCCAGAAGGAGCTGATCGAAGAGGTCAACCGCCGCCTGCCGGACGAGCGCGCGATCAACAGCTACGAGTTCCTTGCAGTCCGGCGCACGAACGAGATCGACCCCGACTTCACCCACCGGCCGCGCTTCGGCACGAACCAGTACAGCCAGGCGTTCGTCGACTGGCTCGTCGACCGGATCGAGCGCGACCCCGAGTTCATCCCGACCGCGCGGGCCCGCTACCGGGAAGAGCTGACGCGGGTGAAACGTTCCACCGATTGAGATGAGCGCATTCACACCGGAACAACTCGAGTACCTGCACAGCGGCCGCCGGCTCGGCCGGATCGCGACCGTTGGTGCAGACGGCACGCCGCACGTCGTGCCGACCGGCTGGGTCCACAACGTCGAGCTCGACACGATCGACGCGACTGGGCGTGACGTCGCCAACACCAAGAAGTTCCGCGACGTCCAGCGGACGGGGCATGCCGCGATCGTCATCGACGACCTCGCGAGCGTCGACCCGTGGCGGCCGCGGGCGATCGAGGTGCGGGGACGCGCCGAAGCGATCGCCGAGCCGGAGGCGTTGATCCGGATCCATCCGGATCACGTCGCCGCGTGGGGTCTCTCGCCGGCTACAGCTGAAGCGTGAGCGCCTCGAGATCGCGCGGGTAGTACGTCAGCCACTCGACGCCGTCGCCGGTGACGGCGATCGTGTCCGAGTGGCGGAAGCCGCCGACCGTGGGCGAGTACAAGCCTGGCTCGACGGTGAACACCATCCCTGGGCGGATCTCGGTCGGATCGCCGCGGTCGAGGAACGGCCCTTCGTGGTAGCGCATGCCGATCGCGTGACCGACGTGATGGCGCCAGTTCTCCCAGAGATCGTGCTGGTCGTAGTAGCCGCGCACGGCGCGGTCGACCTCCGCGCACGCGACACCGGGGCGGATCGTGTCGACCGCGAGCGTCTGCAGCGCGTGCATGTGGTCGAAGAGCCGTTTCTGCTCGTCCGACGGCGAGCCGATCACCATCGTCCGCTCGAGCTCCGAGTGATAACCCCAGACAGGCGCCGACGCTCCGGTGACGAGGACGTCGCCCGCCTGGAAGACGATGTTGTTGCCGTGCGCGTGGGGGATCGCCGCGTTGCGGCCGATCTGGCCGCGATAGCCGGCGAACGCGCCGGAGTAGTACGGCGACTGCGCACGGTAGAGCGGGCCGATCGCGTCGAGCATCGCCGCATTCGCTTCCGTCGACGCGCGCGTCTCGACCTCGGTCTCGGACACTCCCGGCCGCGTGTAGCGCTGCAGCAGCGTGTGCGCGAGGTTCGCCCACTTGCACGACTCGCGCAGCAACTCGATCTCCGCAGCGCTCTTGATCGCCATCTGGTCCTCGACGAGGTCTGCGACGTGCGTCCACTCGCCGAGGCCGGGCCCGCGGTAGCCGAACACCCACGGATAGCCGTCCGCGTCGGCGCCGAGCGCTCCGCGGATCCCCAACGCAGCGAGCAGCTCGCGCAGCGCCTCCATCGGATGGCGCTCGCCCGGGTACTCGTCGTAGTGCGCAACCTCGGAGACGGCGGTGTTCGCCCGCGCATGCTCGAGCTCGAGCCGCGGCACGAGCATCCCGCCGCGTCCGTCGGCCGCGAGCGCGAACGCGATCGGCCGCTCGGTCGGGATGAAGAAGAAGCCGGTGTAGTAGTGCACGTACTGCGTGTCGAACAGGACGGCGCCGGCCAGTCCGCGCCCCGCCAGCGCCGCCGCGAAGGAGTCGCGCCGTGCAGCGAGCTCGGCGTCGTCGATCCTCATGCGGCCGGCACCTCCTCGTGCGGCGCGAGCGCGCGCAGCCGCTGCACGCGCGCCTCGATCTTCGGATGCGTGACGAAGAGCGCCGCCAGGCCTTCCTCGAGGAAGGGGTTGAACGTCCACAGCGGCTCGGTCGCGGGCGACGCTTCGAAGGCCACGAGCTGCGACGCTTGATCGAGTCGAAGCAGTGCATCGGCGAGGCCGTGCGGCGACTCGCACAGCTCTGCGGCTCGCGCGTCCGCCTCGAACTCGCGCTTCGGCGAGAGGAGCGCATGCGTGCAGGCCGCCGCGACCGGGCCGAGCACGAAGAGGAGCGCGCGCTGCAACCAGCCCCCGACTCGTGACAGCTCGATCATCGACGCAGCGAGCACGACGACGGCCGTCTGCAGCGCGACGTCGCGGTGCTTCACGTGTGCGAGCTCGTGCGCGAGCACGCCCTCCAGCTCGGCCGGCGGACACGCGCCGAGGCAGCCGGAGGACACGGCGAGCGCCGAGTACATCGGCCCTCGCCCGGTTGCGAGCGCGAGCGGCATCCCGTCCGGGATCAGATAGAGCTTCGGCTTCAGGACGCCGGCGCGCGCGGCGAGCCGCTCGACCGTCGAGTGAAGGAGCGGCGCTTCCGCGAGCGGCAGCTCACGCGCATGCACCATGCCGAGCACAACGCGGTCGAATGTCCAGTAGGCCCCGCCGACGAGCAGCAGCGCGCAGAAGACGAAGATCTCGAGCAGCCGTATGCCGCCGATCGCCCAACCGAGCAATGCGAGCACGCCCGTGATTCCGACGAAGAGGAGCCACGCCTTCAGGATGTTGCGGGCCGCGATCAGGATGGGCCGGGGCCGCCGCCGTTCGGGCCCTCGTCGTCCAGCAGCCCGCGTGGAGGCCAGTCGTCGTTCTGGGGGGCGTCGCAGCGGCTCGAGCAGTGGAGCGAGGCGATGTTCTGCAGCGGGACGAGGATGTGGCCGTTCAGCTCGATGTGCGCGACCTCGTCGACGTAGCAGTACGCCGTCAAAACGCCTTCCTGGTACTCGCCGCCGAACAGCGCGACCTCGACCTGCTCGCCCTTGTACTTGCTCGTGTAGTCCTCCACCGGAACCTCAGTCTATGACGCAGGACCAGACCGAGCAGTTCTCGATCACCGGGTCGGCGACGCCGTTCACGAACGCCTGGACGCGGCGCAGCGAGCCGCCGTGGGTGACGACGACGACACGCTGCCCCGGATGGCGTTCCGCGATTCGTCTGACCGCCCGGACCATCCGGTCGCGGTGCTCCTGCGTCGACTCGCCCTCGAACTCGACGTCGACGCGCTCGTCCCCCGTCAGCCCTTCCCAGTTGCCCCAGTTCTTCTCGCGCAGGTCGGGATCGATCACGACCGTCAGCCCGAGCCGCTCTCCGACGATCTCGGCCGTCTCCTTGGCCCGCGAGAGGTCGCTCGCATAGATCGCGTCCGCGCCCTCGCCGGCGAGCGTCTCGGCGAGCTCCCTCGCCTGCCTCCGCCCGTGCTCGTTCAGCGGCCGGTCGGTGTGCCCCTGCAACCGTCCCTCGGCGTTCCAGTCGGTCTCGCCGTGGCGAACGAGAAGCAGCGTGGTCACGTGCGACTAGGCTAGCCAGCCGTGGATCTCGGGCTGCACGACTCCGTGTGTCTCGTCACTGGCTCGACCGGCGGCATCGGCGCCGCCGTCGCCGAGCTGCTGCGCTCGGAGGGGGCCGTCGTCGTCACCGTCGGTCGCAGCGGCGGCGACGTGCGCGCCGACCTCGCACGGGCAGGGGAGCCCGAGCGCGTCGTCGCCGAGGTGGAGTCTCGCCACGGCCGGATCGACGTGCTCGTCAACAACGTCGGCGTCGCGTACCAGCGGACGTTCGAGGAGGTGACCGACGCCGACTGGGACGAGCTGTGGCAGCTCAACGTCATGAGCTACGTCCGCTCGATCCGCGCCGCACTGCCGGGGATGAAGGAGCGCAGGAGCGGC
>JAICWC010000123.1 GCA_025934995.1 Thermoleophilia bacterium | reverse complement strand
GGTCGAGATGGCGCTACGGGACGTCCGAGTCGATTCCGAACAGCGCCTGGCCGAGCTTGAAGACGACGCCGGTGCCGCAGAGCTCGGGGAACGGGTATTCGGACGGGCGCGTCGCGACGATCGGGCAGCCCGGCAGCGTTTCGGCCGGACGGTGGTGGTCGGTGACGATCACCTCGAGCCCGCGCGCCTGCGCTTCGGCGACCTCTTCGGCCGCGGTGATCCCGCAGTCGACGGTGAGCACGAGGCCGCAACCCTCGTCGGCGAGCCGCCCGAGCGTCTCGCGGTTGACGCCGTAGCCCTCCTCGAACCGGCTCGGCAGGTGCCAGTCGACCTCCGCGCCGAGCTCGCGGAGGAGGAGAACTGCGAGCGCGGTGGCGCTGATCCCGTCGACGTCGTAGTCGCCGTGGACGCAGATCCGACGGCGCTCGGCGACGGCGGCGCGGATGCGCTCGCACGCGAGCCGCATGTCGCCGAGCAGGAACGGGTCGTGCGAGAGCCACTCGCCCGCGAGGAACGTCCGCGCCGCCTCCGGCTCGTCGTAGCCGCGCCGCACGAGTACGCCTGCCGTCAGCTCACTGATTCCGAGCGAGCGGGCGAGATCGGCCTGCACCCCGTGCGGACACGGACGGATCGTCCATGTGCCCTCGTGCATCGTGCAACAACGCTACGGTCACCGTCGGACGGAATTGAAAGAGCTCTTTTCCCTCGATCCCGAGGTCACGTTCCTCAACCACGGCTCCTTCGGGGCCTGTCCGCGGCCTGTCTTCGAGGTCTACCAGCGCTGGCAGCGGGAGCTCGAACGCGAGCCGGTCGAGTTCATCATCCGTCGCCTGCCCGACCTGCTTGCCGAGGCGCGCGCGGCGCTCGCCGAATACGTCGGCGCACAGGCCGACGACCTGACGTTCGTCCCGAACGCCGGCACGGGCGTCAACATGGCAGCCCGCGCGGTCGACCTGCAGCCGGGCGACGAGGTGCTGGCCACCGATCTCGAGTACGGCGCGCTCAACTTCACGTGGGAGTGGGTCTGCGCGCGCGCCGGCGCGCGCTACGTGCGTGCGCCGTGGGACGAGCTGCTCGAGCACGTCAGCGACCGCACACGCGTCCTGTACGTCTCGCACATCACGTCGGAGACGGCGCTGCTCCTTCCCGTGGAGGAGCTCGTCGAGCGCGGCCGCGAGCTCGGGCTCGTCACGATCGTCGACGGCGCGCACGCACCCGCACACGTCCCTCTCGACATCGAGGCGATCGGCGCGGACTTCTACGCCGGCAATTGTCACAAATGGATGTGCGCGCCGAAGGGCTCCGGCTTCCTCTGGGTGCGGCCGGAATGGCAAGAGCGGGTCGACGGCGCGATCGTCTCGTGGGGCTACGCGGACGACGCGAACACGTTTCTCTCACGGACGGAGCTGCAGGGCTCGCGCGACTCGTCCGCGTATCTGTCGGTCCCTGCTGCGATCGACTTCGTCCGTGAGCACGACGACGCGGAGCGCTGCGTCGCGCTGGCACGGGAGGCGCGGCGTGAGCTCTGCGCACTGACCGGAGAGGAGCCGATCGCGCCCGAGCACATGGTGCAGCGCATGGCGTCGTTCCGCGTCCCCGGCGACGCGCACGAGCTGCAGCGCCGGCTGTGGGACGAGCACCGCATCGAGATCCCGGCGATGCGCAACGAACTGATGCGGATCTCGGTCGCGATGTACACCGAGCGCGAGGACGTCGAGCGGCTGCTCGACGCCCTCGCGCGTCGGCTCAGAACTTCCCGCAGCCCTGCGTGATCGTCAGGCCGACGAGCGGGCGGAGCTCCGCGCCGTTCGCGAGCGCACCCTGGGTCGTCTTCACCGGGTTCCAGAAGCCGACGCCGAAGAGCACGGCACGCGCACCGAGGACCTGCCAGTTGCCGGTCGGCGCCGGGCAGTGCTTCATGAACCCGTTGCGGGCCGCGACCATCGCCTTCCGGAGCGTCGCATTCGACGTCATGCAGCCGGTCGACGGGACGTACGCGTTCATGTACGTGTTGGTCGCGGTGTCGAACAGCTCGAGCGCGAGCTCGCCGTTCGATGCCAGCCGATACCGCTCGATGACGACGTCGTCGAGCTTCCAGACCTGCCGCTGGAACGAGGTGGTGCGTGCTGCCGTGATCCTCGACGGCGCGGCAAGCTTGGCGATGTCGCCGAGCGTCGTCACCTTCGGGTTCCAGTTCACCGATTTGCCGTTGTCGGCGAGCGTCAACTGCTTCCAGAGCGGGCCGCCGCATTGCGGGCCGGGCTTTGCCGCACCGGCCTGCGCGGCGATCGACACGGCCAGGGCGGCGACGCCGGCTGCCAGTGCGAAGCGCTTCATGTTCCCCTCCAATGACTCGTTGGGCGAGCCGCAGCGGGACAATCATCGTCCCTCGGCCGGTCGGAGGCTATCCCTCTTTGGGAAGCTTGACGCCGAGATACGACAGCAGGAAGAGCATGCCGATGCCTACGACCCAGAGCGCGAGCACGAGCCGCGGCCGTTTGCTCTCCCTCAGCTGCTGAAGCGCAACCTTCCCCCAGAGAATCAAGAGCCCTGCCACGGCGGCGAAGCCGACCACGATCACCGGTGCGAGATACACGGCGCGCTCGAACGGCCAGCCCATGAGCACCGCCGTCGCCGTGACCATCGCGACGACCGCGACGGCGGCCACCGGGATCCTGAGTGCGCGCACGAGGCCAGGGTACGCTTCGTCCGGTGGACGGCGCCGGCAACTACGAGTCGGGCGACGACTACGTCGTCGAGTTCCTCGGCTATCGGTTCGGCTTCAACGCAGAGGACTTCGAGCAGCGCGTGACGGCGGCCGCCGTCAAGCTCGGCCTCATCGCAGGGAACGAGCTCGACGACGACGAGACGGCCGACCTGGTCGAGCTCGTGGAGCGCGACGGGATCGCAGAGCCGCGGAGCGAGCTCGGCCGCTACCTCGTCCGGCATTGGCAGGAGCTCTCGCTCGTGCAGGGCGAGTCACTCGTCTACTGGTTGAAGAAGCTCGTGTTCCGGGGTGCGTGGCTCGACCAGCGCGTCAAGGAGGGAAAGCTCGAGGTGTCGTTCGAAGAGGATGACGCCGAGTTCGCCTACCACGATCCCGGTGGCGGACGAGCGCTGCTCGAGGTGCTCCCGACACCGAGCTGGCATTCGGTGCAATACCGCCGATGATCGCCGCCTGTCCCGCAACGCTCGTGCAGCCGGCGTCCTTGCCCGGCGCTCCGTCCGGGGTCCCGTGGTTTCGCGCTTCGGCCAAGCTCGTGGGGATCGCTTTCGGCGTCGCTCCCGGGGCGACGGCGCTCGAGCTGCCGGTCGACGGCGTGTGGCCGGACGGCCGGAACGCGAAGATCCTCTGGTGGCCGCGCACGCGCGGCGCGGGCGCCACGTTGACGATCCGCTCCGGTGCGTACCGGCTGACCGTGCGCGCCTCGGGCGGAAACTTCCCCTCGATCGTCTCGCTTCCGCACGAAGGGTGCTGGCGTCTCGATGTCAGGAGCGGGACCTTGCACGGTGTCGTCTTCGTGCGCGCGGTCACGCCGTGAGGTGGTACCCAGTCGCTGGGCCGGCGTACCTCGCCGTGCTCCTCGCACTCGACACGCGAGCGTCCTATCCGGAGCAGCTCGTGCTCGGCGCCGTGACGTGCGTCGTGCTGCTCGCCGCGCTCGTCCCGCTCGCGCCGCTCGCGCGCGCGCAGGCACTCGGCGTCGTCGCGTTCGCGACGATCGGCGAGGTGACCGGGTCGCTCGTCTGGGGCGTGTATCGCTACCGGCTGCACAACCTGCCGCTCTTCATCCCGCCCGCGCACGGGCTCGTCTATTTGAGCGGGCTCGCGCTCGCCGCCTGGGTGCGACCGCGCGTGCTCGTCTGGTGCGCAGGCGTGGGCGCCGTCGTCTGGGGCCTGCTCGGCCTCGGCGTCCTGCCCCGGCTCGACGTCGCCGGCGCGTTCGGCGTGCCGCTGCTCTGCGTGTTCCTCTGGCGCTCGCGCTCGCGCTCCGTCTACGCCGGGGTCTTCCTCGTCGTCGCGGCGCTCGAGCTGTACGGCACGTCGATCGGCACCTGGCGCTGGGCGCGCGAGCTGCCCGGCCTCGGCATCCCGGACGGCAACCCGCCGTCGGGTGTCGCGAGCGGCTATGTGTGGTTCGACGTGATGGCGATGCTGATCGCGCCGTGGCTCGTATCATTGGGCCGCGCGGCGATGGAGCCCGCCCTCAACCGCCGAGAACGGCTGATGGCTCCTACGGAACCCAAGGAGCCTGCATGCCAGTCATCATCGGCGTCGCCTTCGGTGGCGCACTCGGAGCCAGCGCGCGCTACGGCCTCGACCGTCTGATCGAGCGCACGCTCGGCGGACTCTTTCCGTGGAGCACGTTCCTGATCAACGTCAGCGGCTGCTTCCTGATCGGGCTGTTCACCGCCGCCTTCGTCGACCGCCACCACCTGCCGGCGTGGCTGCGGATCGGCATCGTCATGGGCGTGATCGGCGGCTACACGACGTTCTCGACGTTCGCGGCCGAGGCGCTCGACCTCGACGAGGTCCACCACATCGCAGTCTCAAGCGCCTATCTCGTCGCGAGCGTCGGCCTCGGGATGGTCGCGGTCTACGGCGGGACGCTCGTCGGAGACCGCCTATGAGCTCCGCAGGTTGAACCCGAAGCGCTCGAGCTTCTGCTCGGGCGACTTGCGCAGCTCGAAGCGGCGGATCGATCCGAGCGGGACGATGAGCGCGTCCACCGCGTCGTCGTCCTCGGCATGCACGTGCAGCGTCACCATCCCGTTCCCCGGCTCGGGATCGAGGCGCTCGAGAACGAAGCGCGCGCTGTCCGCAAGCTCGACCTCGACGAGCGGCGTCTCGACGCCGTGCTGCTCGGCGAATGCGGCGATCACCTTGACGAACCGCTCGACGAACGCCTCGTGCGGGCCTTCCTGCGTCGGAGTCCAGATCCCGCTCGTCATGTCCCGAGCCTAGTCTCCACGGGTGAAGCTCGTCCTCTTCGTGTTGCCGCTCGCCCTCGACACCTTCGCGGTGTCGGCCGCGGTCGGGATGGCGCAGCTGCCGCGTCGACGGCGGCTCGAGCTCGCGCTGCTGATGACGGGCTTCGAGTTGGGGATGCCGGTCGTCGGGCTGCTCGCCGGCCACGGGGTCGGCGGCGCGATCGGCCATGCTGCGCGCTACACCGCGGCCGCCGCGCTCGTCGCGCTCGGCGTGTACATGCTCGTCGGCGGCGACGACGAGGTGCGCACGAACGTGCACGGGCTCGCGCTCCTCGGGCTCGGGTTGAGCATCAGCCTCGACGAGCTTGCGATCGGCTTTTCGTTCGGGCTCCTGCACGTGTCGCTCGTGTGGGCACTCGTGCTGATCGCGTTGCAGGCCTTCGCCGCGGCTCAGCTCGGGCTCTGGCTCGGCGCGCGCGTCGGCGCTGCGTTCCGCGAGCGTGCGGAGCAGCTCGCGGGGCTCGCGCTCGTCGCGCTCGCCGTCGTCGTGCTCGCGGCCTAGAAGAGCTTCGACTCGGCTGCCGGCGCAACGCCGATATGCGCGCGCCCGAGCTTCGTGATCGTGCGGCCGCGCGGCGTGCGCTGGATGTAGCCGAGCTGCAGCAGATACGGCTCGTAGACGTCCTCGATCGTCTCCGGCTCCTCGCCCAGCGATGCGGCGATCGTCGAGAGGCCGACGGGGCCGCCCTCGAACTTCTCCGCGATCGTCTGGAGGAGGTCGCGCGCCTCGCGGTCGAGGCCCTGCTCGTCGATCTCGAGGAGCGTCAACGCCTCGCGCGCGATCTCGGTCGTGATCGCGCCCTGATGGCGCACCTCCGCGACGTCGCGGACGCGGCGCAGGATCCGGTTCGCGATGCGCGGCGTGCCGCGGGCGCGCGACGAGATCTCGGCGGCGGCATCGGCTGCGATGTCCACGCCCAGGATGCGCGCGCTGCGATTCACGATCGCAGCCAGCTCCGGCGCGTCGTAGTAGTCGAGCCGGAACGTCAGCCCGAAGCGGTCGCGCAGCGGCGTCGTCAGCAGACCGGTGCGGGTCGTCGCGCCGACGAGCGTGAACGGCGGCAGGTCGAGCGTCAGCGTGCGCGCCCCCGCGCCCTCCCCCATGACGATGTCGATGCGGAAGTCCTCGAGCGCCGGATAGAGGATCTCCTCGGCCGTGCGCGACATGCGGTGGATCTCGTCGACGAACAGCACGTCGCGCGCTTCGAGGGAGGTGAGGATCGCCGCGATGTCCTTCTTCTCGACTGCGGGGCCGGCGATCGTGCGCAGGCCGACGCCGAGCTCCTCGCGGACGATGTGGGCGAGCGACGTCTTGCCGAGGCCCGGCGGGCCGGCGAGCAGCACGTGGTCGAGCGCTTCCCCGCGCGCCTTCGCAGCGACGAGCGCGATCGACAGCTGCTCCTTGACCCGCTCCTGGCCGACGAACTCGTCCAGCGAGCGCGGGCGCAGCGTCTGCTCGACGACGTCCTCGTCGTCGTCGTGGACGACCGGTGCGACGAACGAGCTCATGCGGCCCGTCGCAATGCCTGCCGGACGCGCTCTTCGGGCGACGCCTCCGCGTCGGTCTCGGCGAGCGCGCGCTCGGCGTCGGTGACGCTGTAGCCGAGCTCGACGAGCGCGTCGCGCGCGACGAGATGCGGCGAGTCGCCGATCGCCGCGACCGCGCTCGCCTCGACCTTCTCCTTCAGCTCGAGCACGATCCGCTCCGCCGTCTTCTTGCCGATCCCCGGGATCGCCTGGAACCGCGCGGCGTCCTCGCGGACGATCGCGCGGCGCAGCTCCTCCGCCGGCGACCCGGAGACGATCGCGAGGGCGACCTTCGGCCCGACGCCGTTGACCGTCAAGAGCTGCGTGAAGAGCTCGCGCTCGCTCCGGTCGGCAAAGCCGTACAGCTGCAGCGCATCTTCGCGGACGTTGAGATACGTCTCGACCGTGAGCTCGTTCCCGGGCGCGGCGTCGCGCAGCACGCTCGGCGTCGCAGCCACGAGGTAGCCGACACCGTTGACGTCGAGCACGAGCCCATCCGGCGTCGAGCCGACGACCGTTCCCCGCAAACGCGCGATCATCCGGCCATCCGCAGGAGCGGCGGCGCAAGCGCGTGGCAGATCGCGACCGCGAGGGCATCCGCGGCGTGGTTCGGCGTCGGCACTGCCGGCAGGCCGAGGATCACCTTGACCATGCGCTGCACCTGGGTCTTCTCGGCTCGGCCGTAGCCGCACACGGACTGCTTGACGCGCGCGGGGGCGTATTCGGCACACGCCACACCCGCGGTGGCGGCTGCGACGAGCACGGCGCCGCGCGCTTGCCCGACGGAGAGCGCGATGCGGGCGTCTGCGCCGACGAACGACTCCTCCAGGACGACCGCATCCGGCTCGTGCTCGACGATGAGCGCCGCCACTCCGTCGAAGAGGGTCCGCAACCGGAGCTCGATGGGCTCGTCCGCCCCCGTGTGCCAGCAGCCGTGGGCAATTGCCTTGAGGCGCCCGCCGCTTCCGTGGACGATCCCGTACCCGCAATGCGCCGTCCCTGGGTCGATGCCGACAACTTTCACAGCGTCACGTTAGGCAGGAGGTCGGACGACTCCTGCCTG
>JAICWC010000148.1 GCA_025934995.1 Thermoleophilia bacterium | reverse complement strand
GCTCGGCGGCAAGATCGTCGCGCAGGAGCACTTCACGCAGTTCAAGAACCAGATCAACAGCGTCGTCAGCCGCGTCAACAACGAGAAGTCGGACGTGATCGCGTTCTGCACGTCGTTCGGCGTCGACCAGCCCGCGTTCGTTGCGGGGCTGCGCAGCCTGAACAACCAGACGCCGATCATCAACGGCTGGGCGAGCGACGGCAACTACTGGTGGCCGAAGTCGCCGCAGGTGACGAACTTCTTCTATCTCACGTACGCATCGGTGTACGGCGACGATCCGTCGCCGCAGGTCCGCGCATTCGAGGCGGAGATGAAGAAGGCCGGCCATCCCGCGCAGACCGGTGGGTTCCTCGGCGGCGCGGCCGCGATCGACGGCATCGTCACGGCGCTCAAGCGCGACCATGGCAACACGTCCGGCGCCGCGCTGGCCGCACAGATGGTGAAGTTCAAGAAGGTGCCGACACTGTCGGGCAACGTCAGCTTCAGCTCGAAGCTGCACACCGTCTTCGGCCGCGCGTACCGCGTGATCGAGGTCGAGAACAACCATGCGCAGTTCGTGAAGCTGCAGACTGCGTCCTCGCCGGCGAACATCGGTCGCTGAGCGCGGAGGCCCAACCGGAAGAACGCCGATCGCCCGGAGGTCTCCGGGCGATCGGCGTCTCCCGCTCGTTCGAGGGCGTGCAGGCGCTGGAGGACGTCGATCTCGAGCTCGGCAGGCAGGAGGTCGTCGGCCTGATCGGCCCGAACGGGGCCGGCAAGACGACGCTCGTCAACCTGATCACGGGCTTCGACTTCCCGACGGCCGGCCGGATCGAGCTCGACCAGCGCGAGATCACACGCTGGCCGCCGCAGCGGCGCGGACGGGCCGGGCTCGCCCGCACGTTCCAGCACGGCCACGCGTTCCGCGGATTGTCGGTGCGCGAGAACGTCGAAGTCGCCGCGCTCGGCGTGGGGACGTCGGCGCGTGAGGCGCGCAGGCGCGCAACGGCGCTCCTCGACGCGCTCGGCCTGTCGCGCCGCGCCGAGGAATCGGCGGCGGCGCTGCCGCACGGCGACGAGCGCAAGCTGGGTGTCGCACGGGCGCTCGCGACCGAGCCTCGCTACGTGCTGATGGACGAGCCGGCCGCAGGCCTGACGGAGGCGGAGGTTCCGGAGCTCGTCGCGGTCGTGCGCACGGTCCGCGACGACCACGGCGCGGGCGTGCTGCTGATCGACCACAACGTGCCGCTGATCATGGAGGTCTGCGACCGCATCCATGTTCTCGACCAGGGCCGAACGCTTGCCCAGGGAACGCCTGCGCAGGTCCGGCAGAACATCGACGTCGCAAACGCGTATCTCGGGGGGAGTGGGCGCGATGTCTGAGCTGCCTGCCCTGGAGCTGGAAGCCCTCCAGGTCGCGTACGGCGGCGTCCCGGCGGTGCGCGGCATCGACCTGACCGTCGGCCACGGCGAGATCGTCGGGCTCGTCGGCCCGAACGGCGCGGGCAAGTCCTCGACGCTGCATGCGATCGTCGGGGCCGAACGGCCGTCCGGCGGCGACGTGCGGCTGCGCGGCCGCTCCCTGCGCGGCCTGCGCCCGGAACAGGTCGCGCGGCTCGGCGTCGCACTCGTCCCCGAGGGACGGCACATCTACGCGTCGCTCACGGTCGCCGAGAACCTGCGGCTCGGCTTTGCCGGCAGGCGCTCGCGCGACGGCCTGGCCGACGACGTCGCCTGGGTGCAGGAGCTCTTCCCTGTGACGCGGGAGTTCGCAGCGCGCAGTGCGGGCGCGCTCTCCGGCGGCCAGCAGCAGCAGCTTGCGATCGCACGGGCGCTCGTCGCGAAACCGGACGTGCTCTTGCTCGACGAGCCGTCGCGCGGCCTCGCGCCGACGGTCGTCGAGCGGCTGTTCGAGACGCTGGCCGAGATCCGCGGCCGGGGCGTCTCGATCCTGCTGGTGGAGCAGCGCGCACAGCTCACGATCGCATTCGCCGATCGCACCCACGTGATCGCGAACGGGAAGCTGCGCCTCACTCTCGGCCCGCAGGACGCCGGTGACACCGAACGACTGACGGCGGCGTACCTCTCGTGATCGCCGCGATCAACTGGGGACAGGCGATTGCGGACGCGATCGCCCTCGGCGCGCTCTACGGCCTCGTCGCCGTCGGTATCGGCCTCGTCTTCGGCGTGCTGCGCCTGATCAACTTCGCGTACGGCGAGCTGATCACGTGCGGCGGCTACGTCCTCGCCTACACGTACGGGTGGCCGAGACCCGTCTCCATCCTGCTCTGCATCGCCGCCGTCGTCGCGCTCGCGCTCGCGCAGGAGTTCGTCGCGTTTCGTCCACTGCGGCGCGGCGGCGCGTCCGCCGCGACGATGCTCGTCGCGACCTTCGCCGTCAGCTTTCTCCTGCAGGCGGTCTACCTGCTCGCATTCGGCTCGCGAGGGCAGATCGTCGGCACCCTCGGCAAGCTCAACTCTGCGTTCACGGTCGACGGCGTCGACATCCGTTGGATCCTGCTCGTGATCGTCGCCACCGGGCTCCTGCTGCTCGGCGCGACGGCGACCCTGCTCGACCGCACCGAGGTGGGCCTGCACATCCGTGCTGCCGCGGCCGACTTCCGGACGTCGCGCATCCTCGGGGTGCGCGCCAACCGGGTCATCGTCCTCTCCTTCGTCATGTCGGGCGTGCTCGCGGGCGCGGTCAGCGTGCTGTACACGGTGCAGAACCCGCTCGTTCAGCCGAGCATGGGCGTGCCGATCACGATCTTCGCGCTCGTCGGCGTCGTCGTCGGCGGGCTCGAGCGTCTCTGGAGCGCCGCGCTCGGCGGCTTCGCGGTCGGCTTCGTCTACGGACTGCTCGCGGACGCGCTCTCGTCGACGAGCAGCGTCTACCTCCCGTCCGTCGTGTACGGGCTCGTGATCCTCGTGCTCCTGCTGCGGCCGGCGGGGTTGTTCCGCTCCTGGCGCGCACAGCAGGTGGAGCGGGTATGAAGCTCGTTGCGCCGATCGTCATCGTGTTCGCCACAGCGGCGGTTGCGAGCGGTGTCTCCAGCGCGCATCGCCTCGAGTTCGAGACGGCGCTGATCATGGTCGCCGTCGTCGTCGCGCTCTACGTGTTCGTCGGCAACTCCGGCGTCATCTCGTTCGGCCACATGAGCTTCGTCGCGGTCGGCGCGTATCTCGCCGGTCTCGTCACGCTCGATCCCGAGACGAAGGGCTTCACCACGCCCGGCCTGTTCCACGTGCTGAAGCACGCGCAGATCGGGCTCGTCCCGTCGCTCGCGCTGGCGGCTGCAATCGGCGCGGTCTACGCCCTCGTCGTCGGCCTGCCCCTGATGCGGCTCTCCGGGCTGCCCGCGGGAATCGCGACCCTCGCGGTGCTCGGCATCACGTACAACGTGTTGAGCTACTGGGGAAAGGTCGGGCCCGGGGTGCAAACCGTGACCGGTGTGCCGGAGGCGAGCGTCTGGTCGCTCGCCGTCGGCGTCGCAATCGTCGTCGTCGCGGCATACGCCTACCAGCGCAGCCGCTTCGGGCGTGTGCTCCGCGCGACGCGCGAGGACCCGCCCGCGGCACGCGCATCCGGCATCTCGATCTACCGTGAGCGGCTGATCGCCTTCACGCTCAGCGGCGCGCTCGCGGGCCTCGCAGGCGGCCTCTACGTCCACATGCTCGGCCTGCTGCAGCCCGATCTCTTCTATCTCGACCTGACGCTCGTCACCCTCGCGATGCTCGTCTTCGGCGGTGTCGGCAGCCTGTGGGGCGCCGTGATCGGCGCGCTCGCGATCAGCGCGCTCAACTCGTTCCTCGGCGACGCGGAGAACACGGTCGACGTCGGCTTCCACCTGACGCTGCCGAACGGAACGCGGCTCGTCACGGTCGGAGCGGTGATGGCGCTCGTGCTGATCCTGCGGCCGAGCGGCCTGACCGGCGGCCGCGAGTTCGGATGGCGGCGCTCATGAACGTCTGCGTTGCCGGCGCAGGGACGATCGGGAGCCTGCTCGCCGCGCACCTCGGACGCGTCACCGACGTGTCCGTCCTCGTGCGCCGCGAGGAGCACGCGCGCGCGCTCAACCGGGACGGCCTCCGCGTCTCGGGACGCGCGGACTTCACGGTGCGGGTCACGGCGGCCGTCGATCCTGCGGACCTCCCGGAGCCCGACCTCGTGGTCGTCGCGTGCAAGGGCAGCGATCTCGAGGCGGTCGCGGCGGGGATCGAAGGCGAGTTCGGGCGCGCCACGGTCATGACGATCCAAAACGGTCTCGGCGCCGAGGACGTCGTTGCCGCGCGCGGTCGCTGGCCTCTTCTCTCATCGGTGACCTTCATGAGCGGCACCCGCCACTCCGACACGCACGTCGAGTACATCCTCGACGCGGCCACATGGATCGGCCCCTACCGCGCGACGACGCCGGCCGATGCCCGCACGGTCGCCGACCTGCTCGTCGGCGCGGGATTGAAGGCCGAGCCCTACGACGACCTTCGGCCTGCGCAGTGGTCGAAGCTGATCTTCAACGCGACGGTCAACGGTGTCGCTGCGCTCACCGGCCTGCCGCACGATCACCACTTCGCCGAGGAGCCGCTCGGCCCGCTCGTGCACGCGCTGATGGACGAGGGCAAGGCCGCCGCAGCCGCGGCGGGCGTGCAGCTCGCCGAAGATCCGTGGGAGATGAACGTGTTCGCAACGCAGCGCGGCTTCCGCCACTCGCCTTCCATGCTCGAAGACGTGCGTGCGCACCGCCCGACCGAGGTCGAGCTGATCAACGGGTCCCTCGTCAGGTCTGCGCGCGCGAACGGCGCACCGGTACCGCTGCAGGAGACCGTGTACGCGCTCGTGCGCGGAAGGGAGGAGAGCTACTCGTGAGGGTCTGCATCGTGGGCTGCGGCGCAGTCGGCTCGTTGTTCGCGGCGAACCTCGCGCAGCTCGACGACGTCGAGGTGTGGGCGTACGACGCGTCGCGCGAGCATGTCGAGGCGATCAACGCGCACGGGCTGCAGCTCTCCGGCGCCGGCGAGGTGCTCGGGCGCCTGACCGCGACCACGGATGCCGCCGAGCTCCCGCAGTGCGACTTCGGAATCGTCGCGACCAAGGCGATGCACACCGAGGCCGCGATCGCCGCGACGGCACACGCTTTCGCCGACGGCTACGTGGCGACGGTGCAGAACGGCCTCGGTAACGAGGAGACGCTCGCGCGCCACGTCGAGCGAGTGATCCGCGGCACGACGTTCCCGGCCGGGAAGATCCTCGAGCCCGGCCGTGTGCAGTGGGACGTCAAGGGCGACACGACGCTCGGGCCATACGACGAGCGCACGCCGTTCGAGGAGGTCGAGCGCCTCGCCGACGCCTGCACACGCGGCGGCATGCCGACGAGCGCGGTGGCAGACGCGCGTGGACCGCAGTGGCGCAAGGTGATCTTCAACGCGTCGACGAACCCGATCGGTGCGCTCACCGGTCTGACGCACGGCCGCGTCTGCGAGCGCCCGGACCTGCGGGCGCTCGTCAGCGGCCTCGTCGACGAGGGCAAGGCAGTCGCCTCTGCACAGGGGATCGAGCTGGACGCCGACCCCGAGGCTCTGATCGACCACGCGGCGAAGCCGGAGGTCGCGTACGACCACAAGGCCTCGATGCTGCAGGACGTGGAGGCCCGACGGCAGACGGAGATCGACTATCTCAACGGCGGTATCGTCCGGTTCGGGAAGGAGCACGGCGTGCAGACGCCGCTCAATCAGGCGATCTGGGCGCTCGTCAGAGGGCTGGAAGCGTC
>JAICWC010000163.1 GCA_025934995.1 Thermoleophilia bacterium | reverse complement strand
GAGAACCCGTCCGCTGCGCGCGTCGACTCCGACGACCTGGTGCGAGAAGCTGCCCGCGTACGCGACGCCGTCGACGACGACGGCCGCGCCGGAGATCGCGCCGCCGGTGCCGACCTCCCAGAGGATGCGGCCGCTCGCGGCCGAGACGCAGTAGAAGACGCCGTTGTACGAGCCGAAGAACACACGCCCGCCCCAGGTCGCGGGCGACGAGTAGACGTACGCGCCCGTGGCGACGCGCCAGAGGTAGCGGCCGCTCGTCGAGAACGCGGTCACGGTCCCCCCGGTGGACGACGGCACGAAGACACGGCCGTGCGCGACCGCAGGCGTGCCGTAGATCCGCCCGTTCACTCCTGCCGCCCAGTGCGTCGCGCCGGTGCGCGCCGACAGCGACCAGAGACGCCCGGCGTAGTCGCCGATGAAGAGCCTGCCGCCGGCGAGGGCTGCACTCGAGGTGATCTTCGCGCCGAGCGACCGTGACCAACGCAGCCGGTGACGGCGCAGGTCGAGCGCATAGAGCCGTCCATTCCAGGCGCCGAAGTAGTCGACGCCCCTGCGGACGATCGGCGACGACTCGACCGGGCTGCCGACGTACCAGCGCCAGCGCACGCGGCCGGTTGCGCGATCGAGGACGACGACCCAGCCGTTCATGGTGTGGAAGACCACCGTTGCACCGACGACCGCAGGTGACGACGCCATCTTTCCGCCCGGCGTGTCACGTCGCCACAGCACCGTGCCGAAGCGCATCGAGATCGCTCGCACGGTTGCGCGCGCGTTACCGATGTACGCCACGCCGTCCTCGACGACGGCGGGGAACTCGATTAGCGTGCCGAGCCCGCGCGTCCAGACGGTCCGGAACGGCGGACGTAGCCGGATGTTCGACTGCGACTGCGTGCGCGAGGGTGTCGCGCCGTACAGCGGCCACTGGGCGGAGGGTTGGTAGACACGGATCGTCGCGCGGCGCTGCCCGAACTGCTCGTGCACGGCGCGCGTGCTGAAACCGTGCGCGCGGATCGTCACCAGCAGCGGACGCAGCCGCGGCACGAGAATCTCGGCGACGCCGTCCTCTGCGGTGCGCGCGCTGTGCCTACCGACGGAGACGATCGCGCCGCGCACGCGCGTGTTGTGGTCGCCGTCGACGACCGTCAGCTTCAGCTTGACGCCGTGCGGCTTCGGCGGAGTCGGCGGCGTCGGCGGAGCAGGGGGCGCGACGGGCGGGCGGTGGGTTCCGCCGCAGCCCGCGAGGACCCCGAGAACTACGAGTGCTGTGGCAGCTCTTGCGCGAACGGCTCCAACGTACCGCTCGGACCGGCCGTGAGGACCAGCTCGCCGAAGAATCGCGTCATGTACAGCCCCGCGCGGTAGTCGCCGAGGCGCGGCTCGGGCCGTTCGCCGGCGGCGAGGGCAAGGGCGAGCTCCGGGTAGCGGCTGCCCGCAGCGGTCGGGAGGGGAAATGCACCGCCGAAACGCGGGTTGATGTCCGTGACGAGGTGCTTCCCGTCCGGCTCGCGGAAGCACTGCACGTTCGCGGGGCCGACGAGGCGCAACGTCTCGGAGACGTGGCGCCCGACTTCGACGAGCTCGTCGTCGGCGATCGTCATCCCCTTGATCGACTCGCCGCCCTTCGACTCGATCATCGTCCGCGGCACGGCGTTGAGACAGCGCGACTCGAGATCGCAGAAGAGGTCGATCGAGAACTCCTCGCCGCGGCAGCACGACTGCACCATCGAGTCCTCCGTCGCGTAGTCGAGGAAGAACTCGAGCTCACGCTGGTCGTTGCAGCGGTAGATGCCGCGCGAGCCGAACCCGCGTCGCGCCTTCACGAGCACAGGGAACTCGACGTCCTCGGGGACGTCGCCCGGCAGCCAGGTGGGGGGCGAGCCGATGCCGCTGTCGACGAAGAGAGAGTGGGCGAGCCACTTGTCGGCCAGCGCGTCGACGACGTCCGGTTCGGGCAAGAGGACGAGCGCGCCGAGGCGGTCCTTTGCACGCGCGAGGACTCCGTGGTCGAGATCCGTGAGCGGGACGATGAGGCTGACGTCGTGCTCGAGCACGAGCGCCTGGAGCGCGCTGACGTACGTCGGGTCGTCGACGCGCGGGACGAACGCGTGCGCGTCGGCGTGGTACAGCGCGGGCGCGAGCTGGTTGAGATCGGTCGCGAGCGTCCGCGCCCCGGCGCGCCGGAATGCGGTCACGATGTCGACGCGCTGGCCGGCACACGTGAAGAGGACGCCGCTCACCGCGCGAGAGAGTACCGTCGGCACGTGCTGCGCCGCCTCGTGCCCGCGGTCGTCGTGCTCGTCCTCGCGTGGGTGGCCGCCTGCCTCGTGTTCTTCACCTGGTCGCCGTGGGAGACGAGCGCGCCGACGCATGCCGACGCGGTGATCGTGCTTTCGGGCGGCCGCGAGCGCCTCCCGCCCGCCATGGCACTCGTCCGTCGAGGCGTCGCGCCGGTGCTTGCGATCTCGAGCGTCTCGCGGACGAAGCCATGGGCGATCGCGCGCCGGCTGTGCACCTCCGGCCGCTATGCACACGCGCGCGTCCTCTGCTTCGAGGCGCGGCCTTACAGCACTGAAGGCGAGGCGAAGACGGTCGAGCGGCTGGTGCGCGAGCACCAGTGGTCGCACATCGTCGTCGTCACGTCTCGTTTCCACATCACGCGCGCACACATGCTCTTCCGCCGCTGTTACGACGGCGGCCTGTCGATGGTGGGCGTCCCAACGGCCTGGTGGCGGCTGCCGGCCGAATGGGCGAGCGAGACCGGCAAGATGTTCGTGCAGCTCACTGCGCAGCGAGCGTGTTGACGACGTGCTCCGCGATCGCGAGCGACGACGTCGCTCCCGGCGACGGAGCGTTGCGGACGTGCAGCGTGTGCTCGGTTCGGGAGAAGACGAAGTCGTCGACGAGCGAGCCGTCCCGCGCGACGGCCTGGGCACGGACGCCCGAGGGGCCGGGCAGCAGGTCGCGGCGAGACAGCTCCGGGACGTAGCGCCGCGCCTCGGCCGCGAATGCCCGTGCGCTCGCGGCCGCTCGCAGCTCTGCGATCCCCACCCGCCACCATTTGCGCGCGACGCGCCAGGTGCCGGGCCAGCCGAGCCCTCCGACGAGAAGCGCGCTCGGCCCCACGAGGACCTCGCCGTCGATGCGTCGGGTCAGGTGCACGCCGAGAAACGGAAGCTCGGGGTCCGGCACCGGATAGATGAGGCCGCGCACGAGCTCGCGCCGGCCCGGACGGAGAAGGTGATACCCGCCGCGGAACGGAACGATGCGCGGGTTCTCGTCGAGGCCCGACGCGACCGCGAGCCGGTGCGACCATCCGCCTGCGCAGGCGACGGCCAACCGCGCGTGTGTCTCGCCGTCCCCGTGCACGACGCGCACGCCGCCGTGTTCCTCGTCGAACCGCTCGACGACGCAGCCGGTGTGCACGCTCACCTCGGACGCAAGCGCGCGGGCGACGGCCGAGAAGTCGACGATTCCCGTCTGCGGCGAGTGCAGAGCCGCGATGCCGACCGCGTGCGGCTCGATCTCGCGGAGCTCGTAGCTGCTGAGACGACGCAGGCCGGGCACGCCGTTCTCGAGCCCGCGACGGTGCAGCTCGTCGAGTCGTCGCAGCTCGCGCTCATTCGTCGCGACGATCAGCTTTCCGCATCGCTCGACCTGGATGCCGCGGCGTTCGCAGAGCTCGTACAGCAGATCCGCGCCGCGACGGCACAACGTCGCCTTGAGCGATCCCGGCGTGTAGTAGACGCCCTGGTGGATGACGCCGCTGTTGCGTCCGGTCTGGTGCCGCGCGATCTCGGGCTCGCGCTCGAGGACGACGACGGACTCGCCCGGGCGACGGCGCTGCAACTCGCAGGCGACGGCGAGCCCGATGATCCCCCCGCCGACGACGACGACGTCGCAGCGCTGGGGAACCTCAGCTATGCCAGCCCCCCGTCGCGCCCTTGTACGTGCCGCCGAAGAGCGCGAGCGGCGTGCGCAGGAGGATGCGGAGGTCGAGCAGCGGCGAGCGGTGCTCGACGTACCAGACGTCGAGCTCGATCCGCTCCGCCCACGGAAGCGTTGCCCGGCCGTGGATCTGCGCCCAGCCCGTGATGCCGGGCTTGACGTCGAGGCGGCGCCGCTGCCGCGACGTGTACTTCTCCACCTGGTACCGAAGCGTCGGCCTGGGGCCGACGACGCTCATATCGCCGCGCACGACGTTCCACAGCTGCGGCAACTCGTCGAGCGAGAGCTTCCGCAGAATT
>JAICWC010000165.1 GCA_025934995.1 Thermoleophilia bacterium | reverse complement strand
GGTCGATCTGGGCCTCGGGCAGCGGATACGTGCCTTCGGATTCGATCGGGTTCTGCGTCGCCATGACGAGGAACGGCTCCGGCACGGGATACGTCTCGTGCGCGATCGTCACCTGGCGTTCCTGCATCACTTCGAGCAGCGCCGACTGGACCTTCGCGGGCGCGCGGTTGATCTCGTCCGCGAGGAGGAAGTTGCAGAAGACCGGACCGAGCTCGGTCTCGAACGTGCCCGTGCCCGGGCGGTAGATGCGCGTGCCGACGAGATCCGCCGGCACGAGGTCCGGCGTGAACTGCACGCGCGCGAACGTCCCGCCCAGAACGTCTGCCGTCGTCTTGATCGTCAGCGTCTTCGCGAGGCCGGGGACGCCTTCGATCAGGAGGTGACCCTGGGCGAGGAGGCACACGAGCACGCGCTCGAGCATCCGGTCCTGCCCTGCGATCACCCGTCTGATTTCGAAGAGCGCCTGCTCGAGCCGCTCGCGGATCTCATGTGGGTTCATGACTAGATTCTGCGCTCCTGACTAAGTTCTCGGTAAGTGCTTCGTCGAACGGACTACGCACCGGCGCTCGGGCCCGGTTCTCGAAGGCCGGTCGACTACTAGAGTCCAGCCGATGGCGGTCAGGCAGGCGTGGGAGTTCGCCGAGCGCACCCGCGCCGGCGCCGGCGACGGGATCGCCGCGATCCTCGGCTTGCTCGGCAACCCCGATCTGATCTCGTTCGCAGGCGGCTTTCCCGATCCGCGCACGTTCCCGGCCGATCGCGTCGCCGCGCTGATCGGCGAAATGGACGCGAGCGCGTTCCAGTACGCACCGACGCAGGGCCTGGCGGGGACCCGCGACGCGATCGCGGGGCGGCTCGAGCGGCGGCCCGAGGAGGCCGAGCTGCTGGTCACGAGCGGCGGCATCGAGGCGCTCGAGCTGGTCTCGAAATCGTTCCTCGATCGCGGCGATGCGGTCGTCGTCGAGGCGCCGACGTATCTCGGCGCGATCATGGCGTTTCGTTCGTTCGAGGCGGAGGTGCACTCCGTCCCGCTCGACGACGACGGCCTCGACGTGGACGCGCTCGCGTCGCTGCTCGAGAGCGGGGTTCGACCGAAGCTGCTGTACACGATCCCGGACTACCAGAACCCCGCGGGCGTGACGCTCTCGGCCGAGCGGCGTGGCGCGCTCGTCGAGCTCGCCCGCCGCTACGGGTTCCTCGTCGTCGAAGACGTCGCATATCGCGAGCTCGGGTTCGACGGCAGCGCGCTTCCCTCGTTGTGGTCGCTCGCGCCCGACGTCGTCGTGCAGGCGGGCACCACGTCGAAGACGTTCTTCCCCGGCGTCCGCCTCGGCTGGGCAGTCGGGCCGGCCGAGGTCGTCGCGCAGCTCGTGTCGGCGAAGCAGAACACCGATCAGTGCGCGGGCGCGCTCGGCCAGCGGCTGTACGAGGAATACGTGCGGCGCGGCTGGATCGAGGAACAGCTGCGCGCCTCGCGTGCGCTGTACGCCCAGAAGTGGGCGCTGCTGCGCGACGCGCTCGAGCGGTTCATGCCGGCCGGCGTCGAGTGGACGACGCCGCGCGGCGGCTTCTTCACCTGGCTGACGCTGCCGGTCGACGCGACCGAGGTTGCGCCGCGAGCGGCGGAGCAGAACGTCGGCGTCGTCCCCGGCGCGCTCTTCTACGCCAACGGCAGCGGCTCGGACAAGCTGCGGCTGTCGTTCTCGATGGTCGACGAGTCGCAGATCGCGACCGGCATCGAGCTGCTCGCTTCCGTCGTCGGCTAAGCCTGCGGGATGCGCGCTTCGAGCGCGGCGGTGACCGCTTCGCGCACCGGCTCCAGCTCGATCCGGTCGAGCACGTCCTGGAAGAAGCCGCGCACGATCAGCCGCTCGGCTTCCTGTCGCGTCAGTCCGCGCGCCATCAGGTAGAAGAGCTGCTCGCGGTCGACGCGGCCGACGGTCGCGCCGTGCGTGCAGCGCACGTCGTTCGCGAGGATCTCGAGGCCCGGGATCGGCACCGCGTGCGTCGTCGGCGACAGCATCAGGTTGCGGCACTCCTGGTAGGCGTTCGTCTTCTGCGCGTTCGGCTCGACGCGGATCATGCCGCGCCAGACCGCCGTCGCATGGTCGCGCAACGCGCCCTTGAACGCGAAGTCGCTCTCGCAGTCGGGCGCGATGTGTTCCTGGAACGTGTCGTAGTCGAGATGCTGCGTGCCGTCTGCGAAGTATGCGCCGGTGACGCGCGACGTCGCGCCGGGGCCGTTCAGGTCGTTCTGGATGCGCGTCTTGCCCTTCTTCGAGCCGAACCCGCCGGCGACCCAGTCGAGCTCGCCGTCGCGCTCGACGCGCGCGTGATGCGACGCGAAGTGCCACGTCTCGCGCGAGAGATTCTGCAGCGAGACGTACTCGAGCTTCGCGTTCTGCTCGACGAACAGCTCCGTGACCGCGTTCGAGTACGCGACGGTGTCTTCGCTCGGCGAGGCGTACTCCTCGATCAGCGAGGCGCGTGCGCCCTCCTCCGCGACGACGACGAGGCGCCAGAACGTCTGGCCGGTGACCGCGATGCGCACGTACAGCGGCTTCTCGAGCTGCACGCCCTTGTGCACCTTGACGACGAGCCCGTGCTTCCACATCGCTGCGTTGTGCGCGGCGAACTTCTCGTCCCAGCCGACGAGCGAGTACAGCCGCTCCTCGTCCTCGCCGAGCGCCTCGAACGTCACGCCCTCGGGCGCCTTGGACACGTCGATCCCGTCCGCCGTGACCGTGGCGTATCCGGCCACGTCCAGGTCGAGCATGGCCGTCACACTCTCGTGACGGGGACTGTCCCCGTTTACAAACGTGCTTGGGTCGAAGTCGGACAGGTTCGTGAAGCGCCAGTGCTCCTCGGTCGTGTCCGGGATCGGCAGCCGCTCGTAGGCGGCGAGGGCGTCGCTACGACTCACGGGGCGCGTACCTCCGGTGCAGCATCCACTGGTTCCCGTCGGGATCCTTGAAGAAGGCCATGTGGCAGACGCCGGTGTCGAGGATGTCGCCTTCGAACTCGAGGCCGCGCGACTCGAGCTCCGCGCGCGCCTTCGCGACGTCGGGCACGCGCAGCGCGGTGTGCGCGGTGTGCGGGGCGGTGAACGACGCGCCGACCTGCTCCATGTCGAGGAGATAGACGCTCACGTTCTCGCCCAGCTGGAACTCCGGAAAGCCCTGTTCCGACACCTGCTCGAGGCCGAGCGTGTCGCGGTAGAAAGCGACCGCGCGCTCCATGTCGGTGACCGGGACGGAGATGAAGTCCGTCCGCTCGACGATCAACCGACACCCCCGCAGCGCGCTTGCGCGCGAGGGCTAGCCGACACTGCCCTCCATCTGGAGCTGGATCAGCCGGTTCATCTCGACCGCGTACTCGAGCGGAAGCTCCTTCGTGATCGGCTCGACGAAGCCGCTGACGATCATCGCCGACGCCTCCGACTCGGAGAGGCCGCGCGACATGAGGTAGAAGAGCTGCTCCTCGCCGATCTTCGACACCGTCGCTTCGTGCCCGATGTCGACCTCGTCCTCTTCGATCTTGATGTACGGATACGTGTCGGAACGCGACTCCTCGTCGAGGATCAGGGCGTCGCAGACGACCTTCGACTTCGCGCCCTTGGCGCCCTTGCCGACTTCCAGGAGACCGCGATAGCCCGCGCGGCCGCCGTTCTTCGAGATTGACTTCGACGTGATCACCGACGTCGTCTTCGGCGCGACGTGCACCGCCTTCCCGCCCGCGTCCTGATGCTGGCCCTTGCCCGCGAACGCGATCGACAGCACCTCGCCGTGTGCGCGCTCGCCGACGAGCCAGATCGCCGGGTACTTCATCGTCAGCTTCGAGCCCAGGTTCCCGTCGACCCACTCCATCGTCGCATCCTCGTAGGCGACGGCTCGCTTCGTGACGAGGTTGTAGACGTTGTTCGACCAGTTCTGGATCGTCGTGTAGCGGCAGCGGCCGCCCTTCTTGACGACGATCTCGACGACTGCGCTGTGCAGCGAGTCGGTCGAGTAGATCGGCGCGGTGCAGCCTTCGACGTAGTGCACGTACGCG
>JAICWC010000005.1 GCA_025934995.1 Thermoleophilia bacterium | reverse complement strand
TAACAAGGCCAGCGATCGCGCTTGTCTCGACTCCGGCTTCGTCGCGCTTCTCCACTAGGTCGGCTTGTAGGCCTTGAGCGTGGTGCCGCGGGCGCCGTACCTCTGCGCTTTGCGCCGTGTGTCTTCGAAGGCCGACCGTGAGTAGGTGTCGACGAGCTGCCCCGTTTCGATCCGCTCGAACCCGTGACGCTCTAGGAGCTTCGCGTACGCTGCTTCCAGCAGCGCCCCGGCAATTCAGCCGGTCCAGAGGTCGATCTTGCGCCTGCCTTCCTCACTAACCGGGTTCTGGATGGTGACGTCGGCGATCTGCATCCTGCCGCCCGGCGCGAGAACGCGATAGAGCTCGGCGAAGACTGCGTCCTTGTCCGGGACCAGGTCGATCACCCCGTTCGAGATGACGACGTCGAAGCCGGCGTCGGAAAACGGCAGTCGCTCGGCCTCGCCCTCCACGAAATCGACGTTGGCCACGCCCATTTCGGTAGCAGCTGCACGCGCCCTGGCGAGCATCGGCGCGGTCATGTCGATGCCGGTCACGCGACCGCCGGCACCCACCATCTGGGCGGCGACGAGCGAGTCGGTGCCTGCGCCGGAACCGAGGTCGAGCACGCGCTCGCCCGCTGCGAGACGGCCCATCATCCACGGGTTGGCGACTCCGGCAAAGGATTCGACCGCGCTCTCCGGCACGTTCGCGAGCTCGGGCGGATAGCCGAGATCCTCAGCCCAGGCGCGCCCGGTCGGGAAGATGAAGTCGCGTCCCGGTTCCTCCGAGACGCTCGAATACGTCTTCTTGATCTCGCTCTTCAGGAGATCGACATCGATGTCGGCTTCGACGGCCATGCTCTCTCCTTCTCTCAGTAGCTGAAGACGATGGTGTCGTCGCCCGCCCACTCCCACATCGGCGTCGCACCGACGATCTCGGTGTGGGGGATTCGCACCTGCTTACCCTGCTGCTGCGCCGCCGTCGCGACGAGAAGCGAGATGAGCACCTTCTCGCCATCCTCCATCCCGGTCGCGAGGTTGATCAAGACCTTGCCGTTGCCTGTCATCGTCCCCTCCAGCTCCTCTGGTGGCTGCGATATAGAGAGAAGGACGCCGGCGCGCCGATCGCTATTGCGCTCGCAGGCGGATGCAATAAGTTCGTCTGCGTGGGCGTCTTACCCGGGCAAAGGGTGGTGTGCGCGGACGAGCCAACGGCAGCAGTAGCGTCGGGAGGGAGCGGCTTTCACGCCCTTGCCGAGCGCGAGCTGCCGCGCCTGTACCGGCTCGCTCGGCGGCTGGTCGGCGACGACGCGGAGGACGCCGTCCAGGACGCCCTGCTCAAGGGCTACCGCGCGTACGCGAGCCTCGACGACGAGGTCGCGGCACCGGCGTGGCTGACCGCGATCCTCGTCAACTGCTGCCGCGACCGGGGACGCGCGAAGGGGCGACGCGTCGAGGAGACCGAGCTCGAAGACGCGGACGAGTTCTCGCTCTACCGCAAGATCGCCGCGGAGGATCCGTTCCCCTACTCCGACTCGCTCCACCTCGACTTCCTCCACCAGTTCGGCCGCGAGGACGTGCGCGCCGTGCTCGCCGAGCTGCCCGAGCTGTATCGGCTGCCGCTCGTGCTCTGCTACTGCGAGGGCTACCAGGTGAAGGAGATCGCCTACCTGCTCGAGGCGCCGTTGGGAACGATGCTCGCCCGCTTGCACCGGGGTCGGAAGTTGTTCGAGCGCACACTCTGGGACTACGCCGAGCGGCACGGACTACTGAAGGAGAACGCAAGACGATGATCACCTGCGCCGAAGCCGTACGACAGCTCTGGGAGTACCTGGACGGCGTCGTCGAGGAGACCGACCGGGAGGCGATCGAAGACCACCTCAGCTTCTGCCGCCGCTGCTGCGGCGAGCTCGACTTCGCCGAGGAACTGCGCGCCTTCCTTGCGCAACCGGACGAGCCGAACCTGCCCGCCGACGTGAAAGCAAGGCTGCTCGCGACCCTGACCGAGCTGGAAGGGCCGGCATGAGCGAGACGGGCGTCGCGCGCGACCTGATGCGCTCCGCCGAGATCAAGCAGATCGTCCGCTCCGCCTACGCCGCCGTCGACGGCTCTTCGGAGACCGTTGCTCGGAACCTGTACTCGCCAGAGGAGCTCGCCCGGATGCCGCAGACCGCGATCGAAGGCGCGCTCGGCGTCGGGAACCACCTCCGCCACGCCCGGATCGACCCCGGGGAGACGCTCCTCGACCTCGGCTGCGGGGCCGGCATCGACACCATTCTCGCGGCGCGGCGCACGGGCCCGGACGGCCGTGTGATCGCGCTCGACTTCCTGCCCGAGATGCTCGAACGAACCAAGACCGCGGCGGCCGAAGCTGGCCTCCCAAACGTCGAACCGGTCGAAGCGGACATCGAAGCCATCCCGCTCGCCGACGACAGCGTCGACCATGTCATCTCCAACGGCGTGATCAACCTCGCCCCGCGAAAGGCACGAGTGCTGGCCGAGTGCGCCCGCGTGCTCCGACCCGACGGCAAGCTCACCGTCGCCGACCTCACCGTCACCGAAGAAGAGCTCCCAACCGAGATCCTCGCCCACCCCGCCACCTGGGCCGGCTGAGTGGCCGGCGCCCTGACGGAGCGTGACTTCGTCACCAAACTCGAACGGGCCGGCTTCATCGACATCCAGATCGTCGAGCGCACGCCGATCGGCGTCGACGACTGCGCCCTGTACCCCCTCTTCACCACCGACGTGCTCGACCTCATGCGCGCCCTCATCCCACCCGAGCGACAGGAAGCGATCGGAACAGCCGTCGTCGTCCGCGCACGCCTCGACCCTGACGACGCTCGCTGACGCACGCTGCGCCACTGCTCGAGGTCGCACGGCCGTGCAACAAGCGGCGAACCGCGACGGCGTTGATCAGATCCTGCGATATGCAAGGTCGAAGTCGTGGTGCCATTGTTCGCCGTCTGCTGAGCTCTCCCACGCGCCCTCGATGCTGTTGCCGTCGTCGGCGATCTCGCCGCGGTAGCGCTGATGGAAAGACTCGGTGCCGGTCTCGCGGAGCAGCGCCCAGCTGCGTCCGTCGAGCGTCATCGTGTAGCGGCGCGCGACGCCACGCGAGTCGAAATAGTGCTGCACGAGAGCGCCGTCGTCGTTGGCGCCGATGATCGCGATCCCGTTCGGTGCCATCGGCTGGTCGACCGCCCAGCGCTGGACGAGGAAGAAGCCGCCGTCGAGCCACTCGAAAGTCGTCCGGCCGTCCCGGTTCACGACCGCCGGCGAGCCCGGACCGAACGCTCCTCGAGCGAAGCGTGCCTCCATCTCCCAGCTGCCGACCAGAGCGTCCAGCGGTCAGGTGCGGTCCTACGGTCAGATCTGCGGCATCGCCAAGGCGCTCGAGGTGATCGGTGACCGGTGGACGCTCCTCCTCATCCGTGAGCTGCTGACGCGCGGCCCGTGCCGCTATACGGATCTGCGGAACGGCCTCCCCGGCATCGCCACGAACCTGCTCGCACAGCGGCTGCGCGAGCTCGAGCGCGCCGGCGTGATTCGGAGCGAAGAGGCGCTCCCGCCCGCCACCGGCATCCTTTATCGACTGACCGAGCGCGGGCAGGCGCTCGAGCCGATCGCCAAGGCGATCGGCGACTGGGGCATCCCGCTGCTGAACGATGTCGCCGACGATGACGTCTTCCAGACCCACTGGTTGCTCCTCCCCTTGCGCTCCGACCTCCAAGACACAGCGCCGGAGCGCGGCCCCGTCGAGATCCAGCTCGACGCAGAGGACGAGCCGATCGTCGTCGAAGCCGTGGACGGGACCGTCAACGCGTATATCGGCCGGGCACAGGACCCCGCCCTCGTCCTGCACGGATCAGGCCGAACGATCACCCGCCTCCTGTTCGGAAGGATCACGCTCGCCGAGGCACGCAGACGCGGGCTCCGTATCGATGGAGATCCCGGCCAGCTCGAGCGCTTCCGCCTGAAGCTGGACGCGGTCGCGTAGAGCACCGGCCGTTACCGTCTGACCCTTGAGGCGCGTCATCGTCGCCGGCGTCGTCGTGATTGGAGCCGTGGTGGCGGTCGTCGCGACGCGCCCGCATCACCGGAGACCGACGGCCGTCGAACCGGTGCGCGTCCAGGTCGTCGGACGGCAGGTCGACGTACCCCCGGGAACGACGTTCGGCAGCATCGCCGAGCGGTTCCGCATCAGGCCACGGACCGCGCCGCTGCTCGCGGTGAACGGGCGCGTCCTCCGCGCGCATGCGTACAGCAGCCCATTGCGACTCAACGGGCGCCCAGCATCGCCCTCACGGCGGCTGCGCAGCGGCGACCGCATCACCGCACCACCTGCACGTCCGCAGCGTGAGCCGCTCGAGCGCATCGTCGTGCCGGTGCCGGACGGTCTGCCGCCGAGCCCGGAGTACACGCTCGCGCGTGCGGCGGCCACAGCGGTCGTCGTTCGCGGCCGGCTGTCGCACCAGATCGTCAACACCACCCTCCATGCGGCGGGAGCCGCGCCGCCGAGCGTGCCCTCGGTCGCGCTGACCTTCGACGACGGACCGTGGCCGACAGCGACAGCGCGGATCCTCGCGATCTTGCAGCACTACGACGTTCCGGCGACGTTCTTCGCGATCGGCTATCTCGCCGCGGCCTACCCGAACCTGATCCGCGCGGAGCTGGCGGCCGGCATGGAAGTTGGCAACCACACCTACAACCACCCACAGGTCCCGCCCTTCAACGACTTACCAGCGAGGCTCCAAGACGACCAGATCGAACTCGCGGCCGAGGACTTGCGTGCAGCAGGCGTCGACCCGCATCTCTTCCGGCCGCCGGAGGGAAGCTTCTCGCCCAGCGTCGCCGCCGCCGCCGCCCGCGCGCGCGAGCGCGTCGTGCTGTGGTCAGTCGACCCAGCCGACTGGCAGCGCAGCATCACTGCAACCACCATCGTGCGGAGCGTGCTCGCGGCCGTGCGTCCCGGATCGATCGTGTTGCTCCACGACGGCGGCGGCGACCGAAGCGCAACCATCGCTGCGTTACCGGCGATCATCCAAGGCATCCGCCGACGCGGACTCACGCTCGTCACCGTCGACGGCCTCTAGCCGAGCAACACAGTTTACGATCGAGCTGATGACCGTCCGGGTCCTCGCTTTCCACTATCCGGCGCCGGAGCACCGTGCCGAGATGGTTGAACGGATACAGCGAGCCGTCGAGGTAATGCGGAGCGCCCCAGGTTTCATCGACGCGGATTGCTGGCTCGAAGAAGACGGCGACGCCGTCGTTGCGACGGGCACCTTCGAGTCGAAAGAGCAGTGGCTGCAGACCGTGCGGTCAGTCGCCGCCGCCGACATCGACTTCGACTACGACGAGCGGGAACTCAAGCCCCGGCAGGTCCGGCTCCTTCTCGAGGCGTAACAGTGATCCTGTCGCGCAGCGAAGTGCCCGCCTAGCGCGAGACGGCTGATACCTCGCTCGAGCGGGGGCTCGTGCCGATGCTGTTGACCGCCGCGACCTGGTACCAGTAGGTCGCTTTCTTCTTGGTCGCGGTGTCGGCGTAGCTGCACGTCGTCGTCGTGCACACCACACTGACGTAAGCGGCTTCGCCGCCCGGCGATGTGCCGCGGTAGATGGTGTACGCGGTGATCGTCGAGCCGCCGTTCGACGAGGGTGGCGCCCACGTCAGGACAACACCCTTGGTCTGGCCCGGGGTTGCGCGCACGTTGGTCGGCACTCCCGGCACTGTCGTCGTTGCCTTCGGCGTCGCCGAGACCTCGCTCGAGAAGCCGCTCGACCCGATTGCGTTGGCCGCCTTTACCTCGTAGTAGTACGTCGTCCCGTTGTTGAGCCCGGCGTCGAGATAGCTCGTGGTCGTCAGACCGGATGCGATCGGCGTCGCCGCCTCCAAACCCGCCGCGCTCCCGCGGTAGACGCTGTACGTGAACGGCCCGCTCCCGCTCGTCGGTGCCGACCATGTGAGCGAGACCTGGCCGTTGCCGGCGGAGGCTGCGACGTTCGACGGCGCCGACGGCGCCGCGGCCCCGCCGTATGCGACGAGCCCGTTGCCGGCCGGTACGAGCAGCAGCCCTTGGCCGGCCGAGAGGCCGCTCAGCACGGTTGCATTCTGCTCGTCCGGGCCGGGAATGGCAGCGCCCACGTTTGCGCTCCACACAATCGCGCCGCTGGCGGCGTCGAGTGCGTAGAGCATCCCGGAGCTCGAGCCCTCGACGACGAACTCACCGCTGGGCGCCGAGAGGACGATCGGCGCGGTGACGAGCTGCCCGTCGCCGGTGAACGACCAACGCGTCGAGCCGTCGGCGAGGCTCTGCGCGCCGAGCGCCGTCGTGCCTCCGAAGGTCGGCCATGTGAGCGCGAACAGGCTGCTCCCGTCGATGGCAGGCGCGCGTGCGGTGGTGCCTGCGGCCGTCCAGCTGCCGAGCTCGGCGCCGGTGCCCGCGTCGAGCACGAGGTTGCCATTGAAGTCGCGCGTGTAGACCCGGCCGTTCGCGTAGACGGTCGTCTTGCCGCCGCCGCCTTCGCAGCTGCTCGAGTGGTGCCAAACCGGCGCGAGCGTCGTCGGCGCGAAGGCGTACGCCTGGTTGCACGCGTACGAGACGAATACGCCGGTCCCCGACAGCGCCGGCGCGCTGTCGTCGCCGTTCATGACCGACTGAGCTCCGAGCAGCCCTCCGGTCAGCTCGTCGATCGCGTAGACGGTGCCGCCGGAGCCCGCGCCGCCGATGTAGACGACACCGTTCGCCGCGACCGGCGGCGAGGTGAACGACCACTGGCTCAGCTGGACCTGCCACGCCTGCGTGCCGGTGGCGGCATTGAAGGCGCGGACGAGGCCGTCGTCGTTGACGACGAACACCTGACCGGCGTCGTAGGCGGCGCCGGAGATCATGTACGAGCCCGCGATCGGCTGCGACCAGACGAGCTGGCCCGTCCGCTGGTCGAGCGCGTACAGCGTCGTCCCGTAATACGGGCTGGGCGTGATCGGTGTCGGCACCGTGACGAAGACTTTCCCCGCAGCGATCAGCGGATACGACGGCGTCGCCGGTAGCGCCGCGGTCCAGAGGCGAGTGAAGGGCGGCGCCGGCGACGCCGTGCGCTGCACGCCGTCGTGGGCGACGTCGATCTGGTAGGTGCCGGCCGAGCCGGGCTCGCTCGCGGTCACGGTGAATGTCGAAGAGCTCGCCGTCCCGGACGGCGTCGTGACGGTGATCGGGCCGCTCGTCGCGCCCGCCGGCACGGTTGCGTTCAGTGAGGTGTCCGAGTTGACGGTGAACGTCGCCCCGGTTCCGTTGAACGCGACGGCGGTCGTGCCGGTGAACCCGGAGCCGTTGATGCGAAGCGACGTCCCGGGCTGTCCGCTGCTCGGCGCGAACGAGGAGATCGTCGGCGCGACACCCTTCGGCGCCTGCGGCCGGAACGCAGCGATGCTGTTGGGTGTACCACCCGGTGTGCCGAGCCCGGTCGGGCCGTCGTAGCCGGTACCCGCCGTGCAGAGATAGGCCGGCGAGCAGGCTCCGTCGCTCCCGGAGACAGCGTCGTAGAGCGCGCCGGCAGCCCCGTACGGGTAGGAGGCGAACGTGTCGGCGGTGCCGTGCTGGGCGCCGCCGAGCGCATAGAAGGCGCCGACGATCGGCGCGGATGCGCTCGTGCCGCCCTCGATCTGCCAGCCGGACGCTCCGTAGCTGTCGTAGATCCAGACACCGGTGTTCGGGTCGGCCACCGCCGATACGTCGGCGACGGTCCGGTTTGCGCACCCGCCGTCGTGCTGCCAGGCCGGCTTGGGCTCGTAGCTGCTGCAGCCGGCGCCGGCGCCGCTCCATGCCGTCTCGGAGCCGTCTCGGGTGCCGGTCGCGCTCAGCTCCGTCAGGCTCGTGCCGCCGACCGCCGTGACGAAGGGCGAGGCGGCCGGATACTGCACGCCGTAGCCGTTGTCGCCGGAACTGACCACCACGGCGACGCCCTGGTGAGCGTAGTACGAACTGTCGTAACTCGTCTCGCCGCCGAACTCGGGGCCGCCGTAGCTGTTCGAGACGACGTCGGCGCCCAGCCGCACCGCCGCGTTCACGCCGGCGCCGAGATCGTCGAGCAAGTTCGTGTTCGCCTCGACGAGCAAGATCTGGCACTTCGGGCAGATCGCGCTGACCATGTCCACGTCGAGCGAGATCTCGGCAGCCCAGCCGGTGTCCGCCGACGGATACGGCCCAGCCGCACCGCTCTCATTCACCTTCTCGAAGACACAGCCGGCCGCGGTCGGCGACACCGTGCCCGGCTGACACGCGGATAGGCCGAAGAACGACCGGTACTGCGCCAGGTCGCTCGCGACGTTCGGATCGTCATAGGCATCGACGAGCGCAACGATTTGACCTGCACCGCCACCATCGGCTGCGGCAGCCGAGGCGACGTTGTACGCCGACTGCAGGAACGCCGGGTCGTAGGCGCCGTTGTTGCCGACTCCCGCCTGCGGTGCGGCCGTCCGGCGGGCGGGCCGTGCGCTCGCCGCGGCGCTGTCCGTGCGGACGCGGGCATCGCAATGAGCGGCGCGCGCAGCGACGGCGTACGAGCAGACGTTGACGTCGGTCTCACCACCGGGACCGTGATGCTCGACGAAGCCCGGCGGCTGCCCGCTCGGCGCGTCGCCTCGATGCGCCGCCGACGCAGTCGCGGGCAGACCCGAGGCGAGGGCCAGTGCGGCCACGACGACCGCCGGAGAGCGCCGACCGCCCATACCTCGTCCCCTTTCTGCCAGCCCTCGAACGCCTTGACGTTGGATCGTATGACGGGGTTCGGCGTCTGACAAGAGCGTCACGCAAGAACTCGACGAGACCGCTGCGTGCTTGCTCGGAGCAAGGAAGGCGGAGCTGGCGGAGGCGCTTCGGCTCCGGAGCACCGGATGGTCGGTCAGCGGCGCTTGCCCCCTACCCCCGCCGCGGGTCGCGCCACTCCCGATTCAGCATCGCGTAGATGCGCAGCGTCGACCACTCGCCCTTGAACCAGTCGGCCTCGACGAAGAGTCCGGTCAGGAGGGCGATGAGCGCCTCGGTCGCCAATCCCCTGCCTTGACTCGTCCGCGCGAGCGTGATCCCGACCTCGGCGGTTTCCGGCTGATCCGCCGTCACGCGTACCGCGCAATCCCCGCAAAGAGTGCCAACCTTGCGATCGACGATCGCCAACTGGAACCAGTCTCCGGGCAGGCCGAACACGAGGCTCGTCTGCGACTCGAAGAAGCGGTGGGCGTCGGTCATCGAGTAGGTGGAATCCCACGACTGGTAGCGCGCGACTTCGGGGTCGCATCGGTAGGCGGCGAAGGTCGTGAGGTCGTCGCTCCCGAACGGCCTGAGCCGCACGCGTGCGCTCGTGATCTCAACCATTGGAAGAAGCTAACGCGCGTTGTGCCCTGCTGCCTATGACTCAAGGGGGGCGTCTACGATTGGTGCCCGGTGGGCGTCCAGGCTCGCAACAACGTGTCGGTCGGCGGCGCTGCGCGCGGCCGGCCGATGATGTTCGCGCACGGGTTCGGCTGCGACCAGAACATGTGGAGGCACGTCGCTCCGGCGTTCGCCGACGACTATCGGATTGTGCTCTTCGACCACGTCGGCGCGGGTGGGTCCGACCTCCGCGCCTACGACCGGACGAAGTACGCATCCCTCGACGGCTACGCCGCCGACGTGCTCGAGATCTGCCGCGAGTTGGAGCTGCGCGACGTCATCTTCGTCGGCCACTCGGTCAGCGCGATGATCGGCGTCCTCGCCGCAGCACGGGAGCCCGAGCGGTTCGCGAAGCTGATCCTCGTTGGCCCATCCCCTCGTTACATCGACGACGACGGGTACCAAGGCGGTTTCACACGCACGGACATCGAAGGCCTGCTGGATGCGCTCGACAGCAACTTCCTCGGCTGGTCGCAGACCTATGCACCCGCAATCATGGGCCGACCCGACCGGCCGGACTTGAGCGAGGAGCTCACCAACAGCTTCTGCCGAACGGATCCGGAGATCGCACGCCAGTTCGCTCGCGTGACGTTCCTGTCCGACAACCGCGCCGACCTGCGTCGGGTGACGACGCCGTCGCTCGTTCTCCAGTGCAGCGACGACATCATCGCCCCCCGCGCGGTCGGGGAGTTCGTGCACGAGCAGTTGCCGGGCAGCGAGCTCGTGCACCTGCAAGCGAAGGGGCATTGTCCGAACCTCAGCGCGCCGGAGGAAACCGTCGCAGCGATCAAGAGGTTCCTCTAACGTCGCCCTTCCTCGCGGGCTTGTGACATGGAGCCGATGGGCGACGTCCTCCCGGAGGAACTGCTGCGCGACAGCGCCGAAGATCTGTACGAGAACGCTCCTGCTGCGTACCTCACGTCGCTGCTCGACGGGACGCTCGTTCGCGTGAATCAGACGCTGCTTCGGTGGACCGGATACGAGCGTGAGGAGCTGGTCGGCCGAAAGCGTCTGCACGACCTGCTGCCGCCGGGTGCGCAGATCTACTACGAGACGCATTACGCGCCCCTGCTGCAGATGCAAGGGGAGGTGCGGGAGATCGCTCTCGAGCTCGTCCGGGCCGACGGCACACGGCTTCCCGTCCTCATGAACTCGACGCTCGTCGCCGACGACGGCGGGAAGCCGCGCGCCGTCCGCACAACCGCGTTCGACGCGTCGGAACGACGCCGCTACGAGCGCGAGCTCCTCGCCGCGCGCGCGGACGCCGAGTCGCGCGCGCGAGCCGCACAGGCCCTCGAACACATCGCAGAGGGCGTGGTTCTGATCGGAGACGGGGGCGAGGTTCAGCTCATGAACCACGCAGCCGAGAGGATCTTCGACGTCTCCGCCGCCGCCGCCGTGTCACGCCCGGCAACGGAAGCCCTGGGCGGCTGGGAGGCGCTCGCAATCCAAGTCGCAATCGCCGGTGACGACGAGGCGCACGCCGCGCACGTTGTTCCCCTACGGCGCGACCAAGGGGACGTGTGGCTCTCGGTCACCGCAGCGCAGGCGGGCGCTGCGGTTGTCTACACGATTCGCGACGTCACCGGGGAGCACCGGCTCGACCAGGTCCGCTCCGACCTGGTCGCCATCGTCTCGCACGAGCTGCGAACGCCGCTCACCGGAACGCTCGGCGCAGCCCAGACGCTCCAGGGTCGTTACAACGACCTCCCGGAAGCGCAGCGACTCGCGCTGGTCTCGATGATCGTCGAACAGTCTCAGCGGCTCGAGAAGGTACTCGACCAGATCCTTCTCGCAGGCCAGATCGACGAACACGTTTTCGACCCCCAGGTGCGAAGCGTCGATTGCACCGAGATTCTCGACGCGGTCGTCCGAGGCGTCGGCCCCGACGACCGAAGGCGAATCGTCGTCGAGACCGAGACGGGCCTCGTCGTGCGCGCAGACCTCGACCGTCTGCGCCAGGTGGTCGCGAACCTCGTCGACAACGCGCTCAAGTACTCCCCCGGCCCGGTGCGGCTGGCGGCGTCCCCACGCGAGGTCGCGGTCAGGATCACGGTCTCCGACGACGGCCCCGGCATACCCGAGGGCGACCGCGACCGCATCTTCGAAAAGTTCTTCCGACTCGACCCGGCACAGCAAAGCGGCGTCGGCGGCACAGGTCTCGGGCTCTACATCGCCCGCGAGCTGATCCAGAGGATGGACGGCCGCATCGGACTGCTCTCGCGGGAGCGAGGCACGACGTTCTTCGTCGACCTACCGCGAGCGGAGGGGTACGGCCGTATCTGACCACGCGCGGCGAAGAGGACCGCCTGAGGCAGGCGGGCCCCTTCGCGGCGCATGCGCCGGCTGCAGAGCCGTCAGGCGTGCTGGACGGCGACGGAGGCGGCGGACTGCTCGCGCGGTGCGCGTCCGAGCGCGATGCAGGTGACGACCACCCAGGCGAGGTAGAGCAGCTGCGAAAACTGCCCGGCTCCATCGAATGAGAGCGGCGTCAGCACGAGCGTGTACGCGACGATCGCGACCGCCGACCAGCCGATCGCACGCCTGCCGACCCGAAGTGCGAGCAGGCCGGCGGCGGCGAGCAAGGTCGCGGTGAAGATCCACGTGCCGACGTAGACCGCCTCCGAGGCGGTGACGAGCGTCTTCGCCACGTCCATCCCCATCCCGTGTCCCGCCCGGTACGAGATGACGTTGATGAACGCGAGCGAGACGAGCCCGCCGCCGGCGGTTGCGGCGGCCGCCAGCCGGACGATCGAGCCGAGTGTGCCGCCGCCGAGCCGCTCGGCGAGCCAGACGGCGAAGGCGAGGAAGAAGCCGACGCTGAGCAGCTCCATGTAGGCCCCGGCCCAGACGCCGGTGCCGACCGGTGTCGCGATCGCGCGGGAGATCGCCGCGGTCGAGCTGCCGACCGTGAGGTCGTGCGTCTTGCCGCTCGCCATCGAGAGAAGCGTGCCGCCCAGCTCCAGGATGACAAAGGCGATCCCGCAGACGGCGAACCAGCGGTCGTGCAGACGTGCGGTCATGTCGTGTCTCCTTCGAGGTTGTTGACTCGGCGGACGCTACGGCCGTCCCGCCGGCGCGTCGTCGTCGCGGGAGGCGAACGTGGGTAGCCCTGGAGAGGGATCTTTCGGCACTCCGGCTCATCCCTGCGCTTGATGACAGCGGCGACTCACCCCACTACCGTTGTCGGCGTGCAGACCCTCGCCGTCCGCCCTGTCCGGCTCCCGATCGATCCCGAGCGGCTCGATCTGATCGTCGCCGTGGCGCTGACGGTCGCCGCGCAGCTCGAGGTCTGGCTCGGCAACGGAAACCATGCCGACCACAACCGCGCCCTCGCCGCCGCCGTCTCGGTTATCGCTACCGCCTCGGTGGCCGTCCGCCGACGTTGGCCGCTGGCGGTCGGCGTCGGCGTCGGGTGGGCGTTCGCACTCCAGGCCGGGCTGGCCGGAGATCCGCAGATCATCGCCGCCTCGGTCGGCTGGCTGTGCGCGCTCTACGCGCTGACCGCCTGGACCTCGACTCGGCGCTTCACGCTCGGAACCGGCCTGCTCCTGCTCAGCTTCGGCGCGGATACCGCCGGGCCGCACGGCTTCGGCGGCAGCAGCGCCGCCTTCTTCACCATCGCAACGCTCGTCGTCATGCTGCTCGTGCGGCGTGTGCTCGGCGACCGGGAGCGCCGAGTCGCGCTCGCCGAGCGGGAGCGCGATCTCGCTGCGCGCGAGGCGGTCGTCGCCGAGCGGGCGCGGATCGCTCGTGAGCTGCACGACGTGGTCGCGCACTCGGTCAGCGTCATGGTCGTGCAGGCGCAGGCCGGGCCGCGGCTGCTCGCGGAGCCGAACGGCTTGCGTGACACGTTCAACTCGATCGAAGCCACCGGCAGGGAGGCGCTCGTCGAGTTGCGTCGGCTGCTCGGCGTCCTCCGCGGAGGCGAGGAGCACGCGGCGACCGCGCCACAGCCGGGCCTCGGGTCGCTGGAGACACTGCTCGGACAGGTGCGGGAGGCCGGCCTGCGGGTCGACCTGCGCATCGAGGGCGAACCGGTGCCGCTGCCGGCCGGAGTCGATCTCTCCGCCTACCGAATCGTGCAGGAGGCGCTGACGAACACGCTCAAGCACGCCGGTCGGGCCGAGGCCGAGGTGATCGTCCGCTACGACGCAGCGGCGGTCGAGGTCGAGATCCTCGACAACGGCGTGGGGCCGCACACGCGTGCGAACGGCGGCGGGCACGGGCTGGTCGGGATGCGGGAGCGGGTCGCGCTCTACGGCGGGCTACTCGAGGCAGGCAGTCGCAACGGCCATGGCTTCACTGTGCGGGCGCGACTGCCCCTCGCCGTCGGATGATCCGCGTCCTGATCGCGGACGACCAGGCGCTCGTCCGCACCGGCTTCCGCGTCATCCTCGACGCCGAGCCCGACCTCGAGGTCGTCGGCGAGGCCGGTGACGGGGTCGAAACGGTCGAGCTCGTTCCGGAGAGGCGCCCCGACGTGGTGCTCATGGACATCCGCATGCCGAACCTCGACGGGATCGAGGCGACAAGGCGTCTCACTGCGCTTCCACGCGCGCCGCGTGTGTTGATGCTGACGACGTTCGACCTCGACGAATACGTCTACGAGGCGCTGCGGGCGGGAGCGAGCGGCTTCCTGCTCAAGGACGCAGGCGCCGACGAGTTGTTGCACGCGGTGCGCGTGGTCGCCGCCGGCGAGGCGCTGCTGTCGCCCTCGATCACGCGGCGGCTGATCGCCGACTACGCGCGCAGGCCGCCTGCGAGCGAGCAGCCGGCGGCGCTCGTCGAGCTGACACCGCGCGAGCTCGAGGTGCTGCGCCTGCTCGCACGCGGCCTCTCGAACGGAGAGATCGCGCGCGAGCTCGTGCTCGGCGAGGCGACCGTGAAGACGCACGTGGCCCGTGTCTTCCAGAAGCTCGATCTCCACGACCGGGCGCAAGCGGTTGTGCTTGCCTACGAGACCGGGCTCGTCATCCCCGGCGAAGCTGCGTAGGCGGGACCGCGCCTCGAGACGCGTCGCAGCGAGGTCGCGACGTTCGCCGCCGCGAACTCAGCCGAGGCCGTGCTGCTTTGCCCAGAGAGCAGCCTGGTAGCGGTCGCTGACGCCTCGACCGACTTCGACGCCGGGTCGCCCGAAACCGCTTTCGCCCGCCTCGCGAATAGTTGGGATGGCCTCTCCGTGGCTCGACATCGAGTTGCGCCATCTCGACACGTTTCGCGTGCTCGCCGAAGAGCTCTCGTTCCGGGCGACGGCGAAGCGCGTGGGTTTCGCGCCCTCGGCGATCTCCGCGCACATCTCGCTCCTCGAGCAGCGCGTCGGCGAGCGGCTCGTCGAGCGCGGGCCGGGTGCTCGCAGCGTGCGCCTCACCCCTGCCGGAGAGGTGTTCCTCAAGCACGCCGCAAGCGTCCTCGGCTCCGTCGCCGAGGCGGAGGGCGCCTTCGCTCATCGCGCGCGCTCACGGGCGGCCACCGTCCGGGTCGGGACCTTCCAGAGCGTCAGCACGACCATTCTGGCGCCGGCTTTATCCGAGATCCAGAAGGCGCCCCGCGAGGTTCGTGTCGAGCTCGTCGACACGGCGACCCCGGTCGCAGACCTGCTCTCGGGCGCCATCGACATCGGCTTCAGCGAGACGGTCCCCGACCTTCCGACGGTCCGCTACCAGGAGCTGCTCCACGACCCGTATCGGGTCCTGGCCCGCGACGACGACGCACGCATCGGCCGAGGCGTGATCTCGGGGGAGGCGCTCGCGGCGCTGCCGATCATCACGTACCGCACCTCGTGCCATCTTCGCGACCTCGAACGCGAGCTCGCAGTCTCCGGAACGACGCTGCGCCCGGTCCTGCGACACGACGACGCGGCGACGATCCACTCGCTCGTCGAAGCAGGCGTCGGCGTCGCGCTTCTCCCGCGTCTGGCGATCGTCGAGCGGCCCTCGCTCCACGCCCACGACGTCGAGCCGACGATTCGGCCGCGAACGATCTGTCTCTGCTGGAATGGCGACCGCCAGCTCGCTGACTCGATCGCCGTCGTCCTCGAGACGATCGTCGCGGTGTGCGAGCGATCGCTCAACGCGACGTGAGGCCGCGCGGTGCGACGCGCGGCGCCGGATAGGGCGCAGAGAGCTGTCAGGCTCTCTGCGCCCTCCCGCGACTGCTACGGCCGGGCGACCGTGAACGTCGGCGTCGTGAACGACTCCCAGTCGGCCGGGTTGTTCGGATCGCCGAGGGGTTTCAACACGCTCAGCTTCAGCATGTAGGTCCCGTTCGGGAGCGCGCCCGTCTTCTGGTTGCCGTTGTCCTGGCCGCGACTGCCGTCCCACGCGAACGTCTCGAACCCGGACGGCGAGCCATCACGTCCGAGGAAGGACGCCTTGATCGCATAGTTGAACACCGGGTGCACGAACGTGCCGTCAGCGTTCTCCACCTGCACGTTCAGCTGTGGAACAGGCAGGTTCAGATGGAAGACGAGCGTCGGGAAGTCGGTGCCCGTCATCGTGAACACGTGCCCGTCGGTCGTGATCTGGTCGAAGGTGGTGCCGTCGCTCGAGGCAAGCCACGGGTATCCCTTGCCGGCATCGGTGAGCACACGCTGTGCCTGGTAGTCGCCCTTGAAGCCGGCGAAGGGGACGGTGATGGTGTCGCCGTTGCCTCGCGGGGTGAGCTGGATGTAGCCGCCGTAGGTCTCGCCGTCGGGCGTCGACGGATCGACGCTCACAGAAGCCGTGACGGTCGCTTGCCCGCCCGCGGGCACCGTCACCGACGGCTGCGAGAAGTGCACCGTCTCCTCGAATGCGTCGAAGCCGAACACGTTCGGCCACGTCGCGTCCTCGGGGAACGGGCTGATTGCCGTCGAGCTCGTCAGGTCGTAGGTGACCGGACCGCTGCCGGTGTTCGTCAGCGTCAGGATTTGCGAGCCGCCGAGCCCCTCGCCGAGGGAGAGCTTCTGCGGCGTGACGAGCGTGGTGGCGGAGATCGACCTCGCTACGTTGATCAGGCCCGCACCGTCGCGAAGCGGCGATTCGAAGATCCCGAGGCCCGGGTTTCCGCTCCAGACGGCAGGCGCTGCGTAGTTCGAGAGCAGCGTTGCCACTTGCGCCGCTGGACGTCCTGCCGCCAGCAGCAGCGCCGCCGCGCCGGCGACGTGCGGGGACGCCATCGAGGTGCCGCTGATCACGTTGTGGCCGCCGAACTGCGTGACCGGCCAGGTCGAGCGGATCTCGCCACCCGGAGCCGCCACGTCCGGCTTCAGACCGAGCTCGGCCGTCGGCCCCCACGAGCTGAAGCTCGACACGAGCCCACCGGTCGACTGTGGGATGAACGCGCTCTGGGTCGTCCACGTCAGCGTCGTCGGAGCAGCTGCCGCAATCGCCTGCCCGTCGCTCAACCCAGTGAGCACCACCGGGATCGTGATCGGCGACGCACCGGCGACGGTCGGCGTGATGAAGCCGAGCGTGTTGTTGTAGAGCACGACCGCGACTGCCCCCGCGTTCTGGGCATTGAACGCCTTCTGGAAGAACGAGCAGGTGCCGCGCTTGATCAGAGCGATCTTGCCGGTGAGGCTGCCGGCCGATTCGGCGACGCAGCCGATCGTGTCGGGGACCGTGACGATCGGCGCCGACCCGCTCGTCGGCGCGGTCGGGGCCGCGTCCGCCTGGACCTCCGGATGCAGCACGCCGGCGACCGAGAACTCGGGGAAGAACGCGCTTGCGTTGTCGACAGAACCCACGGCGATGACGCCGTTGCCGACGGCCGGATCGCCGCCCGAGAAGAGCGCCGTGTTCACGCCGCCGGCATTGCCCTCGGCAGCGACGACGACGACGCCTTTCTTGACCAGCTCGTCCGAGGCCTGAGCGGTCGGCTCCTCCGGCCAAGACTGGTAGTCGTCGCCGATGCTCATGTTCACGACCTGCGCGCCGTCCTTGTAGGCGCGCTCGAGCGCAGCGACGATGTTGTCGTTGTCGCTCGAGCCGACGCAGCCGAAGACCCGGTACGCGAGGAAGCTCACGCGCGGGGCGATTCCGGTCACGCCGTCAGGAGTCGCCGCCTTCGCGCCGATGATGCCCGCGACGTGCGTGCCGTGGCCGGCGTCCGAGACCGAAGCGCGACCCGCGCTGACGATCGCGTCGGCAGTATTGGGGTCGCACGGCGCCGGATCTGGGTCGGGCTGCGGCACCGGCTGGAAGGCCTTGTCGGTGGAACTGTCGTCGTACGAGTCACCGACGAAGTCGAAACCGCCGACGACGCGGCAGTTCGCGTCCCCGAAGTGCGCACAGCCGCCGAGGTCCGGATTCGTGTAGTCGATGCCCGAGTCGATGACCGCGACCTTCACGCCCTGCCCCTGATCGGCGCCCACACCGCCGGCTTCCGGATCGGCGCCGATCATCGCGTTCGAGCTGAGGTCATCCGGGCTGATCGTCCCCTGCTGCGTCGGCGCAAACGAGAAGGGGCGCACGGGATAGACCGCGGTCACGCCGGGAACGGTCGAGAGAGCCCCGGCCTGCGACAACGGGACGTTCACCGACACGCCGTTCCACAACGTGCCGAAGCTGTAGCGCTTGCCGACGGCGATCCCGAGGCTCTTTGCGTTCGCGAAGAAGCTGGTCTGCCCGGACTTTACGCTCGCCGCGCTGCCACCTTCCGCGATCGCCGGCCCGGATAGCTGGACAAACCATGCCGTCGGCGTCTCGTTGTCCGGCGAGGCGATCGCGACCGAGCCTGGCGAATCTGCCCCCGCGAAGGCGGGAACGCTTAGCGCCGCCAGGCACGCGCACAGCGCGAGCGGCAGCCGACGAACCTTCAGCACGGTACCCCTCCGTCTCAGTCGATGCAGTGGTGTGAGGTCCGACCCTCCAAGATCGCCCCTGTCGCTTATCGCGCGCGTCGGCCACTCATGTCAACGAGGTTCGCGCTTTGCGAACGGTTGATCCGAATCGACGATCCTCAGCGCGGGAACGAAAGCGCGATCGTCAGATCTCAACGGCAGAACAGTCGTTGCACCGACGTCCGTTCTCTGGCTCGATGCTTGGGCGGTCAGTCTTGCGCGACGGGCGCACGCTCCCTCTTGCGTCGTCCGCATGGTGCGTCGAGACCGCTCGAGCTGCAGACAGCTGCCCCTCGAGGCTGTCTGCGGCTGCCGCGAGCGTGACGGTCACGTGCTCGCGCCCACCACGAGCGTCCCTCGCATCAAGCATGGTCCGACTGACCCAGGTCGCGCATCGCGTTGGCGTAACTCACCTCCCCCGCGCCGATCCACACCTCGAGGACGTACCAGGCGTAGACGGTCGGCGGGACGACGAACACGATCGTCGTGAGCGTCGTCCCGATGGCCCACCACCAGCTGGAGCTCATGGCTAGCGGACGGCCGTCCGGCTGAAGGTGCGGATGCCCGCGGCGACGAGCGCACCTGCGAAGAGCGTGACGACGACGAGGCTGAGTGCGGCCATCTCCGTCGAGCTGTGCATCTTCCAGATGTTGTGAAGGCCGCTCGAGTCGTCGAGCAACCCGTAGCGAACGAGCGCGAGCGCGTGAGTGAGCGGCAGGACGCGTGCGAACCAGGTCAGGAAGCCGGGCAGCGCGTCGATCGGGAAGAGCGATCCGGCGAGGAACCATGGGACGATCGCGATGGCGGGCACACGACCGATGTATTCCTCGGTGCGCGGCACGCGCGCCGCCAGTGTCTCGGCGGCGCCGTACATGGCGATGGTGAACAGCGAGCCGGCGAAAAGGAACCAGACGGCGCCGGCGCCGGGGATGTGGAAGTGGATGCCACGCGCGCGCGCGACACCGAGGAGGACGGCGATCTGAAGCGCTGTGATCGCGAACGCGACGGCCATGTTCGCGAGGACGAGCAGGGAACGATGGATCGGCGCGCTCAGGAGCTCGCGCTGCGCGCCGTTCTCGCGGTCGACGAGCACGCCGATGCCGGCGAACATGGTGTTCAGCGGGATCAGCAGACCGATGGTGCCGGTCGCGACGAACGCTTCGTAGGCACTGCTCGTGTGCAGGGCCTGCTTGAGTGCCGGCGCGATCACGAGCGCGAACAGGATCGGAGTGAGCAGCGGCACGACGAGCTCGCGCGGTGTGCGTGCGCTGAGCTGGAAGCGGCGGCGTGCCAGCGTCGCAAGCGGGCCGAAGGGGCTGCGTGCAACCGCGGGGAGCGGTGCGACCAGTTCGAGTTCCTGAGTAGTGGCTGACATGGTTCTCCTTCTCTTAGGCCGCGTCGGTGAGCTGTCCGCCGGTGAGGCGGAGGTAGACGTCGTCGAGTGTCGGCGCGCGGCTCGTGATCGACGTTGTGCGGACACCGGAGGTTTCGATCGCTCCGATCGCGTCGGGTGCGCTGCGGCCGTGCAGCGGGATGGTGATCGTCGCGCCGACGCTGAAGGCGTCGTCGCCCGCGATGCCGCGCTCACGGAGCGCGCCGAATGCGATCTGCGGGCTGTCGGCGGCCCGGAGCTCGACCAGCTTCTCGCCGAGGTCGGCTCGCAGCGCGGCCGGCGTGTCGAGTGCGACGATCGTGCCTTCATGGATGATCGCCAGCCGATCGCAGAGGCGTTCGGCTTCGTCGAGATAGTGAGTGGTGAGCAGAATCGTCGTCTGGGAGCGGTCGCGGAGAGAACCGATGACATCGATCAGCTCGGCGCGAATGCGCGGATCGAGCCCGACTGTCGGCTCGTCCAGAAAGAGGACGCGCGGCTGCGAGACGAGCGCGCGCGCGATCTCCAGGCGTCTCCGCTCACCGCCGCTGTACGTCGCGACGGCCCGATCGAGCAGGTCGCCGAGGCCGAGCGTCGCAGCGAGCTCGTCGGTGCGGGCCCCGGCGTGCTCGGGCGGCACGCGCCAGAGACGCGCATGAAGTTCGAGGTTCTGGCGACCGGTCAACGAGCGGTCGACGACAGCCTCTTGGAAGACGACGCTCGCGATCGACCGGGCGGCGAGCGCGTTGCGCACCACGTCGTAGCCGACGAGTTGGGCGCTGCCGGACGTCGGCAGGATCGTCGTCGTCAGCATCCCGACCGTCGTCGATTTGCCGGCGCCGTTCGGGCCGAGCAACCCGAACACTTCACCCGCCGAGACGGCGAAGCTGATCCCCTTCACAGCTTCGACGTCGCCGGAGTACATCTTGCGGAGGTCGGTGACCTCAATTGCGGTGGTTGTGTTCACAGGGCCTCCATGGCGGGTGCGGTTTCCGGTGCTTGTTCCGGTTGGTCGATCGCGAGCCGCGGGAGCAGACGGTCGATCCAGCCGGGGATGTGCCACGTCGCCGGGCCGAGCAGTTGCAGCACGGCAGGCAGGAGAATCGAGCGGATCACGATCGCGTCGAGGAACACCGCGACGGCGAGCGCCAATCCGAAGAGCTTCAGGATGTGGCTGTCGGCGGCGGCGAACGACGAGAAGACGACGATCATCACCGCGGCCGCCGCGGTGATCACGCGGCTGGTGTGCGCGAGGCCGTTGCGGATCGCGGCGGTGTGGGTCCCGCCGCGCCTCCACTCCTCGTGGATCCGCGAGACGAGAAACACCTCGTAGTCCATCGAGAGCCCGAAGACGATCGCGAACACGATCACTGGGATGAATGCCTCGATCGGCGAGCGCGTGACACCGAGGAGCCCGGCGCCCCAGCCACGCTCGAACACGGCTTGCACGACGCCGAGTGCCGCGCCGATCGAGAGCAGGTTCATCACCGCGGCCTGCAGGGGGATCAGCAGGGAGCGGAACACGACGAGCAGCAACAGCGCCGACAGGGCGATGACCGCGGCGATGAAGAGCGGGAGCTTGCCGCCGAGCACATGCGCGAAGTCGACCTGGGAAGCGGTGTAGCCGCCGACGTACACCGTCGTACCGCTCGAGCCGACAACCGGCGGGAGCACCGCCGAGCGCAGATGACGAACGAGGGCGTAGGTACTGCTCGCTTGCGGCGCGCTCGCCGGATAGACGGTGATGTCCGCGGTGTCTCCTGCCGCGTTGACGACCGGCGGGCCGACGGAAGCGACACCCGGAGTGCTCCGGACGGCGGCAGTGAGGCGGCCGAGCTCCCGCGCGCCGCCTGACGGCGGCAGCTGCACGGCAAGTTGGAGGGGTGCGTTGAACCCGGGACCGAAGCCGCGGCTCAGCAGCGCGTAGGCCCTGTACGTCGTCGTGCGGTGTGCGTCGTTGCTTGCGTCGCTCGACGCGAGGCGCAGGCCGAGAACGGGAGCTGCGAGCGCGACGAGGACGGCGGTCGCGCAGAGCGCGGCCAACGCCGGCCGACGCAGAATCGCCCCGATCCAACGTCCGCCTCGCCGCTCCCGCCGCCGCGCCGCCTTCGCGCCGATTCGGGAACCGGAGTACGAGAGCACGGCGGGGAGCAACGTCAGCGACGCCGCCAGGACGAGCACGACCGTCAGTGCGACGGCGAGCGCGACGCCGTAGAAGATGTGGACACCGACGACGAACAGGCCCAACACGGCGATCACGACGGTCGCGCCCGCGAACGCGATCGAGCGGCCGGCCGTATTCATCGCGACTTCGATTGCATCGTGCGCCTGACCGCCGTTCATTCGATAGGTGTCGCGAAATCGCGTGACGACGAAGAGGGCGTAGTCGATGCCGACGCCGAGCCCGATCAGCAGCGCGAGCTCCGATGCGAAGTCGGGCGTCGAGACTCCGTGCGTCAGCGCGGCGATCGCGCCCATGCTCGTGCCGATCCCGAACAGCGCGGTAAGGATTGGCAGCGCCGTCGCAAGCAGCGAACCGAAGCTCACGTACAGCACGACGATCGCGGCGATCACGCCGACCGCTGTCGCCGCGCCGAGCGTCGGCCGCTGCGATTCTTCCACTGCGCCGCCGCCGAGTGCGACATCGAGATTCGCCGAGCCGGCCGCCTCGGCGGTGCTCGTGACATGCTTCACGGCGTCCGCCGGCAACGCGTCGGCGCGCTCGTCGAAGTTGACCGTCGCGAATCCGATCGCTCCGTCGTCCGAGATCGCGCGGTGGTCGTCGTACGGGCTCGAGACGCTCACGACGTGGGGCAGCCGTGCGACGGCATGCAGCGTTCTCAGAACCACCGCGCGCGCCGAAGAAGCCGAGAGCGGCCCGTTCTTCGCGTGGAACACGATCTGGTCGGAGTCGCCCGCGCGCGTCGGGAACCGGCTGTGCAGGAGATCCGCTGCGCGCTGCGCACCGGTTCCAGGGAGGGTGAGATTGTTGTCGAAGTGGTTTTCGAGGGAGCCGGCGGCCCCGATCGACAGGAGGAGCAGCGCGATCCACGCGGTGATCACGCGGCGGCGGCGCTTCATCGACCAAGCGGCGAGTTTCGTCATCCAATAACTCATGACGAGAGCGGGCCCCGTGATGTGACAACGCAGGTCGGTCACATCTCCCGGCGCTACTCCGTCATCTCTAATGACGTGACATGACTCGCGAGTGGCTCACACAGGAGTTCGAAAAGCAGCGTCCGCACCTGCAAGCGGTGGCCTACCGCATGCTCGGGTCTCTCAGCGAGAGCGAGGACGCCGTGCAGGAAGCGTGGATCCGCCTCGACAAGAACGACGCGGCGATCGACAATCTCGGCGGCTGGCTGACGACGGTCGTCGCCAGGATTTCCCTCGACATGCTGCGCGCGCGTATTGCGCAGCGAGAGGACTACGTGGGCTCGTGGCTGCCGGAACCCGTCGTCACGATCGACGACGGCCTCACGCCGGAGCAAGAGACGCTCATCGCCGACTCGGTCGGTCTCGCACTGCTCGTCGTGCTCGAGACGTTGACCCCCGGCGAGCGGCTCGCGTTCGTGCTGCACGACATGTTCGCCGTCCCGTTCGACGAGATCGCGCCGATCATCAATCGCACGCCGACCGCGGCCCGACAACTCGCCAGTCGCGCGCGACGCACAGTGCAGGGCGCAACCGCCGATCGCGAGGTCGACGTGCACGAACAGCGGGCGGTGGTCGAAGCGTTCCTCGCAGCATCGAGGAACGGCGACTTCGCGGCTCTGCTCGAGGTGCTCGACCCGGAGGTCGTGTTCCGCATCGACGCCGGCCCGGGCACGAGCCCCGGCGCGCGGCCGCCGATCGAAGGTGCGCACGCAGTCGCGGCGCAGATCCTCGCGCGTGGTACGCGCCTGGCGCCGTTCGCCCGCCCCGCGCTCGTCAACGGCGGCGCCGGCGCGATCGTCGGCGAGCCGGCAAGGCCGTTCGCCGTCGTCGGCTTCACCGTCTCAGGCGCCCGCATCACTGCAATCGACCTGATCACCGACCCGGAGAAGCTGCCCCGGTTCGATCAAGCGCCGGGCCGGGGAGCGGATCGCGCCACGTAGAGGTTGAACACGAACCTCCACGCGAGGCTCTCCGTCGCGAGCAGTTTGCGCGCGTCGTCGAGAAAGCGCGCCCGGGCCTTCGAACCGAGCTGCGTCAGCCGCGCCGCCGTGAGCGGCCAGGCGACGAACCAGTCGAGCGCGCGCCGGGCATCCGCGAACTCGCCCGCAAAGGTCTCGGTACGCACGCTGATCCGAACGAAGCCTGCTTCGCGGAGCACCGCGCGGCCGCGCCTGCAGGAGGCCCAGGTTTCCTCGTCGACCGTCGTGGGCGCCTGCCCGGCGTAGCGGTCGAGGATCTCGCCCACACCCGTCGTCGGGAAGGAGCTGCCTTCCGCCCAGGCTGAGGCGACGAACAAGCCGCTCGGCCGCAGGACGCGAAGCACCTCGGCAAGCGCCCGTTCGCGCTCGGCGAAGTGCGAGAGCGCAAGGCCGCACGTCACGACGTCGAACGCGCCGTCGTCGAACGGCAGCGCGCACGCGTCCGCCCCGGCGGAGGTCGAGCCCCGGCGAACGGGTGCGCGCAACCTCGAGCATCCCGGTCGAGGCGTCGACGCCGACGACCGACGCTCCCCGCGCGGCGGCAAGGCGAGCGATCGCCGCCGTCCCGGTCGCGAGGTCGAGCAGGTGAATTCCCCTGCAGGCCCCGGCGAGCTCCACCACCCCCCGCACCGATCCGGCGAAGGTGGGCTCGAGCTCACGTGCGTACCCGGCGGCGTGCCGGTCGTAGCGGTCGTGCCATGCAGGCTGCGTGGCCAAGCTTCCTCAGTGTCCGGGGCTCTCGAGCAGTTCCATGTCGTACTTCTCGACCAGATGCCTGAGCACGTCCGGGTCCGGCGGGCCGGCGGGCCGCTGGTCGACCGGAGCCCCGGCCTCGGCGAAGAACTCCTCGAAGCCGGGGCGGGAGAAGATCAGCAGCACCCGCGCCGGCCGGTCACCGACGACCGCATACGCGTGCGGCACGTTCTTGGGTGCGTAGACGAGGTCGCCTGCGCCGGCGGCGATCGTCTGCCCGCCGCAGGTGAGCTCGAGCTGCCCTTCGACGACGTAGAAGATCTCCGCCTCACCGTGATGGACGTGCAGGGGGGCCGCGCTGCCCGGCTCCTCGGTGGCCTCGACGATGCTGAAGGTCCCGTCGGTCGAGTCGGCGTCGCCGAGGATTCGGATGATCCCGGCGGGGCCCCAGGCGACCGCCCGCCCCTCACCGGCCCGAACGACGGCGGCCGTGCTCGTGTGCGTGTTCATTGCTGCTCCTTTCCGGTTGGTGCTGCCGGTGGTGGACCGAAGCGGACGACTGCGTGCTCGCGCTCGACCGCCGCCAACCGCTCGAGCGGGACGCGCGGCCCGTCCGAAGGCGGCGGCAGCCACGGCCATGTCGCCGGCTCGGACAGCGCGTCGACGAACTGCTCGATCCCGGCCGGTGTCGAGAGGAAGAGCAGCCGCGCCGTGTCGGAGAGAACGAGGAAGCTGTGCGGAACGCCGCCGGGAACGAAGATCGCGGCACCCTCCTCGCACGTGCCCGTCGGTTCCTCGTCGTCGCCGACCCAGGCGGCCACCGCGCCCTCGAGGATGTAAAAGGTCTCGTCCTGCGGATGGCTGTGCAGCGGCGGCGCTGCGCCGCGCGGCAGGACTCCTTCCCAGAGCGCGAACCGCCCACCCGTCTGCTCCCCGGTCAACTTCGGACGCACGAGCGTGCCGAGAAACCAGAGCGGCGTCGAAGTCGTGACGACCCGCGGCTCGAGCAGCGCTCCGCTCACGCCTTCGCCGCAACGCGGAAGACGTCGGGCCGCTCGTAGTCGCCACCGGGAGCGCAGCCGATGGCGAGGACGCGAACGCCCTCCGGCCCCGGCACGAGCTTGCGCGTCGCCGCCGGGTCGACCCGGACGAGGCTGCCCACGCCGGCCTGGATCTGCTCGCCGTCGACCACGAGCCGGGCCGCGCCGGCGAGCACGACATACACCTCCTCTTGGCGGTCGTGGGCGTGGTCGTGCTCGGGGTAGTCGGCGAACCCCGCCGGAAGGTCGAGCACCTGCAGCCCGAACGACTGCACTCCGAGCTCGTCTCCGGCCAGCTTGACCGCGCCGTGGTTGATCGAGTCGAGCTCGTCGATCTGCTTGAGCGTGAATGGGCTCATCGCGCCTCCTGTCGAATGCGTCGTCGCGGCGATGCTCGCCCCCGCAGAACGGCGCGGCAATCCCAGAAAGCTGGGGTTTCCATCGGAAGCCGACGTGTCTACGCTGGACGGGATGGCTGCCTCGGAGCGTGCCCGCACCCGTGCCCGCGAACGGCTGGAGAGGCTCGCGCAGGCCGACCTCGAGAGCGAAGAGGCGCGGCGCGCGGCGATCGCCACGCTGCGCCCGGCGGTCGGGTTCCACCGCTGGTGCTGGCCGCTGACCGATCCCGCCAGCGCGCTCTCGACCGGCGGGATCGCCGAGTTCGACCTCTGGGCGGAGGTGCCGCGGATCGCCGTCCTCGAAGAGCACGGCGACATCACGAGCAAGCCGAGCCTCGTCCTCGGTGAGCGAGCCAGCATCACGCTCAGCGCCGCCACCGGCGGCGACCTCGCCCGCAGCACGCGCTGGCGCGAATGCCTGCGACCCTACGGCGTCGGCGACGAGCTGATGACGGCCTGCCGCGACCGACACGGCTGTTGGGGGAGCCTCGAGCTCATGCGCGACAGCGACGACCCCGCGTTCGGGAGCGAGGACGCCGAGTTCCTCCGCGAGGTCGCGCCGTTGCTCGCGGCGCTCATCCGCAACGGCCTCCGCGACGGCGGACCGTCGCCGCACCCGACGGGCCGGCCGCTGCCGCCCGCAACGCTGATCGTCGACGCCGAGCTGCGACCGACGAGCTGGACGCCCGCTTTCAACGCTTGGTTGGACGAGCTCCCGACCGGCGCCGGAGTCCTGCCGCCCGTCGTCTACGAGCTCGGCACCCGCGTCCTCACGCCCCCAGAGGCTGCGAACGGGCTCCCTGCGTCCGTCCGGGTCCGCACCGGTACGGGCCGTTGGGCGGTGATCGAGGGCGCTCCGCTCGAAGGCGCCGACCGCGGGCATGCCGCCATCACGATCCGGAGCGCCACGGCGGACGAGGTCTTCGACCTGCTCGCGAAGGCCTACGACCTGACGCGCCGCGAGCGGCAGTTGGTCGCGCTGATGCTCGACGGGCTCGCCACGAAGCAACTCGCCGCCGCGCTCTGCATCTCACCGCACACCGTCCAGGACCATCTCAAGGCGATCTTCGCCAAGACGAAGCTGCGCAGCCGCCGCGAGCTCGTTTCGCATCTCGCCGGCCGGCAGTCGTCGACGTCATCGGCCGAACGTCACGGTGGCGCGGTTCGCTCCGCCACCGCGCCGGCAAGCGCTTCGCGCGAGTTGATCGCAAGCTTGCGGTAGACGCTTCTCAGGTGGTACTCGATCGTCTTCGGACTGAGGAAGAGGGCTGCCGCCGCCTCGCGCGTTGTCTTTCCGTCCGCGAGGAGTGTCGCGATCTGCAGCTCTTGGGGTGTGAGTTGCGCGAGCGTCGACGGATCGCGGCGGCGCGCGGTCTCGCCGGTCGCCGCGAGCTCGGCTCCGGCGGTCTCACCCCACGGCGAGCGGCCGAGCGCGTCGAAGGCCGCCAGCGCAGCGCGAAGCTCGTCGCGCGCTCGGACGCGCTTGCGCTCGCGCCGTAGGCGGGCGCCGTACGCGAGCTGCGTGCGCGCAGTCTCGAAGCGGTCGGCCGTGCGCGCATGCGTCTGGAGCGCTGCTTCGAAGTGCTGCTCGTAGTCCGGCGCGACCATGCCGAGACAGCGCTCGGCCCGCGCGAGGGCCCAGGGTTGCCCCTTCGCCCGCGCTCGCGCGGCGTGGCGTTCGGCCGCGGCGTGGGCGTCCGTGTCGCGGCCGAGCCGGAGATACGCGTCGACGAGCTCGGGCTCGGCCGACATGTCGACGTCGTCGAGCCCCAGCTCGCGGGCCCGCACCTCGTGCGCCTCCAGATGCTCGACTGCCGCCCGCGGCCGCCCGAGCCCGAGCTCGAGCTCGCCGAGCGCCGAGTACGTCCAGAGCTCGTAGAAACCGACGCCGAGCTCGACGCACAGAGCGCGACTCTCGGTCGCGTGCGCGCGGCACTCGTCTTCGCGGCCTTGCCGCGCCTCGAGCCACGCGAGGCCGGCGAGGGCGGCGGCGAGCTCGGTGCGCTGTCCGGTTTCGCGCGCGAGCCTGATCGTCTCGTGGAAGTCGACTTCGGCGTCGGCCCAGCGGTCGGTCATCGCCTCGTCGCGGGCGAGCCGGTTCAGCAGCCGCGGCAATGCGCCGAGCGCGGTGTGCTCCCGCGCAGTCGAGATCGCTCGCGTGATCAGCTCGCGACCGGAGTCCGCCTCGCGCAGGAAGATCGGCGGGATCGAGGCCCAGGCGAGCGTGCGCGGGTCCGTCTCGAAGCCGTCGTGGCGAGAGAGCTCGAGCGCGCGACGCAAGTCGGCCGTCCCGTCGCCCCCGGCCAGGACGCGTGCCGCGCCGAGCGCGGCGGCCGCGTAGAACGCCTGCCGACCGTCGGTCCCGTCGGCGAGCGCGGCGGCGCGCTCCGCCGCGGCGAGCATCTTCGCGGCGTCGCCGGAGTAGAAGCACGCATCGGCGGCCTCGGCCAGCATGTACACGGCGCGCGACGCATCGGGCGTCCGCTCGGCCGCAGCCACGAGCAGCTCGTAGCCGTCCATCACGGGCCCGCGACGTGTCGCGATCTCGCCGCGAAGCGCATCGATCCGCGGCAGCGGCTCCAGCACGGCCGCTTCGTCGAGCAGCGCACGCGCGCGCTCGGGCACACCGCCGACCCACGCCGCCTCGGCCGCCTCGTACAGCAACCTGCTCCGCTCCACGTCGTCGTGGTGCAGACGCGCTGCGCGCTCGAAGCCGACGGACGCGACCGTGTACGCGGTCCGAGCACGCGCGCGACGCGCCGCCTGCTCGAGCGAGGCGGAGGCCGAGGCGTCGGTGCCGGTGACCGCCGACGCGAGATGCCACGCACGGCGGTCGGCGTCGCGGTCCGGGAGCGCGTCGGCGAGCGCGCGGTGAGCCGCGCGACGCTCGTCGGGCGGAGCGTCCCAGTAGACGGACGAACGCAGCAGGGGATGGCGGAACTCGACAGTGCCGGCGCCCAGGCGAACGAGCCCGAGCCGCTCCGCCTCCTCCAGGTCGTCGACGCGCAGACCGGCGCGCGCAAGCACGGCGATGTCGCCGACGTCGCTCGTCGCGGCGAGCAGAAGGGCACGGCGGGTCTCGTCTGAGAGCACGGCCGCGCGCCGGAGGAACGCCCGGGCGATGCGTGCGGAGGCGGGCAGCGGATGATCGGGCGGAACCGTGCCGAGCTCCTCGGCCTCGGCGGCAAGCTCGAGCAGCGCGAGCGGGTTGCCCTCGGTTGCGTCGTACAGGCGGTCGACCGCCGCCGGCGGCAGATCGCGCAGCAGCTCGCCGGCGGCGCCTCGGTCGAGACCCTCGACGCGCAGGGTCCGGATGCCCGCGCCGTCCAGCGCCGACGGCTCGTCGTCGCGTGCGACGACGACGACTGCGATCGGATCGGCGACGAGGCGGCGGACGGCGAAAAGGAGCGCTTCGGCGCTCGACGCGTCGAGCCAGTGCGCGTCGTCGACGAGCACGAGGAGCGGGGCATCCTCTGCATAGGCGGCCAGCAGGCTCAGCGTCGCCGCGCCGACGGCGAACCGGTCGTGCGCTCTCCCGAGCGGCCGAAGCGCGAGCGCGCTCTCGAGTGCGGCCGCCTGCGGCGCCGGGATCCGGTCGACGACTCCGAGCGCCGGCCGGAGCAGCTCGAGCAGGCCGCCGAACGGCACCTCGCCCTCCGACTCGACGCCGCGCGCCCGCAGCACACGCATCGCGGCCGCGTCGGCCGCGACGGCATCGAGGAGCGCCGACTTCCCGATTCCCGGCTCGCCGACGAGCGCGACGACGGCACTCCGCCCTTCGCGGGCCGACGCCAACACGCGCCCCAACTCCTCCTGCTCCCGTCGCCGGCCCAGAAGCACGGCTCAAGACTAGGTGGCCCCCCGATGCGATGGGGAGGCCCCCGCTCCTACGGTCGAGGCCAATCGACGAAGGAGGCACGCAATGGCAACGCTCGAGGAGCCCGCAGCGATCGACGGCGCGAAGTTGGAGTCGTTCGTCTTCCGCGCCGTGGACGAGGTCGGAGCGACGCTGAACGCGGCACTGGTCGTCATGGGCGACAAGCTCGGTCTGTACCGGGCACTCGCCGGCGCCGGCCCGCTGACCCCGGAGGAGCTCGCGGATCGCACCGACACGAACGCACGCTACGTCCGCGAATGGCTCTGCAATCAGGCGGCCGGTGGGTACGTCGAGTACGACCCCGCCACGGGTCGCTACACGCTGCCGCCGGAGCAGGCGGTCGCGCTCACCGACGAGGACAGCCCCGCCTACCTGCCCGGCTTCTTCCAGATCGCGATCGGCTCGGTGCTCGACTCGCCGCGCATCACCGAGGCGGTCAAGACGGGCGACGGCATCGGCTGGCACGACCACGTGCACGACGTGCACGAGGGATGCGAGCGCTTCTTCCGTCCCGGGTACAACGCGAACCTCGTCTCGTCGTGGCTGCCCGCGCTCGACGGCGTCGTCGAGAAGCTCGAGCGCGGTGCGAAGGTCGCCGACGTCGGCTGCGGCCATGGAGCCTCGACGATCCTGATGGCGAAGACCTATCCGAGGTCGACGTTCGTCGGCTCCGACTACCACGGCGGCTCGATCGAGACCGCCCGGCGACGCGCCGAGGAGGCCGGGGTCGCCGACCGCGTCACTTTCGAGGTCACCCCCGCCGCGGGATACTCAGGCTCTGACTACGACCTCGTGACGATGTTCGACTGCCTCCACGACATGGGCGACCCGGCCGGCGCTGCACGCCACGTGCGCGAGACGCTCGCCGAGGACGGGACCTGGATGATCGTCGAGCCCGCGGCCGGCGACCGCGTGGAGGACAACCTCAACCCGGTGGGGCGCGCGTACTACGGGTTCTCGACCCTGCTCTGCACGCCGGCGTCGCTCTCGCAGGAGGTCGGCCTCGCGCTCGGCGCGCAGGCGGGCGAAGCTCGCATCCGCGACGTCGTGATCGCGGGCGGGTTGACGCGGTTCCGGCGCGCGGCGGAGACGCCGTTCAACCTCGTCTTCGAGGCGAGGCCATAGGCGTCACCGAGACCGGTACGCGGGCGCGCCTGCCCGACCAGTCGGGCTTCGCCCGCTCCGACGACGGGTTGCGGCTCTACTGGGAGCTGTACGGGGGCGGGAGCACGAGCATCGTGCTCCTGCCCGCCAGCCCGATCGTCCACTCGCGGCTTTGGAAGCCGCAGATCCACTACCTCGCCCGCCGCTACCGCGTCGTCGTCTTCGACGGCCGCGGCAACGGACGATCGGATGACCCCGATCCCACGGGGCCCTGGCTCGGCAGGTGGCGTACCGAAGATTGTCTCGCCGTGCTCGACGCGACCGAGACGCAGACGGCGGTGCTCGTCGGCATCTGCGTGAACGGCGTCTGGCCTTCCGTACAGATCGCGGCAGACCATCCGGAGCGCGTGCTCGGGATCGTCGCCCTCGCACCCGGCGTCCCGCTGCTCGCGCCCAGCAACCCGTGGTGGGAAACCGAAGGCGCCGGGCTGCAGGAGCAGATTCGGCGCGACCATCGCAGCGCGCTCGAGTTCTTCTTCGGCCACATGTTCCCCGAGCCCCACTCGACGAAGCACGTGGAGGACGCCGTCGCATACGGGCTCGACGGCCGGCCGAGCATGCTGCTGATGGAGCCGGCCGAGCCCGTCGCCGCGACGACGGCGCAAACGGAGGCGATCTGCCGGCGCGTCCGCTGCCCCGTGCTCGTCGTCCAGGGCGAACGAGACAACTGCCAGCACTTCGAGACCGGTCTGCGGCTCGCAGAGCTGACCGGCGCCGAGCACGTGCGCATCGACGGCGGCGGGCACCTCCCCAACGCGCGCCATCCGGTCCTCGTCAACCAACTCATCCACGCGTTTGCGTCCCGCTTCGAGTCGCGGCGCCCGGTCCGGCGGACGTGGGTGCCCGCCGCACGCAGGCCGCGGCGCGCCCTGCTCGTCTCGTCGCCGATCGGGCTCGGACACGCGTGGCGCGACGTCGCGATCGCGCGCGAGCTACGCCGCATCGCACCCGATGTCGAGGTGCACTGGCTCGCCCAGCACCCGCTCACGACGCTTCTCGACGCGTGCGGCGAGATCGTCCACCCTGCGAGCGCCGACCTCGCGCCCGAGGCGAAGCACGTCGACGCCGAAGCCGGCGAGCACGCACTCGACGCCTTCCAGATGTTGCGACGCCTCGACGAGATCTTCTGCGCCAACTTCATGGTGTTCCACGATCTCGTCTCCGCCGAGCCGTTCGACGTCTGGATCGGTGACGAGGCGTGGGAGCTCGACTACTTCCTGCACGAGAACCCAGAGCTGAAGACCGCGCCGTACGTATGGCTCACCGACTTCGTCGGGGTGGTGCCGATGCCGGAGGGCGGCGCACGCGAGGCGTTCCTCGCCGCCGACCACAACGCGCAGATGGTCGAGCACGTGGCCCGCCGGCCTCATCTCCGCGACCGCTCGATCTTCATCGGCGACCGCGAGGACGTCGTCGACGCGCCGCTCGGCCCCGGGCTCCCGCGCATCCCGGAATGGACGCAACGGCACTTCCGCTTCTCGGGCTACATCACGGGCTTCGATCACGCGGAGATCGCGAACCGCGACGCGCTTCGCTCGGAGCTGGGGTTCGGCGCCGACGAAAAGGTCTGCATCGTCGCCGCCGGCGGGTCCGGCGCCGGCAAACACCTGCTCGAACGGGCGGTCGCCGCCCTGCCCGAAGCGAGAGAACGCGTGCCCGAGCTGCGTATGGTCGTCGTCGCCGGACCGAGCATCGACCCGAAGCTCATCTCACGCGACGGCGTCGAAGCGCACGGTTACGTTCATCGTCTGTACCGGCATCTCGCCGCCTGCGACATCGCCGTCTGCCACGGAGGGCTTTCGACGACGATGGAGCTCACCGCCGCGCAACGGCCGTTCCTGTACTTCCCGCTGCGCGGGCACTTCGAGCAGAGCCACCACGTTGCCCACCGGCTCGAGCGGCACGGCGCGGGCAGACGAATGAGCTACGCGACCGACGGCCCGAGCGAGCTCGCGGACGCGATCGTCGAGGAGCTCGGACGTGCGCCGCGCTATCGCGCGGTCCCCGACGACGGCGCCGCCCGGGCCGCGGCGATGATCGCGGAGCTGTTGTGAGCACGGGCGAACGAGCACTGCTGTTGCTCGCGGACATCGGCGGCTACACCGAGTTCATGCGACTTCATCGGCTCAACCTCGCGCACTCCCACGAGATCACGCAGCGGCTTCTCGAAGCGATGCTCGACGCGGTGCCGGCCATGAAGCTCGTGGAGGTCGAGGGTGATGCGCTCTTCCTGTCGGCGCCCCTCGACGACGAGAACGACTGGCTTCCCGCGACGCTCGCGATGTACCGCGCCTTCCATGCCCAGCAGCAGTGGATGACCGCCCACAACCTCTGTGTTTGCGACGCGTGTCGCCGGATCGGGAGGCTCCACGTCAAGTTCGTCGCGCACGTGGGCGAGGTCGTCAGGCAGCGGATACGTGACCACGAAAAGCTCGTCGGCGTCGAGGTCATCACGGCCCATCGCATGCTCAAGAACAACGTGCCGGCGACCGAGTACCTGCTGATGTCCGAGCCGCTTCACCGGCGCCTGGCGCCCGAGCTTCGCGACCGCGCAGTTCTCTTCGAGCAGGAGCTGGAGGGGCTGGGGACGATGCCGCTCTACTTCGTCGAGCTAGGCGACCTGCCGATCGACGTACCCGGCATTCCCGCTCCGACGCTCGCTGCGCAGATCCGCGAGACCGTCGCCCTGGGGCTGCGCGCGTTCCCGCGCGTGATCGGACTCCGCACCACGTGACCCGCGCTCACGCGCGAGCGCCCCGCAGAGAAACGCGATAAGGTGCCGCGCCGAGACAGGCATTCCGGGTCGACTGGGCGGTCGATCCAAACCCTGACTTGAGGAGGGCTGTGCGTATGGCAGTTCGTCACCGACGATTGCTGCGGACGTCGATCCTTGTCGCGACGGTGTGCGTCTTGGCCGTCGCAGCGCCAACCGCGTCGGCGAAGCTCAAGGTCTTGCCGAACGGCCAGGTGGTGTCCTACGAGCCGCTGCGCTCGGCATCATCCGGGTCGGTCATCGCGTTCGACAACATGGACTACAACGGCGGCCCGGTGATGCCGTCGAATACCGACTACATGCTGATGTGGAGCCCGCAGGGACTCGGGGCGTATCCGGATGGGTTCGTGTTCGGGATCTCCCGCTACTTCAACGACCTCGCCCACGACAGCGGAGGCAATCAGAACGTCGACTCGGTCGGGCCGCAGTACAACGACCTGACCGGCGCCGTCGCGAACTACGACGTGCACTTCGGCGGCGTGCTGGTCGACATGGACCCGTACCCGGCGAGTCAGTGTCCGGCGAACGGCCCGGTGACCAACTGCCTGACCGACGCGCAAATCCAGCAGGAGGTCGCGAACTTCGTCACCGGTCATCAGCTGCCGACGGATTTGAGCCACGAGTACTTCCTGCTGACGCCTCCGCATGTCGAGAGCTGCTTCGGCAACAACGCGGCCACGAACTTCGACGGGTGTTCGGCCGGCATCGTCCCGTTCAACAAGCTGGCGGCGTACTGCGCGTATCACGAGAACACGGCGACGCCGACGATGGTGTTCTACGCGAACATGCCGTTCGACGCCACGAACACGCATTGTCAGGACGGCAACTATCCGAACGGGCTGATCTCGGACGGTGAGATCAACGGCGGTCTCAGCCACGAGCACATGGAGTCGGTCACCGATCCGATTCCCAACGACGCGTGGACGAACGGCGCAGGGGCCGATCATGGAGAAGAGATCGGCGACCAGTGCGTCGCGAACATGGGCACGCCGCTCGGCACCGCGCCGAACGGCTCGCCGTTCAATCAGGTGATCAACGGCCACCCGTACTGGTACCAGACGGAGTGGAGCAACTTCACCCACAGCTGCGTGCAGCGTCTGACGCTTCCCAGCCAGTTGCCGACGGCGACGGAGACGGTCACTGCCGGCAGCGGAACCACCATGACGTTCGACGCGAGCCGATCGACAGCGCCGGGCGGCGTCGCTCAGTTCAGCTGGCAGTTCAACGCCGTTCCGAATGCCGAAACCGTCCAGCAGACGGCGCCGACGATCTCGTACACGTTCCCGGCGCCGGGCGCATACTCCACCGGCGTCGCCGTGTTCAACTCCGACGGCCTGTCGGCCGGAACCGGCGGCATTGTGGTCACGGGGAAGAGCGGGTTCCAGCCGGCGTTCACGGCCTCGCAGGGCGCGGGCTCGACGGTGAGCTTCAGCGCGCTCACGAGCGTGAGCGGCAAACCCGTCATCAACTACCTCTGGGAGTTCGGCGACGGGTCGACCGGGTCGGGGCCGACGCCGGCGCACACGTACCTGCGACCGGGCACGTACACGGTCACCGCCGTGCTGTTCAGCGGTGTCGGATCCGCCTTCCCGGGTGACGGCGCTGGACCGGTCTACCAGCAGAGGATCACGGTCAAGTAGGTCACCACTAGAGATACGACAACCCACGACCCGGCCGTGCGCGCTTACGGACGAAGGCGGATGACCGTCTTTCCCGTGACGCGCTCGGCCGGGTCGAGGGCCGGAGTAGCTAGATCGCCTCGATCCCGGTGTAGTTCTCGGCGAGGCTGCGCGCGGCGGGCTCGGACGTCGTCACGTAGCGGAGCTGCGAAAGCTGCAGCCTCTCGTCGAACGGGTCGCCGCCCGGCAGCTTGTGGAGCGTCGTCGTCATCCACCACGAGAAGTGCTCGGCACGCCACACACGGCGCAGACACTCCCGCGAGTAGTGCTCGAGCCCGCCGCCCGCAATCGCCTCCGCGAGGATGCGCACGTCGTTGATCGCGAGGTTCAACCCTTTCGCACCGGTCGGCGGGACGATGTGCGCGGCGTCGCCGGCGAGATAGAGCCGCTCGTGCTGCATCGGCTCGCCGACGTAGCTGCGCATCCCCGTCACGCCCTTCTCGATGATCGGCCCGTCGTGCAGCTCCCACCCATCGAGCGCAGTCCGCGCGCGCAACTCCTCCCAGACCCGCTCGTCCGGCCATTCGGCAACGTCCTCGTCGTGCGCGACCTGCACGTAGTACCGCGAGAGCTGCGGCGAGCGCAGGGAGAGGAGCGCGAACCCGCGCTCGTGGTGCGCGTACACGAGCTCGTCCATCGACGGCGCAACCTGCGCGAGGATGCCGAGCCAGCCGAACGGGTACTCGCGCTCGAACGCCTCCGCGGGAACGGCCTGTCGGCAGACGCCGTGGAATCCGTCGCAGCCGGCGATCACGTCGCACTGCAGTTCGCCTCCCGGATACCGGATGACACCCGCTGTCGCGTCCACGCTCTCGACAGCGGTCTCGAAGTGGAGCGGCAGCCCGCTCGCGAGGCGCGCGTCGATCAGATCCTTGACGACCTCGGTCTGTCCGTAGATGACGATCCCGCGCCCGACGAGCTCCTGCATCGGGATGTGGTGGCGTCCGCCGTCGAACTGGAGATGGATGCCGCCGTGTGAAATCCCCTCGGCGGCGAGCCGCGCGCCGACGCCGGCCTCGCGCAGAAGCTCCGCGACCCGGTGCTCGAGCACGCCCGCGCGAATGCGGTGTTCGCAGTACTCGCGGCTGCGAGCTTCGAAGACGACCGTCTCGATCCCCTGCAGCTCGAGCAGGCGCGCGAGCGTCAGGCCGGCGGGACCCGCGCCGACGATTCCGACCTGCGTTCTCAACCTTCCCCTTTCGTCCGCAGCGCATGCGTCCGGCGCCCGAGGTTTGCCGCCGTCGACGGCAGGCCGATGCCGACGAAGCAGACGGTGCCGTTCGAGAGCCGGCGCGCCGCCTCGATCGCCATCAGCTCCTCCCCCACGTTCATGCCGTGACCGCGGCGAGCACGTGCTCCTCGATCCAGTCGCGGAACCGGTCTCGGTCGCGCGAGATCTCGTCCCACCGGCGGTAGAACATGTTGTCGCGGTCGTAGTAACCGTGCGCGTAGGACGGATGCGCTCCGCGCGGCGCGACGCAAACGGCGTCGACGATCCAATGCGGCAGCACGATCGCGCCGGGACGCGGCTCGAGCGCATCGACGACTTCCTCCACCGTGACGATCGAGCGGGCGGCGGCCAGCACCGTCTCCTTCTGGACGCCGAGAATCCCCCAGAGCTGCACGTTGCCCCGGCGGTCGGCGCGCTGTGCGTGCACGATCCCGACGTCCGGCCGCAGCGCGGGCACGGCGGCGAGACGTTCGCCCGTGAACGGACACTCGACGAAGGCGACACGCGTCTGCGGCGGCAAGTCGCCGCCCGAGTACCCCCGCAACACTCCGAATGGCAGGTTCGCGGCGCCGGCGGCGTAGGCGGCAGCCATGCCGGCGTGCGAATGCTCCTCGAGCTCCAGGGGCTGCGGCCAGCCGTGCTCGACCGCGTCCCGCAGCCGATGCAGTGAGCCGACGCCGGGATTGCCGCCCCACGAGAAGACGAGCTTCCGCGCGCACCCCATGCCGATCAGCTGGTCGTACACGACGTCGGGCGTCATGCGCACGAGCGTCAGGTCGCGCTTCTCCTGACGGATGAGCTCGTGCCCGGCGGCGTGCGGGATCAGATGGGTGAAGCCTTCGAGTGCGACCGTGTCGCCGTCTTTCACGAGCGACTCGACCGCTTCGCGTAGCGCCGTCATCGGCAAAGCTGCTCGGAGTCGATCTCGCGCTTGAGGATCTTCCCGGTCGGCGTCTTTGGCAGGGCGTCGACGAAGACGACGATGCGCGGGTACTTGTACGCGGCGACGCGTTCCTTCGCCCACTCCTGGATCTCCGCGACGGTGAGAGCGGCTTCGGGGCGCGGGACGATGAGCGCCGCAACCTCCTCGCCGAGCGTCTCGTGCGCGACGCCCACGACCGCGGCCTCGAGCACGCCCGGATGCGCGTACAGCACCTCCTCGACCTCGCGCGGGTAGACGTTGTAGCCGCCGCGGATCACGAGGTCCTGCTTGCGGTCGACGAGGAAGAGGTAGCCGTCGTCGTCGAGATAGCCGAGATCGCCGGTGGCGAGCCAGCCGTCCGGGGAGATCGCAGCTGCCGTCGCCTCCGCGTCCTCCCAGTAGCCGGCGACGACGGACGGGCCTCTGAACCTGACCTCCCCGACGCCCCGTCCGTCGGCGTCGACGATCTGCACCTCTGTCGAGCCGAGCGGCTTCCCGACCGAGCCCGGCTTGCGACGCTGCCCCGCGACGTACGTCGTCGCGATGCCCGACATCTCGGTCAGCCCATAGCCCTCGTACAGCTCTGCGCGGAACGTCGACTCGAACGCACGGCCGACTTCGACGGGAACGGCCGCTCCGCCGACGTGCGCGATCCGGATCGGCGGCAGCACGGACGCGGACCGCGCCGCCTCGCAGAGCGCGATGCACATCGCCGGCACGCCGAGCAGGATCGTCGTGCCCGTCTCGACCATGTGGGCGAGGGTCCGTTCGGCATCGAAGCGGCGCTCGACGGCGACCGCACCGCCGCGCGAGAGCGTCGCGACGATGCCGGTCGAAAGCCCGAGCACGTGCGAGAACGGCGCCGCGCCGAGCACCACGTCGTCCGGGCCGAGCGACAGCGCGTCCGCGACGCTCGCCGCCGCCGCCGCGATGCTCCCGTGCGTGAGCACCGCGCCCTTCGGCACGCCCGCGGTGCCGGACGTGAAGAGGATCGCCGCCGGGTCTTCGGTCCGACATGCGGCGGGCTCCGGAGCTTCGGGCGCGCGCGGCGCCTCGGTGAGCAGGAGCTTCGCGCCCGAGAGGGCGATGCGCGCCTCGATCTCCGGCGGGGCGAGGAGGACGTTGAGCGGCACGGCAACCGCTCCGAGCCGCCAGAGCCCGAACAGGCACGCGACGTAATCGGCGCCGTTCGGAAAGAGGAGTGCAACTCGGTCGCCGCGCACGACCCCGCGCGCACGCAGGCCCGCCGCCGCCTCTGCCGTGCGCGACTCGAGCTCACCGTACGAGACGTGCTCGTCCTCGAGCAGGAGCGCGGGCCGGCCCGCATGGCTGGACGCCGCGTGCGCGAGAAGCGACGCGAGATTCATCGCTCGGAGAGTCGAACGTTCCCTGACATCATTGACGCATGAGCATCGATCTCGACGCGGTCGTCGCGATCGACGTCCACACGCATGCGGAGGTCGGGCGGAGCGGCGAGGACGGGTTGAAGCCGGAATGGCGCGCGGCCGCGAAACGGTACTTCGGCGAGGACGCGACGCCGACCGTCGACGACGTCGCGACGTACTACCGTGCGCGCAAGCTGGCGGCGGTCGTCTTCACCGTCGACGCCGAGACCGTGACGGGGCGCGCCTCGGCCCCGAACGAGGAGATCGCAGCCGCCGCCGCCGCGAACGACGACGTGTTGATCCCGTTCGCGTCGATCGACCCGCACCGGGCGAACGCGGCCGAAGCGGTGGAACGGCTCGTGCGCGACCACGGCGTGCGCGGCTTCAAGTTCCACCCGAACATCCAGGCGTTCTTCCCGAACGATCGCGCCTTCTACCCGGTGTACGAGGCGATCGAGGCGGCAGGCGTGCCGGCGCTCTTCCATACCGGACATTCCGGCATCGGCACGGGCCTGCCCGGCGGCGGCGGCATCCGTCTCAAGTACTCGAACCCGATGCACGTCGACGACGTCGCAGTCGACTTTCCCCGGCTTCAGATCGTGCTCGCGCATCCGTCGTTCCCGTGGCAGGACGAGGCGATCTCGGTCGCCTTGCACAAGCAGCAGGTCTACATCGACCTTTCCGGTTGGTCGCCGAAGTATTTTCCGCAGCAGCTCGTTCGCTATGCGAACACGCAGCTGCGCGACCGCGTGCTCTTCGGCTCCGACTATCCGTTGATCACGCCCGATCGCTGGCTCGCCGACTTCGAGCGCGCCGACTTCAAGGACGAGGTGCGGCCGCTCATCCTCAAGGAGAACGCGATCCGGCTGCTCCAGCTGCGCTGACACTCAGAACGGGAACGGGTGCGAGCCGCTCTGCACGGTCACCCAGCGCAACTCGGTGAACTCGTCGATCGCCGCCTGACCGCCGAAGCGTCCCCAGCCGGAGTCCTTGACGCCGCCGAACGGCATCTGCGGCTCGTCGCCGACCGGCTGGTCGTTGACGTGCACGATCCCGGCCTCGACCTGCTGCGCGAGGGCGAGTCCGCCGTCGACGTCGCTCGTGATGATCCCCGCGGCGAGGCCGTACGACGTCGCGTTCGCGCGCGCGACCGCCTCGTCGGCGCTGTCCACGACCTCGACTGCGAGCACCGGCCCGAACGTCTCGTGTGTCGCCAGCTCGGAGTCGGCGGGCACGTCGGTGACGACGGTCGCCTGGTAGCAGTTGCCGACTGCGTCGCCGCCCGCGAGCACCTTCGCGCCCTTTGCGACCGCCTCATCGACGCGGCCTTTGACCATCGCGACTGCGTCCGCGTTGATCAGCGGCCCGATGATCGTGTCGTGCTCCTTCGGGTCGCCCGCCTTCAGCGTCTTCGCCTTGTCGGCGAGCCGGCGCGTGAACTCGTCCGCGATCGGCCGTTCGACCAGCACCTTGCGCGCCGACATGCAGATCTGGCCCTGGTGCAGGAAAGCTCCGAACGCTGCGGCGTTCACGGCGTACTCGACCTCCGCGTCGGCGAGGACGATCAGCGGGTTGTAGCCGCCGAGCTCGAGCACGACGCGCTTGAGGTTCTTGCCCGCAGCCTCTGCGAGCCTGCGGCCGGTGGCGGTCGAGCCCGTGAAGTTGATCCGCCGCACCGCCGGATGCGACGTGAACGCCTCTCCGATCGGGCCTGCCGCGCCCGGCGCGTGCGTCACGATGTTCAGCACGCCCTCGGGGAGGCCGGCCTCGGCGAAGATCTCGCCCCAGAGCAGGCCGCCGGCCCACGGCGAGAGCTCCGAGGGCTTCAGCACGACCGTGTTGCCGAGCGCGAGCGGCGCGGCGATCGAACGCGCCGAAAGGATGAGCGCCGCATTCCACGGCGCGATCGCGGCAACGACGCCGACGGGCTTGCGGACCCCCATCGAAAACGCGCCTGTGTCGGACGGGATGACGGTGCCGATCGGCTGGTACGGCAACGCGGCCGCCTGACGGAAGAGCCCCGGGACGAAGTGCATCTGGAACATCCCGAACCCGAACGTCGCGCCGGTCTCGCGGGCGAGCGCGGCGACGATCTCGTGGCTGCGGCTCTCCAGCACGTCGGCCGCCTTGAGAAAGATTCCCTGCCGCACTGCCGGCGGCGTCGCCGCCCACGCCTGGAACGCCGCTTGCGCAGCGTCGATCGCGCGCGCTGCGTCGTCGGCTCCGCCGGCGGGCGCGGTCGCAACCGTCTCGCCGGTGAACGGGTCCTTCACGTCGAACGTGCCACCCTCCGCCGCGTCCGTCCATTCTCCGCCGATGTACTGCCGGTATCCGTGCACGGCCGTGGTGGCCATTTGCGTCTCCTCTCTATCGGTCGCCCGTGCGCAGTCGGAAGCCGACCGGCAGGAGCTGGACGTTGAAGCGGGACTGGATCGTGCCCCAGATGCCGCGCGGCATGAGCAGCGCGAAGCCGATCGCGATCCCGCCGAGCAGGACGAAGTACCAGACGCCGCCGTTCGGGCCGTACGTCTGGATCACGTAGAGGGCGACGGCGCCGAGGATCGGCCCCTCGAACGTGCCGAGCCCGCCGACGAGCACCATGAAGATCATCTTCGCGGTCCAGTTGATGCCGAAGATCGAATCCGGCCCGAGCGGCAGGATCGAGAGCTGCCAGGCGAGGATCACCGTGCCGGCGGCCGCGCAGCCCGCGCCGGCGACGACGAAGAGGATTCCCTTGCCGAGCAACACGCGCACCCCCACCGATGCCGCCGCCTCCTCGTCGTCGCGGATCGCCTGAAGCGAGCCGCCGAGCCGGCTGCGGAGCAGCACGAAGAGCAGCAGGAGCAGCACGGCGACGGCGCCGAGGGCCGCCCAGTAGGTGTCGTGCAACCGCTGCGTCGGCGTATAGCGGAGGTTGAACGGGAGCAGCGCGGAGGTGCCGGTACCGCCGCCGATCGCCGGATTCGGGTCGAGCGAGACGAGGATCGCGAATGCCTCGGCGACGACCCAGGTCGCGATCGCGAAGGCGCCGGCGCGCAACCACAGCACGATCAGGGCGACCGGAATCGCGACGAGGCCGCCGATCCACGTCGCGAGCAGCATGGAGAGATAGGGGTTGAGCCCGTGCTGCAGCGAGAAGACGACGACGCCGTACGCTCCGATGCCGATGAATCCCTGCTGCCCGACCGAGACGAGCCCGCCGTAGCCGGCGAGCGCGTTCCACATCACCGCGAGGATGACGAGGAAGTAGAGCTGGATCAGGTTGTTCTGCGAGTTCTCGCCGAGCACGAACGGCGCAAAGGCGAGCACGACGAGCAGCCCGGCGAGGCCGCCGGTGAACGCAACCGAGAGCGGCGTCCAGCGCTCGACGCGCACCGTCGCAGCGGTCGCAGGCGGCGCGGCGGTCGCGCTCATGCCCCGGCCCTGCGCAGACGCGGCGCGACGATCTGCGACTGCAGCGCGACGCGGCCGACGAGCACGGCGAGGAAGACGACGTGGCCGGCGAGCGCGAAGTACTCCGTGTTGATCTGCGCGCCGATCGCCTGCGCGACGCCGAGCACGACGCCCCCCCACAGCGTCCCCCAGAGCGAGCCGATGCCGCCGATGACGACAGCCTCGAACGCATACAGCAACTCGTTCGCGCCCGCGTTCGGGTCGAAGCCCGAACGCATGCCGTAGAAAACGCCGGCGAGGGCAGCCGTCGCGACGGCGATCGCCGTCGCACGCGCGTAGACGGCGCGCGCGTTGACGCCGACGAGCTCCGCCGTGTCAGGATCGGCAGCAGTCGCGCGCAGCTCACGGCCGAGCTGGCTGTACCGGAGCACGAGCTGCAGTCCCACGAGCACGACAACCGCGACGCCGAAGGTGAGCACGTCGAACCAGGCGATCGTCAGCGTGCTCGAGACGTCGAACGTCGCGAGACCGATCCGCCCTTCCCCGAGCGAGTGGACGTCGGGCGAGAAGAAGTACTGGAGCAGGTTCGCGATCACGATCAGCAACCCGAAGGTCGTCAGCAGCGGTACGAGCGGCCCGGCGCGCAGGCTCCGCTCGAGCATCGTGCGCTGCAGCAGATAGCCGACGATCAATGCGCCGGGAAGGACCGGTGCGAGCGCGAGATACGTCGAGATGTGCAGATGCTCGGTGCAGAGGAATGCCATGTACGCACCGACGAGCGCGAGCGAGCCGTGGGCGAGGTTGATGATCCGCATCACGCCGAACATCAACGCGAGGCCGCTCGCGAGCAGCGCGTAGACGCCGCCGAGCAGGATTCCGTGCACGATGTCGTTGACCCACGTCACGCGGTTGCCTCCCGGCGCCGCAGGCCGAAGTACGCCTCCGTCACCTGTTCGCGCGTCAGCTCGCCGCGAGCGCCCTCCAGGACGACGCGGCCCTCGAGCATGCACGCCACGCGATCGGCGACGCGCATCGCGCGCGCCAGATCCTGCTCGACGAGCAGGATCGTCGCACCGCCCTCGATGAGCCGGGTCAGCGAGCGATAGACGCCGTCGACGACGATGGGCGCGAGGCCGAGGGACACCTCGTCGAGCAGCAGCACGCGCGGATTCGTCATCAGGGCGCGGCCGATCGCAGTCGCCTGCTGCTCACCGCCGGAAAGGCTCGCGGCACGCTTGTGCAGCAGCGGCTCGAGGAGCGGGAACGCGCGGACGACCTCGGCGACCGTCCACGGCCCGGACCGGCGCGCGGCGCCGGCGACGCGGAGGTTCTCCTCGACCGTCAAGTCCGGGAACAGGCGTCGCCCCTCCGGCACGAGCGCAATGCCGAGCTTCGCGCGCCGGTGCGCCTGGCGGCTCGTGATGTCGCTGCCTTCGAACACGATCCGGCCACCGGCGGGCCGGTGCGCGCCCGCGATCGCGCGCAGGAGCGTCGTCTTGCCGGCGCCGTTCGCGCCGACGAGTGCGAGCGTCTCGCCCTCGGCGAGCTCGAGCGACACCTGTCGCACCGCCTGCAGCAACCCGTGTCGGACGTCGAGCTCCTCCACTGCGAGCAGCGCCGTCACGCCGTGACCTCGGCCGTGCCGAGGTAGGCGTCGATCACGGCGGCGTCTTTCATCACCGCATCCGGATCGCCCTCGGCGATCACGCGGCCCGCGTCCATCGCGACGAGCCGCTCCACGACCTGGACGAGGACGTGGACGATGTGCTCGATCCAGACGATCGTGATCCCGCGTTGCCGCAGCTCGCGGATCGTCGCCACGAGTGCCGCAGCCTCCTCGTCGGTGAGCCCCGCGCCGATCTCGTCGAGCAGCAACAGCTGCGGCTCGGTGGCGAGCGCTCGGGCGAGCTCGAGCCGCTTGCGGTGCAGGAGCCCGAGCGACTCCGCCGGCCGGTTGGCGAGGGGCGTCAGCTCGCAGACGTCGAGCACGGATGCGACCCGTGCGTACGCGTCGCGGCGCCGGCGCACGCCGCCGCCCGCCGCGGCGCCGACGAGCACGTTCTCGAACACCGTCATCCCGCCGAAGGGCTTCGGAACCTGGTGTGCGCGTGCGATCCCATGCCGGCAGCGCGCGGCTGCGCCGGCGGAGGTGACGTCGGCGCCGGCGAACCGGATCGAGCCGGCATCGGGGCGCTGCGAGCCTGCGATGACGCTGAGCAGGGTCGTCTTGCCCGCTCCGTTGGGGCCGACGATGCCAACGGCCTCGCCGGCCCCAACCGAGAAGTCGACGCCGTCCAGCACGACGAGCGCGCCGAACCGCTTTCTCACTCCGACGGCGGCCAACAGCGCCGCGGCCCCGTCAGGTTCGGTCATCTACGCGTTATACGCCTTCAGCTTGCCCTGGATCGGCACATTCGGGTCGTCGGAGTGCTCGCAGATCACGAAGTCGAGCGGGAACTTGCTGCCCTTCTTCTGCTTGACCCACTGACCGCCGATGATCGGCGTCGTCACGACCGGCGGCACCGGGTTGCGCGGGCCGCCCGTGCCCCAGTGGAGGCGGCCGGAAGGCGTCATCACGCTCAGGTGCTGGAACGCCTTGACGACGGCGGTCTTGTCCTTCGGGTTGCCGCTCTTCTTGAGCACGGCCTCCGCGACGTCGAAGACCGACATCGACGCGCCGAGCTGCTGGTTCCACTGGCGGCCGGTCTTCTTCGTGTAGCCGTCACCGATCTCCTTCGAGGTGAGGCCGGTCAGCGGCGAGTGGTACGGGAACGACGGCGCCCAGTAGACACCGCTCGACAGGCCGGGGCCGAGCGCGCCCGAGGCGGCGATCTGCGAGGGGAACAGGCCGGTCTTCGCGAGCTGCGCGATCTTGCACATCTTCGCGTAGCCCTGCTGGCCCGCCTGCTTCCAGAGCGTCGTGAAGTCGGGCGGGATCGGCGCGCAGTGGAAGATCTGACAGTTGTTCTTCTTGTAGAACGAGATCAGCGACGTGTAGTCGGTCTGTCCGTCCTGATAGCCGCCCGGGTCGAACACCTTGTAACCCGCCTTCTGGAGGAGCGGGATCAGGCTCGCCCGGAATGCGTTGCCGTCGGTGTCGTTCGGATACATGACGCCGACGTGCTTGTTCGTCTTGACCTGCGGCCAGAGGTGCTCGTAGGCGCTTGCGAACTGGGCGGTGCCGAAGCTGAAGAGGAACGAGTAGCGGAACGGGTTCGGGCCACCCGGCTTCGCGCCGCGGCCGAAGTAGAACGACTCCCACGGGTCGACCGTGCCGACGAACGGCACGCCCGCCGCCTCGGCCGCGTCGGCCGCCGGGTTGACGACCTCCGGGGTCGACGTCGCGAGCAGGAGATCGACGCCGTCCTTGTGGATGAGCTCGTTCGCGACCTGCGTCGACGTCGCGGGGCTCGACTGGCTGTCCTTGTCGATGACTTGCACGGCGTAGTGCCGGCCGCCGACCGTCAGCCCCTTCGCAAAGCCCTTCTTCGCCAAGCCGACGATGTACGGGTCACCCTCGCCGAAGCCGGCGAGCGGTCCGGTCAGCGGGCTGACGAAGCCGATCTTGATCGTGGTGCCGGCGTCGATGGAGCGGGGACGGGCCCACACCGGCTCGGCGAACGCGCCGGCGGTGACGACACCCGCTGCGCCGATTCCGGCGCGCTTGAGCAGCTCGCGCCGGCTGAGCGCCCGCGTTTCGAACTCGTCAGGCATTCGACTCTCCTGAGGTCGGGAACCGCACGTACAACCGGGACCGACGCTACGCCGACGGAGTGCCGACTGTCAAGACAGCGTTCCGAAGAGTGGAACGCGCGCCGCGATCGACCTAGACTCTCCGGCATGTCCGAGCCCGCCTCGGTCGCCGTGCACTCCCAGTCGCTCGAGCGCGGGCTGGCGATCCTCGCCGCGTTTCGGTCGGGGCGACCGCTCCTCGGCGTCAGCGAGCTCGGGCGCGAGATCGGTCTCAGCCGCAGCACGACGCACCGCTACGTGGCGACGCTCGCGACGCTCGGCTACCTGCGCCAGGACCACGGAACGAAGAAGTACCGGCTCGGGCCGCGTGTCCTCGACCTCGGCTTCTCCGCGATCAACTCGATGGAGCTGCGAGAGGTCGCCGCGCCCTACCTGCGCGCGCTGAGCGACGCGACGGGCTTCACCGTGAACATGGCGATCCTCGACGGGGTCGACATCGTCTATGTCGAACGCTGCCGGTCGACCGGTGCGGGCCTGCGGGAGGTCGACCTCAACCTCCACGTCGGCGCGCGCCTCCCCGCGTACTGCACGTCACTCGGCAAGGTGCTCCTCGCGTTTCTCCCCGAGGACGAGCGCGACGCGGCGCTCGCCTCGATCGCGTTCTCGCGCCGCGGCCCGAACACGATCACGTCGCGCAGCGCGCTCGCCGCCGAGCTCCGCCGTGTGCGGCTCGACGGCTTCGCGATCAACAACGAAGAGCTCGCATACGGCCTTCGTTCGATCGCCGCGCCCGTGCTCGACCACGACGGCGCCGCCGTCGCGGCGATCAACCTCGCCGTGCACAGCTCGATGGTCTCGATGCAAGACCTCGCCGCCCGGCTCAGCGGAACGCTTCTGCGTGCAGCAGCCGAGGTCTCTGCGCACCTCGGCTACCGCCCTACCTGACGACCGCTCCGAGCTCGCGTTGCAGCGCGGCGCCCGCGGCGAGCAGGTCCCAGTCGGCGCCGGGCGGGCCGATCAGCGAGACCCCGGTCGGCAGGCCGCTGCGCCGGCCGACGCCCGACGGCAGCGCGACGACCGGAAAGCCGGTCCAGTCCCAGTAGTGCGTCAACGAGATCTCGGCGACGTCGGTGAAGGCGCGCTCGTATCCGGCGCCACGCGGTCGCGCGACGATGGGGACAGTCGGCTCGACGAGGGCGTCGATCCGGTGCTCGGCGAACCAGTCGACCCACACCGCGGTCAGCTCAGTGCGACGTTCCTGCACGGCGACGTATTCCTCCGCCGTCATGGCGCGCTGCTCGGCATGCTCGAGAAACCCTCGCACCGACGGGCGGTAGAGCCCGCGTCGATCGTCGAAGCGACGATGCCAGGAGAGCATCTCCGCCGTCACCACGTCGAGGAGGTCCGCTCCCGCGTCGAGCTGTGCCGCGGGCGGCGGCGCAGGAACGAGCGGCAAGAGCTCCAGCGTGGTCTCCAGGTTCTCGGCGACGTCGGCGTGGAGCTCGCCGATCCGCGGCGAGAGCACGACACGGCGTAGCGGCGTCCGCTCCTGCGGCGGCGACGTCCCCGCGAGCGCGGCGAGCAGCGGCTCGCAGTCGGCGACCGTGCGGGCCATCGGCCCGGCGTGGTCGAGCGTCGGCCCGAGCGGCACGATGCCGCGCATCGAGACGAGGCCGCGGGTCGGCTTGATCGTCGACGTGCCGCACAGCGCCGACGGGATGCGCAGCGAGCCGGCGGTATCGGTGCCGGTCGCAGCAGGCGTCGTGTGCGAGGCGAGCGCGGCTGCCGAGCCGCCGCTCGAGCCGCCGGGCGAGCGGTCGCGCGACCACGGGTTGCCGACCTGATCGGTCGTCCCGCCGGCCGCGAACTCGTGCGTGTGCAGGTGGCCGAGCAGCACCATCCCCTCGGCCGCGAGACGCGCCCACGCGTCGCAGTCGCGGTCCGGGACGTCGGCGAGCACACGACTCGACGCGGTGACCGGCTTGCCGGCGACCGCGTAGAGATCCTTCAGGCCGATCGGGATGCCGCAAAGAGGCGGCGCGTCGCCCAGCGCAAGGCGCTCGTCCGCGCGCGACGCCGCCGCCCGCGCGTCGTCCTCGTACACACGCACCCACGCGTTGATCGACGCGGGGTCGCCGTCGAAGCTGTGCGCGCCGTCGCGGTCGCGGATCCGCTCCAGGCACGCGTCGGTCAGCTCCCGCGACGAGAGATCGCGGCGGCGCAGGAGCTCGATCGCCTCGACGACGTTCAGGTCGCCGGGATGGCTCGCAGACACGGTCGCGACCATACACCGGCTGCGTAGGATCCTCCCGTGGCCCGCCGCACCAGCCCTCCGTTCCGCGCCGACCACGTCGGCAGCCTGCTGCGCCCACCGCGGCTGCTGCAGGCCCGCGACGATTACGCAGCCGGGAAGATCGACGACGACGAGCTCCGCGCGGTCGAGGACGACGCGATCCGCGAGATCGTGAAGATGCAGGAGGACGTCGGGTTGCAGTCGGCGACGGACGGCGAGTTCCGCCGCGCGTCGTGGCACATGGATTTCATCTACCAGCTCGACGGGATCACGAAGGAAGCCGGACACATCGCGGTGCAGTTCCACAACCCGGACGGTGAGATTGAGTTCACTCCGGCGGCGCTGCACGTGGGCGGCAAGCTCGGCGTCTCGAAGACGATCTTCGGCGACGCGTTCGAGTTCCTGCAGCGAACCGTGACGACGAACGTCCCGAAGCTGACGATCCCGTCGCCGAGCATGGTCCACTACCGCGGCGGCAAGGCGTCGATCGACGAGAGCGTCTACCCGACCCTGGACGAGTTCTGGGCCGACCTGACCGCTGCGTATCGCGAAGAGGTGCGCCGGCTCGGCGAGCTCGGCTGCACCTATCTCCAGTTCGACGACACGAGCCTCGCCTATCTGAACGACCCGCACCAGCGCGAATACGTCGGCTCGATCGGCGGCGATCCCGACAAGCAGCACGTCGAGTACATCCACCACATCAACGAGGCGCTCGCCGGCAGGCCGGAAGGCATGGCGGTGACGACGCACATGTGCCGCGGCAACTTCCGCTCTTCGTGGGTCGCCGAAGGCGGCTACGAGTTCGTCGCGGAAGCGCTCTTCGGAGAGCTCGACGTCGACGGGTTCTTCATGGAGTGGGACGACGAGCGCTCGGGCGGCTTCGAGCCGTTGCGGCTCGTGCCCAAGGGGAAGCAGGTCGTGCTCGGGCTCGTGACGACGAAGCGCGGCGAGCTCGAGGATCGCGAGGTGCTGCTGCGCCGCATCGACGAGGCGTCGAAGTTCGTCGACCTCGATCAGCTGTGCCTCTCGCCGCAGTGCGGCTTCTCGTCGACGGTCGAGGGGAACGTCCTGTCCTACGACGAGCAGGTCGCGAAGCTGCGCCGGATCGTCGAGGTCGCGGAGGAGGTCTGGGGGTAGGAGCCACTTGACTTTGCCGTACAAAGTCCGGTAACTTTGCGCTACAAAGTCAAGCGGAAGGACCCTCTGGTGAATCAGCGATTCGACACGTTCAGCCCGCCGCCGGGCGACCCCGACCCGTGGGAAACGACGACCGCGACCGAAACGAGCGCCGACGACGATCTCGATCCCGCCGCCGCCGCTGCCCTGCTCGAGCAGACCAGGAGCCGCGCCCGACGGGAGTTCGATCGTCGGCGGCCGCTTCTGACGGTCGCCGCGGCCGTCACGGTGCTCGTCGCCTACGGCGCAGTCTGGTTCTCGGTCCGTCACCAGCATCCGTACTCCGGCCCGACCGGTACGGCGCTCGCCGTGCTCTACGGGATGGTCGCTGCCTGGATCGTCCTCAACGTCGCCGTCCACGGGCGTGCGCTCCGCGGCCGCTCGTCCCGGCAGCGGCGCCTCGAGGGCTTGACATTCGCGGCGATCTGGATCTGCGTCTACATCTTCCAGGGGGCGCTTCACCACGTCGACGCGGACCACGCGATCTCCTATGGGATCTATCCGGCGGTCGCGCCGCTGATCATCGTCGGCGCGGTGGCCGCCGGCTACGAGGCGGCGCGCCAGAACGCATCTCGAGCGGGCTTCGCCGCCCTTGCGGTCGCGCTCGGCGCCTTCGCCGCCTTCGCCGGCCCGTCCGCGGTCTGGGGCGTGATCGCCGTCGGCTTGTGCGCCCTGCTGCTGCTCGGAGCCGCCGGCCAGCGCTGGGCCGTCCGGAGATGAGGCGGCTCGCATGGCCGCCGAGGAGCTCGACCCGCTGATCCACGCCCCTGCGCGGCTGCGGATCGTCGCGACGCTCGCCGCACTGCCGCAGGACGACACGCTCTCCTTCACCCGCCTGCAGGAGATGATCGGCCTCACCCCGGGCAACCTGATCACGCATTTGCGCAAGCTTCAGGACGCCGGCTACATCGGCACCGACAAGACCGGCAATGGACAGTCCGCCCGCACGACCGTGGCACTCACCCGCCGGGGCCGCACCGCGCTCGAGCGCTACACGACGAGGCTCCGCGAGCTCCTCGGCGAGCTCTGAGGCCGCACGCGGGAAGATCGGCGGCCCGCTCGTCGTTTTCATCGTCATGAGAACACAGCCGAACCTGAACCTCGTCGCCGCGACCTGCTCGACCTGCGGCGCGACGCACACCATCACCACGACTGCTCGGTCGATTGCGGTCGACGTCTGCTCGAACTGCCATCCCGCGTACACCGGCCGTGAGTCGACGGTCGCCCGCGGCGGCCGTGTCGAGCGGTTCAACCGCCGGCGCGAGCTCGCGGCATGACGTACGACCACACGCTCGAGGCGCTCGACGGCGGCACGCTCGACCTCTCGTCCTTTCGCGGGCGGCCGACGCTGATCGTCAACGTCGCCTCGAAGTGCGGACTGACCCCACAGTACGAAGGCCTGCAGAGCCTGTACGAGCGGTACGCCGACCGCGGGTTGAACATCGTCGGGGTACCGTGCAACCAGTTCGGCGAGCAGGAGCCGGGGTCTCCCGAGGAGATCGCGACGTTCTGCTCGGCGAACTACGGCGTGACGTTTCCGCTCACGACGAAGCTCGACGTCAACGGCCCGAACCGGCACCCGTTGTACGAGGAGCTGACGGCGACACCCGATGCAGAGGGGAAAGCCGGCGACGTGCAGTGGAACTTCGAGAAGTTCCTCGTCTCGTCCGAGGGCGAGATCATCGCGCGTTTCCGCCCGTTGACGACGCCCGACGATCCCGAGCTCGTCGCGGCGATCGAGAACGCGCTGAACTGATATGGGGTGAGGTTTGTCAAGTCGGTACGGCTTTGAGGCCCGCGTGAGCGGGCCTGGGTGTTTCGGCGGGG
>JAICWC010000042.1 GCA_025934995.1 Thermoleophilia bacterium | reverse complement strand
GTGACGCTGCTGTCGCCGTTCGACCAGCTGATCCACGACCGCGCGCGGACAGAGCTGCTGTGGGATTTCCGCTACCGCCTCGAGATGTACGTGCCGAAGACGAAGCGCGAGTACGGGTACTACGTGCTGCCCATCCTCGTCGGCGATCGCATCGTCGGCCGGGTCGAGCCGCTTTGGGACAAGAAGGCGAAGACGTTGTCGGTGCTCGGCGCCTGGGGCGACACCTCGAGGCTCGACGAGGCGTTGTCGAGCCTCGAGGCGTGGCTACGAGATCGCGACGGGGTTTGACAGCTGCAGCGCCTTCAGCGTGCGCATGACGTCGTCGCCTCCGCGCCCGAAGAGGTCGTGCAACCGCAGGTACTCACGGTAGAGCGCGTCGTACGTCGCGACGTGGCCGGAATCCGGTGTGTACGTCACGCGGGGCGGCGCCGCCATCGCGTGAACCGCGTCGACGATGGTCGCGTGCTCTCCCGCAGCGACCGCGCCGAACATCGCCGCGCCGAGCGCGGGCGCCTGCGCCGACGAAGCGACCTCGATCTCCCGCCCGCAGACATCGGCATAGATCTGCATCAGCAACGGGTTGCGGTCGGGCAACCCACCGCAGGCCACGATGCCGTCGACCGGAACGCCCGCCTGCTCGAACGCCTCGATGATCACGCGCGTGCCGAACGCCGTCGCCTCGATCAGCGCGCGGTAGATCTCCGGCGGGCGGGTCGCGAGCGTCAGCCCGACGATCAGGCCGCGCAGGTCGGCGTCGACGAGCACCGAGCGGTTGCCGTTCCACCAGTCGAGTGCGAGCAGGCCGCTCTCGCCCGGCCGTAGCCGCGCCGCCTCGCGCGCAAGCTCGACGTGTGTGCCGCCTACCTGGCCGACGAACCACGCGAAGATGTCGCCGACCGCCGACTGCCCCGCCTCGTACCCGTGCAGCCCCGGCAGCACGCCGTCCTCGACGACGCCGCACATGCCGTCGACCGCCGCGAGCTCGTCACCGAGCAGGACGTCGCACGTGCTCGTGCCCATGATCGCGACGAAACGGCCCGGCCCGGTGACGCCCACCGCGGGCACCGACACGTGCGCGTCGACGTTGGCGACCGCGACGGGAGTTCCCAACGGCAGTCCCGTCCACCGCGCCGCGCGCTCGCAGACACCGCCGGCTCGGCCGCCGAGCGGCGCGAGTGCACGAGACATCTTCTCGTCGACGATGTCTGCGAAGCGCGGATCGAGCGCGGCAAAGAACGCGCGGGACGGGAAGCCGTCGCGCTTCGACCACATCGCCTTGTAGCCGGCCGTGCACATGTTGCGGGTCTCGACGCCGGTCAGGCGCCACACGATCCAGTCGGCCGCCTCGAGCATCCGCTCGGAGCGCGCGTAGATCTCGGGCGCCTCGTCGAGGATCTGCAGCGCCTTGGAGAAGAACCACTCGGATGAGTAGCGGCCGCCGTACCGCCGCAGCCACCCCTCCGCGCGCTCCTCGGCGACGGCGTTGATCCGGTCGGCCTCGGGCTGCGCTGCATGATGCTTCCAGAGCTTCACCCACGCGTGCGGCTCGGACCGCAGCTCATCGACCATGCACAGGGGCGTCCCGTCCGCGAGGGTCGGCAGCATCGTGCACGACGTGAAGTCGACGCCGATGCCTGCGATCGACTCGGGGGGGACGCCGGTCTCCGCGAGAAGCTGCGGCACTGCGTGCTGCAGTGCCGACACATAGTCGGCCGGATCTTGGAGCGCCCATTCGGGCTCGAGCGAGACGCCGTTCAGTTGCTCGTCGATGACCCCGCTCTCGTATACGTGCACCGCGACGGCTACCTCGGTCCCGTCGGCGCAGTCGACGAGGAGCGCGCGTGCGGACTCCGTGCCGAAGTCGATCCCGACGGCGTACGTCACGACGGCTGACCGTAGTAGGAGCCCGGCCCGTGCTTGCGCCCGAAGTGCTTCGCGAGCAGCTCCTCGGAGATCGGCTCGACGTCGGCGGCCAGACGAAGCGCTCGATATGTGCTCGCAGCGACGACCTCCAGCGCAACTGCATTTTCGACCGCCTCCTCCGGCCCGGCGCCCCAGGTGAACGGGCCGTGCGAACAGACGAGGACCCCCGGCATCGCGAGCGGGTCGGTCGGGCCGAGTGTCTCCGCGATCACCCTCCCCGTCGCCTCCTCGTAGCCCGCGGCGATCTCGTCCTCGCGAAGCGCGCGCGTCACCGGCACCGGCCCGGCGAAGTGGTCGGCGTGCGTCGTGCCGAGGCACGGGATCGCGAGCCGTGCCTGCGCCCAGGCAGTCGCATACGGCGAATGGGTGTGCACCACGCCGCCAATGCCGGCGAACGCGCGATAGAGCGCGAGATGCGTCGGGGTGTCGGACGACGGGCGCAGGGTCCCGGCGACGATCTCGCCCGTCGCCAGCTCGAGCACAGGGATGTCGTCTGGACACAGCGCCGTGAACGGAACGCCGCTCGGCTTGATCGCGACCAGGCCGGCCTCGCGGTCGACGGCGCTGGCGTTCCCGAACGTGAGCTCGACGAGCCCTTCGCGAACGAGGCGCACGTTCGCGTCGGCGACGCGCTCGCGGAGCTCCCGCAGCGCTAGCGGCGGCTGTAGTACGCCTGATTCCATCGCAGCTCCTTTGCGAACCGGTACGGCTCGGTGTCGGCGTCGATCACGACCAGCTCGATGCTCGTCATCTCCGCGAAGTCGGCGAGCGTCTCGACGTCGAGCGGGTACGCCAGCACCGTGTGGTGCGGCCCGCCCGCCGTCAACCACGCTTCTGCCGCGCGCGGGAGATCCGGCTTCGGCCGCCACACGGCGCGAGCGACGGGGAGCTTCGGCAACGGCTCCGGCGCGTCGACCACCTCGACCTCGTTGACGAGGAGACGGAAGCGGTCGCCGAGGTCGAGCAGCGCGGCGACGACGGCCGCGCCGGAGTGCGCGTCGAAGACGAGCCGCACGGGATCGGCCTTGCCCCCGATCGACAACGGGTGGATCTCGCAGCGCGGCGTGTCGGCCGCGATCGACGGACACACTTCGAGCATGTGCGCGCCGAGCACCTTCGGGTCGTTCGCGGAGAAGTCGTACGTGTAGTCCTCCATGAACGAGCTGCCACCGGGGAGCCCGTCGCACATGACCTTGACGATGCGTGTCAGCGCAGCGGTTTTCCAGTCGCCCTCGGCGCCGAAGCCGTAGCCGTCGGCCATCAGGCGCTGCACCGCGATGCCCGGGAGCTGTGGCAGGTCGGCGAGATCCTCGAACGTGTCGGTGAATGCCCCGAAGCCGCCCGCCGCGAGGAACCCGCGCAGGCCGAGCTCGATGCGCGCCGCATCGCGCAGCGCGCCGTCAGGCACGTCGACGACCTCGTACTGCTCGTGGTAGGCCGCGACCAGGCCGTCGACGTCGGCATCCGCGATCTCGTGCACGGCGCGCGCGAGGTCGCCCACGCCGTAGCCGTCGACGGAGAAGCCGAGCCGCAGCTGCGCCTCGACCTTGTCCCCCTCGGTGACCGCGACGGAGCGCATGTTGTCGCCGAACCGAACGACCGACAGCGACTGCGCCTCGTGCCGGCCCCAGGCCGCGCGCGCCCACCGGCCCACCCGTGCCAGAACGGCGGGGTCGGACCAGTGACCGACGACCGTCTTGCGCGGGATGCCGAGCCGCGTCATGACGTGTGCGAGCTCGCGGTCCCCATGCGCCGACTGGTTGAGATTCATGAAGTCCATATCGATCTCCGACCACGGCAGCTCCCGGTTGAACTGCGTGTGCAGGTGCAGGAGTGGACGGCGGAGCGACGCGAGGCCGGCGATCCACATCTTCGCCGGGGAGAAGGTGTGCGCCCAGACGACGAGGCCGGCGCAGCGCTCGTCCCCGTCGGCCGCCCGGCAGAGCGTCGTGATCTCGTCCGCGGTGGTGACGACGCCTCGGTGGCGGACGGGAAGCGGGATCGCGGCGGCGCCGTCCAGCGCCGCCGCGATCTCACGGGCGTGTGTGTCGACCGTACGCAAGGGCTCGCGCCCGTAGAGATGCTGCGTGCCGGCGACGAACCAGAGCTCGGGCGGAGTCGGACGGGTCACCGGTGGCCCTGCCTGCTACCGGCATGGCGGCGCGCCTCGATCCGCCGGCCGTAGTGCCGGCCGCTGCTCCGGATCGTCCTCGTCAGCGTTTCGAAGTCGACTTCGACGAGCCCGAACCGCATCGACGTGCCGAACGACCACTCGAAGTTGTCGAGCAGTGTCCAGACGAAGTAGCCCTCGACGGGCGCCCCCGCGGCACGGGCTTCCTCGACTGCCGCGAGGTGCGCGTCGAGATAGCGCACCCGACGCTGGTCCTCGAGCCCGCGAGGGAGCGCGACGCCGTTCTCGGTCACGTAGAGCGCGCGCGGCGCATACTCCCTCGCGACGCGGAGCAGGATGTCGCGCAGGCCGTCGGGATGAACCTCCCACCCCATCTCCGTGAGCTCGGCGTCGGGCGGCGTGATCTGCTCCCAGCCGAGCGGACGAGGCGCGTCGCGGACGACCCGCCGGTAGTAGTAGTTCACGCCGATGAAGCCGAGCTCGGGCATTGGCGGCAACGGGTCGGGCGCCGCGTCGCCGTACCACTCCTCCATGTCGGTGGGGTATCCGCGGCCCGAGACTGCGTCGAGGAACCAGCGGTTGAGATAGCCGTCGGCGAGTCGGGCCGCCTGCTCGTCGCCTTCGCACGGCGAGAGGTTCAGCGCGACACCGATGTTCGCCGTCGACGGCAGCGCCTCGACCGCCTTCGCATGCGCGCGCAGCATCGAGTCTGCCGCGCGTAGCGCGAGCGGGAAATCCCGAAGGCCCGGCGCGTGCACGCCTCGGTAATGGCCGGCGAACGCGGCCACCTCCGGCTCGTTGAGCGTGATCCAGTCGTGCACGCGGTCCCCGAGGCGCTCGCCCAACAGCTGCGCGTACTCCGCGAAGGCGTCGTCGACGCCGTCGGCACCCCAGTGGCCGAGCGCGAGCGGGAGATCCCAGTGGTAGAGCGTGAGGAAGGGGCGGATATCTGCTTCGAGCAGCCCGTCGACGAGCCGGTCGTAGAACGCGAGACCCTCTGCGTTGACGCGGCCGACGCCGTCCGGAAGCACGCGCGGCCACGAGACGGAGAAGCGGTACGCGTCGAGCCCGAGCTCGGCCATCAGTGCGACATCCTCGGGCCACCGGTTGTAGTGATCGCACGCGACGTCACCCGTCTCGCCCGTCTCGATCGCGCCCGGAACGCGCACGAACGCATCCCAGATCGACGCTCCCTTCCCGTCTGCCTCCCACGCCCCCTCGACCTGGTACGCGGCCGTCGCCGCCCCGTACAGGAAGCTCATGCGGTCTCGACGGCTGCGCGGACGGGCGCGAGCAGCGCGACTCCGAACGGCGCGAGCCGGATGCTCTGCTCGTGCTCGACGCCGGTGATCAGATCCCGCTTGGCGCCGTCGAGTGACACGCGGCGCTCCCCGTCGGCGTGGTTGAGGAACATCAGCAGCGGCGCTTGACCGCGCAGCTGCACGCACTCGACCCCGTCCGGCAGGGCGGCGGTGACGAGGCCCGCGTCAGGTGCGACGGCCTGATAGAGGTTGCGCAGCGTGGCGAGATCGGCGACGCCCGCGATGTAGACCACGCGCCCGTCGCCGACGGAATGGATCGTCACCGCGGGGGTCTCCGCGAAGTCGCCTTCGGCGTAGAGCGCGAGCACATGCGCACCCTTCGGCTCGATCTGCTCGAACCAACCGCGGAACTCGCCGTCGGGTGCGCCGTCGACGCCGGAGATGCGCACGGGGTCGTCGTCCAGCAGGCTTGCGACATCCGCGACCTCTACGCCGGCGAGGTCGGCCAGCAGGGTCGGGAACGGCAGCTCGGGAACGACGTTGGAGCGGTCCTTCACGCCTGCTCGCGGTGCGAGCACGAGGGTGCCGCCACCCTCGACGTATGCGCGAAGCGACGCGACGACCGACTCGTCGACGACGTAGAGGTTCGCTGCGGTCACGAGCCGGTAGGACGAGAGGTCTGCGTCGGGCGAGATGACGTCGACGCCGATGCCGAGCGTTCGCAGCGCCTCGTAGTGGCGCTGGGCGCTCTCTTCGTAGGCGAGCGACGGGTTCGTCGGCTGGACCTGGAGCGCGAAGCGCGAGTCGTAGTCGTGCAGCAGCGCGGCCGGTGACACGACAGTTGCCTCGGCCAGCACGTCGCCGAGTGCGTCGATCTCCTTCGAGAGCTCCGCGAGCTCGCGGTATCGGCGACCGACTCGTCCGTGTGCGTCGATCACGCCGTACCAGTGCTGCTCGGTGCCGTGGCGTGCCGTGCGCCAGCGGAAGTACCCGACGAGCTCGGCGCCGTGCGCGATCGCCTGGTACGTGTGCAGCCGCATCTGCCCGCGGCGGGGCGTGTGCAGGATTTCCCAGCCGAGCGCGCCGACCTGCTGCTCGACGATCCAGACCGGTTTGTTCTTCAGCCCGCGCATCGCGTCGGCGGCGAGCGCTGAACCGCTCCAGTGCCCACTGCGATCGAGCGCGGGATAGTTGTCCCAGGCGACGACGTCCAGCTCGGCTGCGAGCCGGTGGTAGTCGATCTCCCCAAACTTGAAGCCCATCAGGTTCGTCGTGATCGGCTGCGCCGTGCCGCGCGAGCGCAACTCGTCGACCTGCAGGCGCAAGTACGCGATGTGCGAGTCGGAGGTGAAGCGGCGAAAGTCGAGCGCGAGCGAGGGGTTCGGCGCATGCGTCCGGAACAGCGTCGCGGCCGCCGTGCCGAGCTCGGGGGGCGGGATCTGCGCGAAGTCGTCGTACCGCTGGCTCCAAAACGCCGTGCCCCAGCTCTCGTTGAGCGCCTCGATCGACCCGTACCGCTCGCGTAGCCAATCCTGGAAGCGCACCCGGCAGACGGCGCAGACGCAGCGCCCCATGAGCTCGTTGTCGATCTGCCACGACTCGACACGCGGATCGGTCCCGTAGCGGTCGGCGAGCGCAGCGACGATCCGTCGCGACGCCTCCCGCATCGCCGGCTGGTTCGGGCAGTAATGGCGACGGTGCCCGAACGGGTGCACGCGACCGTCGGCCCGGCGCGGGAGGATCTCGGGATGCGCCTCGATCAGCCACGCCGGCGGTGCGGCGGTCGGCGTGCCGAGCATCACAGCGAGCTCGTTCGCCACGAGGATCTCGATCGCGTCGTCGAGCCAGCCGAAGTCGAACGTCCCGGCAGAGGGCTCGAGCTCGACCCACGCGAACTCGCCGATGCGGACGACCGCGAGGCCGGCCTCCGCCATCAGACGCGCATCGGTCTCCCAGCGGCCGCGCGGCCACTGCTCGGGGTAGTACGCGACGCCGAGCCGCGGGCGCATCAGCCCTTCACCGTCCCGGCCATGATCCCGGAGACGAGCCGGCGCTGGAAGACGAGAAAGCCGATGACGAGCGGCAGCGTGCTGATCACGGAGCCGGCCATCAGCACGTCGTAGGGCGTCCGTCCGGGCGGCCCCTGGAGCGAGCGGAGGACGAGCGGCAGCGTCCAGTGGCTCTGCGACGGCAGGACGACGAGCGGCCAGAGGAAGTTGTTCCAGCTGGCGATGAAAACGATGATCCCGAGACTGATCAGCGCCGGCTTGCACACCGGGAGCACGACGCGGAAGAAGATGCGCAGCTCCGACGCGCCGTCGACGCGTCCGGCGTCGAGGATCTCGTCGGGGATCGACAGCATGTACTGCCGCATGAAGAAGATCCCGAAGGCGTTCGCAGCCCACGGGACGATCAGGGGCCACGGCGTGTCGATCCAGTGGAAGGTGTTGCGCATCATCACGAACAGCGGCACGACGATCACTGCAAACGGGACGGCGAGCGTCGCGATGACGAACGCAAACAGGACGTTTCGGCCGGGGAAGCGAAACTTCGCAAAGCCGTAGCCGCCGAGTGCGCAGAGCAAGAGCGAAAGGATCGTCTGCGACGTCGCGATGTAGAAGCTGTTCCAGATCGCACGCGCGGCATTCGTCTGGTGGAAGAACGAGGAGAAGTTGTGGAGCGTCCAGTGCTGCGGCAGGAAATGCGTGTCCGCGAAGATCTCCGTGAACGGTTTCAGCGACGACACGACCATCCAGACGAACGGGAAGATCATGAACGCGGACACCGCAGCGAGCACGAGGTAGACGGCGAACTTGACGACATGTTCTCCGCGGAGCGTCATCGGCGATCCACGAGGTAGCGGTCGCCGCGGCTGACGAGGAAGTACTGCGTGAGCGCGATGACGACGATCACGGCGAAATAGATCCAGCTCATCGCGGCGCTGTAGCCGACGCGCAAGAACGAGAACGTGTTCTGCCAGATCTGCAGCACCGGCGTCGAGGCCGCGTTCGCCGGGCCGCCCGCGACCGGAAACAAGAGCAGCGGCTCCGTGAACAGCGAGAACGTCCCGATGATCGACAGCGTCACCGAGAAGACGATCACGGGACGCAGCAACGGCACGGTGATGCGGCAAAAGATCCGCACCGGCCCGGCGCCGTCCACGCGCGCAGCCTCGCTGAGCTCGGGCGGGATCGCCTGCAACCCCGCGAGCATGATCAACATGTTGTAGCCGAGCCATGCCCAGAGGACGAGCAGGCCGAGCGAGATACGGGCCCACCACGTGCTGTCGAGCCACGGGACGGGTGAAACTCCGAGAAACGACAGGAACTTGTTCGCGTAGCCCGCGTTCCTGTCGAGCAAGAGCTGGAACGTGAACGCCGCCGCGACCGTCCCCGACATGATGTAGGGCAGGAAGATCAGCGTTCGCCAAAATCCCTGCAACCGGACGTACCGGCTGTTCAAGAGGGACGCGAGCACGAGCGCGATCAGCGTCATCGCCGGGACGTAGATGAGAAACAACAGCGCGGCGTTCAACATCGACTGCCAGAACAGCGCGTCGTGGATGAGCGCCCTGTAGTTCGCGAGGCCGACCCAGCGCGCCGGTCCCGTCAGCGACCAATCCCGCAGCGAAAGCCAGGCCGAGAACCCGATCGGGTAGAGGCTGAAGATGCCGAAGAGGACGAAGAACGGCGAGACGAAGAGCAGCGGCCAGCCGGCCCGCCGCAACGCGCGACGCGCGCGAGAAAGCCCGGCCGCCCGCGCGGGGCGGTCGGCCGGGCCCATACGCTCGCTCGGCGAGTCGAGGACGCCCAAGGCGGCGCTACGACCTGCCCGTTCTCGAGCGAATCGCGTTCGCCGCGTTCTTCAGCGCCTGCTGCGCAGTCTCTTTTCCGAGTGCGAACTTCTGCAGCTCTGTCGACATCAGGCTGTCCATCTGCTCGTAGTCACTCGAGTAGATGTAAGCAACCGGGATCTGCTTCGCGAGCGTCTCGAAGATCTGCCGTTGCTTCTCACCGCCGTAGTAGGCGTCGGTCTGCCGCATGTACGGGCTCCGCCACGCCGACTCGAGGGAGGGGAAGATGTCCGTCTGCTGGTACATGTGCGCCTGAACGTCGGCGCGGCCGAGATGCCACTGCACGTACTGCCAGGCGGCGTTGAAGTTCGAGCTCGACTTGAAGATCGCGAGCGCCGAGCCGCCGTCGTTCGCGGTGTGAGCACCCTTCGCCGTCCAGGACGGCAGCGGGATGACGCCCCAATCGCCGCTCGTCTTCGGCGCGAGCCAGCTCTTGAGGAACGTGCCCATCCACACGGCCATGGGAAGCGTCGCCACCTTGCCGCCGCTGATCGACGCGTACCACGGGTCGGTCCATTCGGCCTGGTCGCCGAGAATCCCCGCATTCCACATCTTGCCGAGGAACTGCAGGGTCGCGAGGATCTTCGGGCTCTTGTCCAAAACGACGTGGCCCTTCGCGTCGACGTAGCCGAGCCCCTGCTGCCACAGCAGGTCCTCGAAGAAGCGCGCGTCGTTCTGCGCCTTCGACTGCAGCCAGATCGGGATGCCGAGCTTCTTCAGCTTGAGCCCGGCCTTGTAGAAGTCGTTCCACGTCCGGATCGAGCTCGGGTTGATGCCGGCGGACTTGAAGACGCTGCGCCGATAGAAGAGGCCCATCGGGCCGGCGTCCCATGGGAAGGCGTAGACGTGCCCGTTCAGCGTCTCCTGCGTCCACTTGTACGCCTGGATCTGCTTCTTGTAGGGCGCCGCCTGCTTCGTGATGTCGGCGAGGATGCCGAGCTTCGTGAACTGCGCGAGATGCGAGTCCTCGATGCAGCTCACATCCGGGAAGCCGCTGCCGGCGGCCGCATCGAGCTGAAGCTTCTGGTAGACGTCCTGCGGCTTGATCTGGACGTAATTGAGGGTGATGTCCGGATGCGCTTTGGTGAAGCCCGCATCGGCGGTCTTGAGTGCGTCGTCGCTCGGTGTCCAGCACCAGACCGTGAGCGTCGTCGTGCGATGGGCCGCATTCGCTCCCGCTGCGACCACGAGCAGCGCCGCCAGCGCCGTGACCGCCACGGCGACCCTGCTGACGCGTCGAATCGTTCGTCTCCCGTCCATGCTGCGCCTCCTCGTGGAGTATCCGACACTGCAGAAATGTGACTGGTCACATGACCGGTTGACCGGTAACATGACGATTGAGAGTCGATCCGTCAAGGGGAATTGTGACCGGTCACGGTGGCGTCGGAGGAATGCTGGGCTCGATGGTCGCTAGACGCGCCACGATCCGGGACGTGGCCGCCCTGGCCGCAGTCTCCCACCAGACCGTCTCGCGCGTCATCAACGGCCAGACGAGCGTCGCCGACGACACGCGCCGACGAGTCCTCGACGCGATCGAGCAGCTGGGCTATGTGCCGAGCCCGATGGCGCGGGGCCTGATCTCGAACCGTACGCACACGCTCGGGATGGTGACCGCCGACGTCTCCGACGGGTTCTTCGCCCGCGCCGTCGCCGGCGCCGAGCTCGAGGCCCGTCGTCGCAACTACTACCTGATCGTCGGCAGCGTCGAAGAGACGCCCGACGACGGCGAGGGGACCGGTTATCTCCGGCTGATGCTCGAGCGCCGCGTCGAGGGGCTGATCCTCGCTCGTCCGGGTGTCGTCTTCGAGGGCGAGCATCTACGCGGGGCGGCGAGCGCCGGCATCCCGCTCGTCTCGATCGGCTCCCTGGCGCTCGACGGCTTCACGAGCGTCGACGTCGACAACCGCCGCGGCGGCTTCGATGCCACGACGCATCTGCTCGAGCTCGGCCACCGTTCGATCGCGACGATCGTCGGTCCGCGCGACTGGCCGTCGGCCGATGCGCGTCTCTCCGGCTACCGCGACGCGCTGCTCGAGGCGGGCATCGCCGCCGCGCCGGAGCTCGTCGAGCGCGGTGTCGACTGGGGTCTCGAGAGCGGTCGGGCCGCCACGGACCGTCTGCTCGCGAGCGGTGTGCCGTTCACCGCAATCTTTGCTCAGAGCGATCTGATCGCCCTCGGCGCGATCCGCCGCCTGCGCCTCGAAGGCTTGAGCGTGCCGAACGACGTCTCGATCGTGGGCTACGACGACGTGCCGATCGCAGCCTACGTCGACCCGCCGCTGACGACGGTGCACCAGCCGATGCGCGAGGTCGGCGAGTACGCCGCGGGATTGATCCTCGAGCGCATCGCAGGCAACGAGCCGGATTCGGGCCCGCATCTCCTGCCCGCATCGCTCGTCGTCCGCCAGAGCACCGCACCGCCGCCCGCGTAACTTCAACGAGGAGGACCAGTGGCCAGCGTCACCTTCGACCGCGTCGACAAGAGCTTCGGCGACGGCACGCGCGCCGTGGACGCGCTGTCGCTCGACATCGCCGACGGCGAGTTCATGGTGCTCGTCGGTCCCTCCGGCTGCGGGAAGACGACCGCGTTGCGGCTCGTCGCCGGGCTCGAGGATCTGAGCGCGGGCGAGATCCGCATCGGCGGGCGGCCGGTGCAGGACCTGCCGCCTCGACGGCGCGACGTCGCGATGGTGTTCCAGAACTACGCCCTCTACCCCCACATGAACGTCTTCGAGAACATGATGTTCGGGTTACGGTCGCGCGGGATCGAGAAGCGCAAGGCAGCCGAGCGCGTGGACGAGGCGGGGCACGTCCTCGACCTGAGCGAGCTGATGAAACGTCGGCCCGGACAGCTGTCCGGCGGACAGCGGCAGCGGGTCGCGATGGGGCGCGCGATCGTGCGCGAGCCTCACGCATTCCTCATGGACGAGCCGCTGTCGAACCTCGACGCAAAGCTGCGGGTGCAGATGCGCGCGGAGATCTCGCGGCTCCAGCGCCAGCTGAACGCAACGACGATCTACGTCACGCACGACCAGGTCGAGGCGATGACGATGGGCGACCGCGTCGCCGTGATGCGCAGGGGCATGCTGCAGCAATGCGCGCCTCCACAGGCGCTCTACGACCGTCCTGTGAACCTCTTCGTCGCGAGCTTCATCGGCAGTCCTGCGATGAATTTCGTGCAAGCCGACGTGCACGACGACGGTGTTCGCGTCGGGGACACGATGCTGTCCGTACCGCGCGGCCGCGAGAAGCTCGCGGCCTACCGCGGCCGTGCGGTCGCATTGGGGATCCGCCCAGAGCATCTCCGCCGCGCAGGCACCGGCTCGGAGCTGCGGTTGCCGGCGCGCGTGGTGCTGACCGAGTCGCTCGGGCCGACGATGCTGGCGCACGTGGAGGTGCAGGGGCGTGCGGTCGTGACGGACGCGGTGATCGAGGCGATGAGCGACGGCCCGGACGTGGTGCTCGGCCGCACGGACGACACCCGCGTGCCGGCGATCGCAACGCTCGAGCCCGACGACGCGGTCGCGGTCGGCGACGCGATCGAGCTCGCGCTCGATCCCCGGCGGCTGCACTTCTTCGATCTCGAGAGCGGCGAAGCGATCGACGAGTGAAGCTTCCGAACACCGCTCAGGTCGCCGCATACCGCCGTGACGGTTTCATCCGAATACCGAACTTCCTCGACGAGGTAGAGCTGCGGCGCTGGCGCGACGTCACTGACGATGCCGTGCGGGAACGTGTCGCCGGCACGTCCGACGACGGCGGCTTCTACTCACGCGTCTTCACGCAGTGTCAACGTCTCGCCGACACCCACGCCGGAATGGCCGAGCTGATCCTCGACGCCCGCCTCGGCCAGGCGGCCGCACTGCTCGCCGGGGTCGACGGAGTTCGGGTCTGGCACGACCAGGCGTTGATCAAGCCGCACTACGGCAATCCGACCGCGTGGCATCTCGACGACCCGTTCTGGTCGTTCGACTCGGGCGACGCCGTCTCGGTCTGGGTCGCGCTCGACGACGCGACGATCGAGAACGGCTGCCTCTGGTATCTCCCCGGGACGCAACGCGAAGCGCGCTATGAGTCGACGCCGATCGGCGAGAACTTCGGCGCCCTGTTCGACCAGTATCCACAGTGGCTCGAGCGCGAGCCGATCGCCGTTCCCTGTCCCGCGGGCGGCGCGATCTTCCACAACGGCCTCGTTGCGCACGGCGCCGGCGCCAACATGACGCCGCGTCCCAGGCGCGCGATGACGTGTGCATTCATGCCCGACGGCGCGACGTACAACGGGCGGCCGCATGACATGCTCGCGCCGGAGTACGTCGCGTCGTTGCGCATCGGCGATCCGATCGACGACGATCGCCGCTTCCCGCTCGTCTGGAGCCGCGCCTTGGCCGGCTCGCCGGCGGCGGGCGACTAGTCGTTCGGCTGGACGACGATCAACGCATTGCCCTCCGGGTCCCGCACCCAGAACATGGGCGGCACGGGCCCGCCGTAGCGGCTGATCTCCTCGTCGACGTCCGCACCTGCGTCCTTCAGCGCGGCGTGGTCCGCCTCGACGTCGGTCGTGTCGATGATGATGCCGGTGTCGGCGCCGCCCGCGGATTTACCGGGCGGCGGCGGTGCGAGCGCGATCGTCGTCTCGCCGCCGGCGACCTTCACCTCGACCCAGCGACCCGCGTCCCCCATCGGCACGTCGACGATCTTCTCGAAGCCGAGCGTGCCCACGTAGAACTCGAGCGCGCCGTCGACGTCGGTGGTCGGTACGACCACGCGCCCGACCTTCGTGAGTCTGAGCTGCGACTGCACCTTGGCCATCTGAGCCTCCTCGCTCGTCGTGTGTTCGCTCGTTGAGACCGCCGCCGGGGCGGAAACTCATCGGCGACTACGTGCGGTCGAGCACGACGACCGGGATCTTGCGCGCGCCCGCCGACTGCTCGTACTCGGCGAAGTTCGGGTACGCGCGCTTCTGCGCCTCCCAGATCCGGTCGCGATCCTCGTCCGACGCAACGCGGGCGACCACGTCGACGGTCTCGGTATCGACCTCGATCTTCGTGTTCGGGTTCGCGCGCAGGTTGTGGAACCAGTCGGGGTTCGTCGGCGCGCCGCCCTTGGACGCGAAGATCGCGAGCGATCCGCCGCCGAGATCCTGGTACATCAGCGGGTTGACGTACTCGGTCCCGCTCTTCGCGCCCCGGTGGTGGAGGAGCAGCAGCGGTGCCCCCTCGAACCTGCCGCCGACCTTGCCGCCGTTCGCACGGAACTCGTCGATGACCTGCCTGTTGAAATCCGTCATCGTCAATCGATTGTAAGCAGCGGGCTCACGACGGCCGGCGAGAGCGATCGCACCCGAAAGCGATTTCCGTGCGCGGCGCGTACGACGCGCCTGAACGTCCCGTGCGCATCGGTGCTGCGGGTGGCGCCGACAGATGCCCAGCCTCGACCGGTCCAGCGCTCGAGCCGATAGCGGCGGTGGTCGGACCCCGGCCGAACTTGTCCCCACAGGACGACGCGCGTTCCTCGGCGCGAGCGCTCGACGAACGGGAGCGCGAACGCTCGCTCCGCCGGCTTCGCGACGCCGTGCGTCGTGAAGAGCCCGCTCTGCCAGCCGCCGAGCGACGGCTCGTCGCGCACGAGAAAATGGATCAACATCGCGACGCCCCGCTGCTCCCACACGCGGAGTGCCGCCTGACCCATGTACCGCGCCTGCAGCGCCGGCGACACTCCGAGCATCCGGTCGGGCGGATTGGTCTGGTAGCCGTACTCGGTCAGCCAAAGCGGCTTCGACCCGAAAAGCGCCGTCACCTGAGCGCGAATCTCCGGCAGCTTCGCCATCGTCAGGGTGGTGCACCACGAGCACGGCGTCGAGAACGGCGTCTCGCGCGGGGACGAGGGATACGGATTCTGCGCATACGCATCGAGCCGCGCGTGGTAGCGCCGCATCCCCTGCATGAAGTCCACCGGCGACATGCCGCTCGGGGTGCGCCGCGGCGACGTGACGCCGCCCGCAACGCGATTTGCGCGGTTCGCGCGGTGCAGCAGCACGTATGCCGGGTTCAGCAGGCGCTGCGTGTACAGCTTCGGCGAGACCGGGCTCGCGAACATGTGAGTGTTCGGCTCGTTCCAGATCGTCCATAGGCGCACCCACGGGAAACGCTTCGCGGCGGCGTACGCGAAGTTCCCGAAACCGGCGCTCGGCAGGACGTTCGGGCCGCGTCCCCCGTTGGCCCACCGCGGAGCCGCCCACAACGTCACGACGACCGGGATGCGGCGCGCGTGCAAGCCGTCGAGCGTCGCGCCGTACGCGCCCCAGACATAGGCGGGATCGGAGGGGTCCCGCTCGTTCGCGGGCTTTGTCGCGGCGACCTGGTCCCAGCGAAGCGTGAAGCGGACGATCTCGACCCCGAGTTGATCGAGCGTGTCGAGCCGCTGATCGAGCGTCCCCGGCCCGTACATGATCCACGCGTCGTCCTGGACGCCGAACTGCGCAGACGATGATGCAGCCGCCGGCTGAACGGCGACCAGACCGACGAATCCTGCTGCGAGTGCTCCGACGAGCGCGATCTTCATCGGAGGACACGGTAACGATCATCGGATTACGATCTTGTAAGAGCAGAACTAGGCTTTCGTGAGTGGAAGCGCTGCTCTTGGCGTGGTTCGACACGAACGGCCGCGGGCTCCCCTGGCGCGGAACGCGCGACCCGTACGCGATCCTCGTCTCCGAGGTGATGGCGCAGCAGACGCAGGTCGAACGCGTCGTCCCACGCTGGCAGCGCTGGCTCGAGCGCTGGCCGACCATCGAGGCGCTCGCGCACGCGAGTGCCGCCGAGGTGATCGCGGAGTGGCAGGGGCTCGGGTACAACCGCCGCGCGCTCAACCTCCACCGCGCCGCACAGCACGTCGCCGCGCACGGGTGGCCCGACGACCTGACCGAGCTGCCCGGCGTCGGGCGCTACACCGCGGACGCCGTCGCGTGCTTCGCGTTCGGCCGCGACGTGCTCCCCGTCGACGTCAACGTGCGCCGCATCGGGGAACGCACCGGCGCAACGTTCTCGAGCGCCGCCGCGCAGGCGTTGATGGATCTCGGCGCGACCGTGTGCCTCGCGCGCATTCCCCGCTGCGACATCTGCCCGCTCGCCGGCGCGTGCCCGAGCCGCGGCCGCCGCTACGAGCCGCTCCGCAAGCAGGGCGCCTTCGAGGGCTCATTCCGGCAGCGTCGTTCGCTCGCGCTGCGCGCGGTGATCGCCGGCGAGGAGCCCGGCGACCACGAGGCAGTCGCCGCGCTCGCGAGGGATGGGCTCGTCCTCGTCAGCGAGAGCGGAGTTTCCCTACCATGACCGCCGCCATGGTCGCCTCGCTCGTCACGCTCCTGATCCCGCTGTGGATCCTCCTCTTCCTCGTCCTGCTCCTCGGCGTCGTGGCACTCCTCGGCCGCGTGCAGAACGGCCGCTACCTGCGGCCCGTCCTGCTCCTGCTGATGAAGGTGCCGCTGCTCAAGAAGTGGATCGAGAAGGCGTCGAACGCAGCGATCGAGCGCTCGAACCCCGAGCTCGCCTCCGCGATGAAGAAGATGCAGCGCACCGGCGCTCTGCGCGACCCGATGAAAGCGCAGGCTGCGATGTCGCAGCTGACACGCGACGAACGGCGCGCGCTGCTCGAGATGCAGGAGCAGCAGGGCGCGGGCGTCGCACCGGAGGCGACAAACCGCCAGATGCGCCGCCGCCTGGAAAAAGCGCAGAAGAACGCGAAGCGGCGCTAGCTAGGCGGCCGCCGGGTAGCGCTCGGCGTAGAGCGCGTGCCAGAGCTGGACGAGCCGCTCGCGCTCGAGCGGCTGCAGCTCCTGACCGAGCTTCCGCTCGTGCACTGCGAGCTCGTCTTCGACCATCTCGAGGGTGAACGTCTCGTCCCAGGCGTGCCCGCGGACCCAGTTCTCGCACGACTTCGCGATCTCGGGTGCGCTCTTGCGCGTCGGCGCGGCGGCGCGTCGTGCGAGCTCTTCCGTCAGTCGCGTGATCTCGACGCGCAGCTCGTCGGGCGTCCACTGGTCGAGCGGCTTCGCAGCCATGCGAACAAGCGTACGGACTAGACCGGATGCCGCAGCCAGACGTTCGGCTCGACGTACGTGCCGTTCCCGCCCTCGAAGCGCACCGTCGCGAGCGCGCCCGGCACGACGTAGTCGCCGTCCTCCGGGAACTGCAACTCCGTCCACTCCTCCCACTCCTCGCGCGTCCCCGTGATCGTCAGCGAGCGCGGCGCCGGATCGAGCACCTCCGCGCCGACGCGCTCGTGCGCGCGGATCCACGGGTCGTAGTGGAAGCTGTCCTCGCGCCGCCACTTGACGTAGTTCTCGATCGGGACGAGCGGATAGCGCTCCTTCCACGTCGGCCGCACCGGCGCGATCATGCAGTCGAAGCCGTGCGCGGTCGCAAGGCTCGTCATGCGCCGCAGCAGCACCGAGCTGAGCCCCTTGCCCCGATACTCGGGCAGCAGCGCGGCGACGACCGCGCTCAACGTCGTCGGCTCGCCGCCCTGTCCGCTGCTGAAGACCCAGTCGATCCCGCGCGGCTCGGCCAGGCCGTCCCAGCGCACCGGGACCGTGCACGCGTAGCCGACCGTCTCCCGCCCGTCGACGACCCAGAACTGGAAGTCGGGAAACAGCTCGTACAGGCGCGGCCAGAACGAATTCACGATCGGGTCGTGCTTCATGAATTCCGGCCACAGGTACGGAAGCGTGCCGCGCAGGTCGCGCTCGGCGTGCGTGAGTATGCGTAGCTTCACCGACGAAGGAGTGCGACGGCTTGGGCCGCAAGTCCTTCTTTGCGCCCGGTGAAGCCGAGGCCGTCCGTCGTCGTCGCGCGGACCGCGACGCGTTCCGGCTCGACGCCGAGCGCGTCGGCGAGCCGTGCGCGCATCGCCGCGCGGTGCGGGGCGACCCGCGGCTCCTCGCCGATCAGGACGACGTCCGCGTTGACGAGATGCCATCCGTCCTCCTGGACGCGGGCCCACGCCTCCCGCAGCAGCTCGACCGAATCGGCACCGTGCAGGGCGGGGTCCCCGGCAGGGAAGAGCGCGCCGATGTCCTCGAGCCCGGCCGCGCCGAGCACCGCGTCGGTCAGCGCATGCGCGAGGACATCCCCGTCCGAGTGGCCGGCCAGCCCGCGCGGATGCTCGATGCGCACGCCGCCGAGCGTCAGCGGCACGCCGTCCTCGAGCGCGTGCGCGTCGAACCCCGTGCCGACGCGGAAGTCGCTCACTCGAACACCGCCGGCACCTCGTCGAGCGTCCTGATGCGCAGCGCCTCCGGCGGCGGCTCCTGCACGTAGCCCCACGGGCCGCGGCGGATGTGCACCGCGACCATGCCGGCGGCGAGCGCAGGGACGATGTCGTTGTGCACGAGATCGCCGACGTATGCGACCTCGTGTGGGGACCGGCCGGTCTCGGCGACGATCCGCTCGAAAAACGCGGGCGACGGCTTTTCGACGCCCCAGCGCTCGGACGACGCGACGAAGTCCACGAACGTGGGGATCCCGGCCTCGTGCACGACCCCCATGTTGCCGACGACACCGACGAAGAGGCTCGCGTCGGCACAGCGCCGAAGACACGGCTCGGCGTCGGGGTAGAGCTCGTCGAAGCTTCTCTCGAGCGGGGGAACGTCGATGTCCAGCCACTCACGGACCTTCCGATGGGACTCGCCCCGCGCGATCGCATAGCCGACGAGCGCCATGAGCGTGAACCGCGGCACCCCCCACGCATCCGCGACTGCCTCCCAGTTCCGCGTCTCGTCGACGAGCGTCTCGCCGACGTCGAAGACGACCGCCTTCACAACCACGACGCGACTCTCGCAAGGTCTTCGGCCGTCGTCACCTTCAACAGGCGCGGGTCGCCGGGCACGACCTTGACGCGGCCCCCGGCCGCCTCGACGGAGCCGGCGCAGTCCGTCGCCGCCGAGTCGCCGGCGAGCGCTCGCCGCAGGACGTCCGCAGGGAACGCCTGCGGCGTCTGCACGGCGTAGACCGCGTCACGCGCGACCGTCTCGACGACGGCACCGTCGGGCGCAACGCGTTTCAAGGTGTCACTGACCGGCAGTCCCGGGACGACGCCGTCCCAGCCCTCGGAGAGCGGCGCCAGCACCCGCTCGATCACCTCGTCCGACACCAGGGGCCGCGCCGCGTCGTGCACGAGGACCGCGATCGCGTCCGCCGGAACCTCGGCCAGACCGGCGCGCACCGAGTCGGCGCGGGCCTCGCCGCCGGCGACGCACGCGCTCACCTTCCCGCAGCCGAGCTCCTCGGCGAGCAGGATCGCGGGCTCCTCCCAGCCTGCGGGCACGACGACGACGATCGCATCGATCCAGGCGGAGTCGTCGAGACGGCGAAGCGGCTCGGCGAGGAGCGGATCCTCACCGAGCTTCGCAAACGCCTTCGGATGATCGAGTCCGAGCCGTTCTCCCCGCCCGCCGGCGACGAGGATGGCCCAAACACCCATGACTACGCCGGAACGGCTGCGGCCTTCTTGGTCGCGCGCTTCTTCGGTGCAGCCTTGGTCGCGAGGACTTCCTCGAGCCACTCGTGGCACTCGTCCTCGTCCATGGTCTTCGCGTACATCAGCTCGGAGGCGAGGATCTTCTTCGCCTTCACGAACATCTGCTTCTCGCCGGTCGAAAGACCCTTCTCGTGATCGCGGAGCGCGAGGTTGCGAACGACCTCTGCGAGCTCCATCACGTCACCGGTCTTCATCTTGTCCCGGTTGTGCTTGAAGCGGCGGTTCCAGTTCTTCGGCATCTCGGTCGACCCGCCGGTCAGAGCCTTGAGCACCGCCGCGACTTCCTTGTCCCCGATCACCGTCCGCAGTCCAACCTGGTCTGCGTTCTCGCTGGGCACCTGCACCGTCATGTCGTTGTGCTGGATCTTGATCGTCAGGTACTCCCGCTTCTGCCCGAGAACCTCGCGGGACTCCTTCTTGACGATCGTCCCGGCACCGTGGTGCGG
>JAICWC010000079.1 GCA_025934995.1 Thermoleophilia bacterium | reverse complement strand
GCTCCTGGTGGTCATCATCATCCTCGGGATCCTGCTGGCGATCGCAGTCCCGTCGTACCTGAGCTTCAAGGATCGCGCGAACAAGACGGCCGCACAGGCCAACATCCGCACGATCATCCCGGACATCGAGGCGTACAGCGCCGACAACTATGCCGGCGCGTCGACGACTCAGGATCCGGACTGGACGTCCGCGACCAGCGTCACCTCGGGCGCCGACAACGGCTACACGGGCCTGACGATGACGCTGCTCAACCAGAGGTACGACCCGTCGATCGACCCGAACAAGTACACCTGGGACACGGGCTATACGTTCCCCGCAGGGAACAACGACTCGAACGACTACTGCGTCTCGACGAGCCAGGGCGGCTGGTTCGCCGCCAAGAATGGCCCGAACGGACCGATCCAGGTCGGCAAGACGTTCACGGCCAGCAGCTGCACCGCCGCGTAACACGCAACTGCTCGAAGCTCCAGCAACGCGAGAGGGCGCCGAAAGGCGCCCTCTTCGTTTTCCGCGTCGATCCCCCGTTCCGGGGTGGTGCGTGCGTGCGCGCGGGCCGATCACTCCAGTGTCGATTCCCTGCCTCCCTCGTGAGGTGTGATCTCTCCGTGCTCAACCCAATCCATTCCCTCCACCATCGCCTCGCCCGCGACGAGCGCGGCTTCACGCTCGTCGAGCTGCTGATCGTCATGATCATCCTCGGGATCGTGCTCACGATCGCCGCCCCGTCGTATCTCAGCTTCAAGGACAAGGGCCGGAAGACGGCGGCGGCATCGAACCTGCGGAACGTCGTGGAGGTGCTCACGGCGTACGAGAACGACAACTTTGCGAGAGCGTCGACGAGCACAGACCCCGACTGGAACGGCACGGACGCCGTCGGTACTGGCACGAACGCGGACAGCGGCTTCCACGATGGCTGGGCCGGCCACACGCTCCTGTCGCTCCTGCAGGCGAAGTACAACCCGGCTCTCGCGAGCTTCACGATCAACCCCGTCGGCTACACGCCGACGCCCAGCGACGCGACCGATTACTGCATCTACACGACGGTCGGGCCCTGGTATGCGGCGCGGATGGCGTCGAGCCAGACGACGACCGTGGGCAAGACGATGACGATCGGTGCGCAGACCTGCGCGGCCTCGTAAAGGCCGCGGTTTTTCTTGCCGATAGGTAGAAGGTGGACCTGACCGTCAGCCGTCCGGTGAAGATCCTCGCCCTGATCCTCGTGATCGCGGGCGTCGGTGGAATCGCCTCCATGTCGATGCTGGGCAAGAGCTCGCCGGCGAGCGCGCCGCCGCTCTCGGTCACGCAGATCCGCGCGCGGGCGCATTCGTCGACGTCGACGACGCGGACGGCGAGCACGCCTGCCAGGACGACGCCGGCTAAGGCCAAAGCCGTCGCGCCGGCCCACGTGCACGCGGCGCCTAAGGCGAAGCCGAAGCCAAAGCCTGCGCCCGTGACCGCCGCCAATGGGCTGCCGCTCATCCTCGACGACGCCCTGCGTGCCCACCGCGTCGTCGTCGTCTCCGTCTTCGATCCACAGTCCCAGACCGACGCGATCTCGTACGCCGAGGCGCGGGCCGGCGCCGGCGACGTCTCGCTCACCGGCTTTCTCGGCGTGAGCGTCCTCGACGATTCCGTCGCCGGACCGCTGACCGCGGCACTCCCGGGGGGCGGGCTGCTGGCGGTGCCAGGGCTGCTCATCTACCGGCGGCCCGGAACGCTCGTCGAGCGAGTCGACGGGTTCGTCGACCGGGATGCGGTCGCGCAGCTCGCGCTCGCGGCACTCACGGCGCCTCCTGTCACCGCGCCTGTCGTGACGACGCCTGTGGCGCCGCCGGCGCCCGCGCCTGTCGTGACGCCGCCGGCCGATACGACGACGACGCCGTGAGCTCGACAGAGGCGACGGAACTCTTCGTCCGCCATGCAAAGCGCGACGGGCGTTCGGTCGCGATCCTGCGTGCGGTCGACTACGGCGGGTCGTGCGTGGTCGAGGCCGAGGTCTTTCCGGCGAAGAGCAGCAGCTCGGTGAAGCCCGGCCCGTACACGTTCGCCGATGCCGTCCAGGCGACGACGTTCGTCACCGAGGCCGTCGAGAGCCTGATGTACCTCGGTTGCGACGTGTACGACCGGTGAAACGACGCATTCGCCCATTCGAGGGATGTGACGTGGGGCAACGCAACGCCGATTCAGTCAACGTGGAGGGGAACACCGTTCTCGGCAACGCCGAAGCGCTGGAGCGCCTGGCCGCGCAGGGTCGCGATCATCTGTCGGACCTGAGTGCGGAAGAGGAACGGCCCCGCCGCCGCGCGGCAATCGACGGCTTCTTCAAGTACGCGCAGCTGCTCCGCGAGGCCGCGTCGGGTGCGCGTCCCGCCCGCTACTCGTTCAAGCTCGAGTTCCCGGACGGTCGTTGGGACCTTCTGGAGCAGGAGCTCCCGACCGAACCGCGTGTGGGCGATCTCGTGTGGTTCGACGGTGAGCCGTGGCAGATCCTCGGCCACGAGACCGTGGCGCGCCGCCCGAGCGCGGCGAACCCGCATCAGTTCCTCGCCTGCGCGCCCGCGACGTAGTCGCGCTTCAGCGATCGCGGGCCGCAGGCACGCTCGCCCAGCCGAGCGCGTCAGGCAGGGCGCAGTGGCTTCCCCGCCGAGGTCGAGAAAGCATTTCGGGGGGCACCGTCGGCGAGGCTGGATCGAACGCGCCGCGAACGTGAGAATGGAGGGGTGAGCGCCCCGGGGGATATCCGCGAGGAGCGGCGCGTCGTCACTGCGCTGAGCGCGGACCTCGTCGGCTCGACGCCCATCGCCGAGCTGCTCGACCCCGAAGAGTCCCGTCTCGTCGTCGGCGAGGCGGTCGCGCGCATGGTGCACGCCGTCGAGGAGTTCGGGGGCACCGTCAAGGATCTGGCGGGCGACGGGATCATGGCGCTCTTCGGTGCGCCGAGCGCCCACGAGGACGACGGCGAGCGAGCGCTCCGCGCAGCGCTGCGCATCGTCGAGGAGGTGCGCGCGTTCTCGCGCGAGGTCGACCAGAGCTTCGGGATCACGTCGCTCGACGTGCGCGTCGGCGTGAATACCGGCCCGGTTGTCGTCGGTCCCGTCGGGGGCGGGACGCGCATCGAGTACGGCGCCACGGGCGACGCCGTCAACGTCGCCGCGCACCTGCAGTCGGTAGCCGACCCCGGCTCGGTGCTCGCCGGCGAGGAGACACGCAGGCTCGCCGAGACGCAATTCGTCTGGAGCGACCGTCGCGAGTTCGAGCTCAAGGGCAAGTCGGCACGCGTGCCGGCGTCGGTCGTCACCGCACCGGTCGCCGCAGCACACCGGGAGCGCTCGACGCCGCTCGTCGGTCGCGAGGCGGAGCTCGTCTCGGCGCAGGCGGCTCTCGACGAGGTCGCTGCAGGGACGGGCGGGATCCTGTTCGTCGGCGGCGAGCCGGGGATCGGCAAGACACGGTTCACGGCCGAGCTCCGGGCGCGCGCCGGCGACGAGACGACCTGGCTCGAAGGCCGTTGTGTCTCGTTCGGCGAGTCGATGCCGTACTGGCCCTTCCGCGACCTGCTACGCGACTGGCTGGGGTTGGCGCTCGACGAGCCGGAGCTGCGGACGCGGCTGACGCTTCGCCGCGCACTCGAGCGTGCGGCCGGCGCGGATGCGGCCGAGCTGCTGCCGTACCTTTCGCTGCTGCTCGGCCTGACACCCGACCCCGAATGGCGCGACCGCATCGGCGAGCTGTCACCCGAAGCGCTGCAGTACCGCACGTTCGAGGTCGTGGGCGCGCTGCTCGCGCATCTTGCGTCGACCGGGCCGGTCGTCGTCTCGATCGAGGACCTGCACTGGGTCGACGCGACCTCGCTGCAGCTTGTGGAGCAGCTGCTCTCCCTCACCGAGGACGCTGCCGTGCTGCTCGTCGTCACGCAGCGACCCGATCCCGACCATCCGTCATGGGCACTGCGCGAGCTCGCCGGACGCCGTTTTCCGCACCGGACGCGCGAGATCGAGCTCACGGCGCTGTCGGGCGACGCGGAAGCCGAGCTCCTGCGCGCGCTCGCCGGAGAGGAGAGCCTCCCGGCCAACGTTGCGCGCGAGCTGCTGCGGCACGCCGAGGGAAACCCGTTCTTCCTGGAGGAGCTCGTCAAGTGGCACCTGGAGCGCGACGGCGCCACTGACGTGCCGCCCACGATCGAGAAGGTGATCCTCGCGCGCGTCGACCGGCTCGAGCCGGAGGCGCGCTCCGTGCTCACGGCGGCATCGGTGCTCGGCCGATCGTTCGGGCTTGCACTGCTCGCCGGCGTCGCGGGCGGCGAGGAGGCGCTGCGCGAGCCGCTGCGCGAGCTCCAGCGTGTGGACCTGCTCCGGCAGACCCGCCGCTGGCCGCAGCCAGAGTTCCGGTTCAAGCATGTGCTGATTCAGGAGGCCGTGTATCGCACGCTCGTCGCGACCGAACGCTGCCGCGTGCACTGTGCAGCGGCTGAGTGGCTCGAGGTGCGGAGCGACTCGGTCGACGACGTGCTCGGGCTGCTCGCACACCACTGGCTCGCCGGCGAGAACGAGGCGAAGGCGATCGACTACCTGACGCGGGCCGGCGACAAGGCGCGGCAGGAATACGCCCTCGACGAGGCGATCGCCGATTACCGCGAATTGCTCCAGCTGCTCGAGCTCCGCGGCGAAAGCGACGCGATCGCGCTCGTCCTCTTCAAGCTCGCGCTCGCGCTGCACACGTCCATGCGGTTCGCGGACGCGAACGAGACGTACCAGCGCGCCTTCGAGCACTGGCAGGCACCGACGCCCGCGCCCGCGGCCGACCGCACGCTGACGATCACGACGAGCTTCCTTCCGAACGACCCCGACCCGCGAAGCGCGATCGCGTGGCCGAACATCCAGCTCTGTATGCAGCTCTTCGACCGCCTGGTCGAGGCGTGGCCCGAGCGCACCATCGTCCCGTCGCTCGCCGACAGATGGGAGATTTCCGACGACGGGCTCCGCTACGTCTTCCACCTCCGCGAAGGCCTCGAGTGGTCGGACGGGACCCCGCTCACGGCGCACGATGTGGAGTTCGGTATCAAGCGCGTCCTCGACCCGGACCGGCCGGGATCTTCGGTGGCCATCTACTTCGTCCTCGAGAACGGCCAGGACTACCACCTGCGCCGAAACCTTGACCCCTCGTCGGTGGGCGTCCGCGCGCTCGACGATCGCACCGTCGAGTTCCGGCTGGCCGCGCCCGCGCCGTACTTCATGAGCGTGATGAACCGGCCCGACGGCGGCCCGCAGCCGCGCCACGCGATCCAGCGCGACGGCGACGACTGGACGTCGATCGGCACGCAGGTCGTGAGCGGGCCTTTCCGCATCGCCGAGCGCGACGACGCAGAGCTCGTGCTCGAGCGGCGGCCCGGGTACGCCAACGTGCCGCGGGCGGGGAACGTCGGCCGCGTCGTCTCTCGGCAGAGCTCGCTTCCCGACGCATTGCCGCTGTACGAGCGCGGCGAGGCCGACCTCGTCAGCGTTCGTTACACGCCGCGGCTGGCCGACCGTGTGGCCGGGGCGCCGGCGAACGACACCGTCGTCGGACCCGCCGCCTGGACGGCGTACCTCGCGTTTGACCACTCCGACCATCTCGCCTCGAACCTCACCTTCCGCCGGGCGCTCGCGCACGCGATCGACCGCGAGCGCCTCGCCGAGCTGTTGTCGGAGAACACCCTCGTCGCGACCGGCGGCCTCGTCCCGCCCGCGTTGCAGGGCCACACGCCCGACATCGTCCCTCGGTTCGACCCGGAGCTCGCACGCCGGCTGATCGCCGAATGCGACGTCGACGAGCCAGTGCGCCTCGCGGGCCTCGAGACGTGGCAGGAGATCATCGACGCGATCGCCGCGACCTGGCACGAGGTGCTCGGCATCCCGGTCGAGACGCCGAGCTGGACGCCCGACCAGGCATGGCGGCTGTCGAGGCCCTGGGAGCAGTTCATCGCACCGATCGTCGTCACCGGCTGGCTGCCCGGCTACAGCGACCCCGAGTACTACCTCCGGCTCCTGCTGCACTCCGAGTCGAAGACGAACGAGGGCGGCTATTCGCATCCGCCGCTCGACGAGCTCGTCGAGCTCGCGCGGCACGAGCGCAACGACCGCAAGCGCCTCGAGCTCTACCACGCAGCCGACCGCATGGCGGTCGCGGAACAGATCGCGCTGATCCCGATCGCCTATGGCCGCAGCACGGCCATCGTCAAGCCGCACGTCCACGGTTGGTGGGAGTTCGGCAAGACGTCGGCCGGGTACGCGAGCCTCGTCGTCGACGACGCTCAGGCGCGGTAGCAGGCGAGCGCGCGCTCCGCGAACACTGGCGCAGGTGAGTGTCGGAAGTGCTTTAGCATCGGAGAGTGGTTCCCGAGGGCGTGTTCCACTGGACGGCAACGCATCCTGAGTGGGAAGGGCCGGTGTCGACGTACGCGATCGATGACGGCCGGCGGCTGATCCTCATCGACCCGATCGCAGTCCCGGAAGAGGTTCGCCCGCTGTTCGGATCGCGCGAGGTGGTGACCGTCCTCACCTCCACCTGGCACGAACGCGACGCCGCAGTGCTCGGCTTTCCGGTGTGGGCACCGGCCCCCGATCGTCCCGAAGACCAGCTGGTCCCGGCGACGCGCTACGCGATCGGCGACTCGCTATTCGGGCTGGAGGCGTATCCCGGCCGTGAGGGCCAGCTCGACCTCGTGCTCTGGAGCGAGCGGATTCGCGCGGTGATCGCGGGCGACACGCTGATCGACCTGGGCGATGGGCTCGAGATTCCCGCGAGCTGGCTGCCGGAAGACGTCACCGTCGAGCAGGTCGCAGGCGGGCTGAGGCCCCTACTCGACAAGCCGGTGGAGTTCGTTCTTCCGACACACGGCAAGCCCACAGATCGCGCTGCTCTCGAACGCGCCCTCGCCTGATCCCGCGCAGGCTCGGGGGGCGGCACAGAACCGCCGGCAGGCGCGAGTTGCGAGAATCGCCAAGACGACCTAAAAAGGCGAGATGGGGTCTCGTTTCGCCATCGCGTTCTCCGTCGTAGCGACGGTGGCCGGGGTGGCTACCTCCGTAAATGGTGCCGCTCGCACCGCCGTGTTCCAGGCAGCGCCCCCGCGAGGGAATACTCAAGGGCTCGCGCTCCTCGCGCGCGTGCATCGCGCCTACATGAACGTCCCGGCCGTATCCGTTACGGCTCGGCTTGGCTCGCAGCCGAGCCGGTTCACGGTCATGCTGCACTCGGGCATCGTGACCGCCGAGCAGTTCGTTTTTGGGAACGGCCCAGGTGCGTTGATCTTGGTGGCAAGCGGTAGCGCGACGACCTACGGCCGCCAGCCGGGGAGCTCCTGTTGGCGAAAAGTTCCGGCCACGCAGTCCCTCGACTCGATCGGCCTGCCGTTCCCCGACCCGCCACACATGAACGTCGCGAAGCCGGAGCGCACGACGACGGGGTGGCTTTTGCCGGCAACGGGCGACGGCGGCGCGTACACGTTCGCGGTCGACGGGACAACGCTCCGCCTTCGCTCGATCACCGTCCGCGAACGCGGAGCTCCAACCGTCGTCGAGCAGGTATCGGTGCTACGTCGAGCTCCACCGTTGGACACGCCAAGCCCGCGCTGCTGACGCCATTAGGGAGTCGAATGACGAACATCTCCCCGCTCGACATGCGCTTCGCCCGGCCGCTGAGGATGACCGAGTGACAAGGCACATTGTCCGCGGCGTCTACGTCGCCGTCGTGGTACTCGTGTGTCCTCTGCTCGCGTGGAATCTGGCGGTCGCAGCGACCAACCGCGGATTCGGCTGGCGCGGGTTCGTCACCTTGCTGCTGGCTGTACCCGCCATCGGAGCCGTTCTCGCTGCCGCCGCGCTCCGTCGGAGGCGACGCGAAGCTACGCTCGGCGCCATCGGGGCCGTCACGGCGACGTTCATGCTTTTCGTCGCCCTGATCTTCGTCACCCTCTCCTCGAGATAGCCCGCCGCCCCGCGCGCGCCTCAGATCGTGACGCGCGCGAGCTCTTCGATGCTCGTCAGGCCGGCCGCGACCTTGGCGAGCCCGTCGTCCCACAGCCCGCGCATGCCCGTCTCGAGCGCCGCCCGCTCGATCTCCTCGCGGGTGGCGTGGCGTGCAGCGAGCGACGCGAGGTCCTCGGTCATCTCGAGCAGCTGGAAGATGCCGACCCGGCCGCGATAGCCGGTCTGGTTGCAGCGCGGACAACCGCGCTTGCGGTAGAACGCCATGCCGTCCGACGCCGCCGCGACGTCCGGTGCAACACGCGCGGCGATCAACTCGTCCGCGGACGGCGTGTACATCTCACAGCAATGTGGGCACAACTTGCGCGCGAGCCGCTGCGCAAGCACGCCGCTGACCGCGGCCCCCGTGAGAAACGGCTCGACACCCATCTCGTTCAGACGCGTCAGCGCGCTCGGCGCATCGTTCGTGTGCAGCGAGGACAGCACGAGGTGACCGGTGAGCGCGGCTTCGATCGAGATCTTCGCGGTCTCGCCGTCGCGGATCTCGCCGACCATCACCACGTCGGGGTCGGAACGCAGGATCGACCGCAATGCGGCCGCGAACGTCAGGCCGGCGCGGTTGTTGATCTGCACCTGGTTCACGCCGGGAAGCCGGTACTCGACCGGATCCTCGACGGTGATGATGTTGATCTCCGGGCGGTTGATCAGGTTGAGCGATGCGAACAGCGTCGTCGACTTACCGGAACCCGTCGGACCGGTCACGAGCAGCGCGCCGGTCGGCTTGGCGACGATCTCCGCAAGCCGCGCCTGCATGACATCGGATAGGCCGAGCTCGATCAGCGTCGGCGGCTTCTTCGACTTGTCGAGCAGACGCATGACGATCGACTCGCCTTCGACGGTCGGGAGCGTCGCGACGCGGACGTCGAGCACACGACCGGCCGCGGCGGCGTTGAGCGAGATGCGTCCGTCCTGCGGCTTGCGGCGCTCGGCGATGTCGAGCTTCGCGAGCACCTTCAGGCGAGTCGTGACGCCGGCCATCATCCGCTTCGGGATGCGCTGCATCTCTTGCAGCACGCCGTCGATGCGGAAGCGCACGACGAGCGAATCCTCCTGCGGCTCGAAGTGCACGTCGGAGGCGCCGTCTTCGGCCGCCTGGAAGATGATCGAGTTGACGAGCCGGACGAGCGGCGCATCCGAGACGCCGTCGTCGGCATCGAGGTCGGTCTCGTCGGCGGTCGCCTCGAACTGCGCGGCCTCCTCCGCGATCGCCGCTCGTGCGCCGGACGCCTCCGTGGCGCGGACGAGGCGGCGGATTCCGGTCCGGATGTCCTCGCGCGAGGCGACGCCGAGCTCGATCGGGTGACGGGTCGCGAGCCGGAGCTCGTCGATGCCGTGCAGGTTCGCGGGATCGGACACGGCGACGTGCAGCACGTCGCCGCGGAGCGCCCACGGCAACGCTCCGATCCGCTCGAGGACATGCATCGGAATCAGCCTCGCCGCCTCCTCGTCGACGCCGTTCACGGCAAGGTCGACGAGCGGCAACTGGTGACGCGCGGCGACCATGCGCGCGATGCCGTCGCTCGAGGCGACGCCCTCCTCGACGAGCGCGCGCGGCAGCGAGCCGCCCTGCATCGCGCGCCCGCGAACGAGCGAGAGCTTGTCCTCGGGTACGAGCTGCGTCGCCGCCAGCAGGTCGATGACGAGCTCGGCGAGCTCGTTGACGCCGTAGCCCTCGCCGCTCAGCGGCGCAGCGGTCGACGGCACGACCGGCGGCGCATCGCCGGTCGTTCGAAGCTGCGGCAGCTCGAAATCGTCGTCGCTCATGATCCGATCCCTCGAACGAGGTATCGGCACCGGCGACCCCGAGCGTTAGCCCCTTATCCGGCTAGTGATGGAGCCAGAGGTGCAGGATCCGGTGGCCCCAGAAGAGCGCGACGATGGCTCCCAGGCCGAGAAACGGGGCGAGCGGCACTCCCATCTTCCGCCCCTTGGAGCCGTGCTTTGCCAGGAAGTAGACGCCCGGGACGAGCGCCGCGGCCATGCCGACGAAGAGCGCCACCGGGACGGTCCGGCCGAGCATCGCGCCAAGGAGCAACGCGAGCTTGACGTCTCCCATCCCCATGCCGGCCGGGTAGACGAGGGCGGCCGCCAGCAGGAAGCCGGAGGCGCCGAACGCCGCGATCGCCCATTCCGGGCTCGGGTGGACGAGCGTCTGGCCGACGAGCACGACCGCGGCCGCCGGCAGAACGATCCGGTTCGGGATGATCCGGTGCTCGAGGTCGGTCGCCGAGACGGTGACGAGCGCCAGGCAGAAGAACGAGGCGACGAGGGCCTCGGGGTGAAGGCCGAAGCGCCAGACCGAGGCCGCGACGAGGAGCCCGCTGACGAGCTCGACCGCCGGGTAGCGCGCGGGGATCCCGGTGCCGCACGAGCGGCACTTGCCGCGCAGGAAGAGCCAGGACACGACGGGGACATTGTCGTACCACGCGATCTCGTGCCCACAGGACATGCAGGCGGAGGGCGGCCGGACGATCGACCGGCGCAGCGGAACGCGCGCCGCGACGACGTTCAGGAACGAGCCCAGCGCGAGGCCGGGCGCCAGTGCGAGCGCAGCGAGGGCCACGCGGCCTAGGTGCCCCAGCTGCCCTGGATCGCGGTGACCGTCGTGACGGTCGAGTAGCTCGAAGGCATTCCCGTCATCAACTTCATGATCGGCGGGAAGTTGTTCAGAGTTGAGTTCGAGATGTTGATCTGGCGGGCGATGATCGGCCCCCACAGCTGGGAGCTGTTCCCCGCCTGGAAGTCGTCGACCGTGTAGATCGCCCCGGCGAACGTCGAGTTGTTGCCGATCGTGAAGTCGTACTGGTCGGTCGAGCTGCCGGCGACGAACGTGAGCAGGTCGGTGTTCGGGTCCCAGTTCGGACCGCAGCCGCCGGTCGAGGGGCACAGCACGACCTGGTTCGACATCGCGATCGTTCCCGAGGCGTAGATCGTTCCGCGACCCGAGTAGTTCGCCTGGACGAGCTGCGCCATCGAGATGTTTCCGTCGACGAAGATCGTCCCCTGGATGACGAGCGAACCGGGTGCGCCCGGCGTCCAGCTGATCCGGCCGACGACCGCGCCCGTGCCGTCGACGACGCGGCAGTCGTACCCCGTCTTCGGGAACAGGTCGACCGTGCCGTTGCTGCGATCCAGGATGCCGTTGTTGTCGAACCCGGCGGGAAACGAGCCGGACGAGCACGGGTGCAGCGGGCCCGGCATCGCGTTCGCATACCAGTAGGCGAGGTCGACGGGCGGCTTCGTCATCGCGATCAGGTTCGTGTCGGGCGGGGAGGTGCCGTACACGCGGTCGGCAGCGCTACAGGGCGAGTGGTAGTTGATCCCGTCGGTGCTGCAGCCTCTTCCGACATGGATCTCGGTCAGCGGCGACGCGAGCGTGCCGATCGACGTCTGCGTGTTGTTGAGCGTGATGCTGCCGTCGACCTGGATCTGCGGTCCCATCACCTTCGCCGAGTTGTTCAGGCAGAGGTTGCCGCGGACGAGCACCGGCACGGCGATCGTCGTGTTGTTGCTGAACGTCGCGCAGCTGTTCGGATCGTCCGAGTAGATGTACTTCCACGCACCGTTGCTGAGATCGCCGCGCGTCGCCGTCCCGATCGCCGCGACGCCGCGCGTGGACCGCACGATCACGCTCCCCGGGTGGTTCGTGTCGACTGCCTTCCCGAGCCCGACCAGGGTCCATTTCTGCGTCGTTGCATCGAACGAGCCGTAGTACGTGGCGAAGCCGCCGGCCAGGGGGACGTCCGGGACCGGCGTCGACGAGACGGCCGTCGTCGAGGTGGGATCCGGCGCATGCTCGAGCGTCGAGTACGCCATCGTCAGCCCGGCCTCGGCGAGCGCGAGTGCGCTCTGGCCGGCCTGGTCGCGCTTCGAATTGTGGAAGTTCGTGGTGGTGAAATACGCCACCGACGCAACCGACGTCGACAGCGCGACGACGACGGTCAGCGCGAGGACGAGCGCGAATCCGCTCTCATCCTGTGCCCTCTGCTTGACGCGCCCTCGAATCATGCGGCTCCCTGGACCCCACAGACTTCATGAACTGCCGCATGAGTTCAGACCGCGCATCGGCTGGATCCCTCCCGGTCCTTCCGAAAATCCCTTGCTCGGGGTACCCGCTTAGGGGTACTGGTAGAGCGGCGAGATCGTCGCGCTCACGTTCGGCGGCACCGGTGCGCCGACGGGCATGTTCTTGATCACCGGTAGCGGCTTGAACGAGAAGGTGTTCGCGTTGATCGTCATCGAGCCGACGCTCACCGGCCCCTCGGTCGTGAGGGAGTTGCCGGAATAGAAGAGCTTCGAGCTCGGCTGGCACCAGAGCGAGCCCATGTACGTCTCGTTCTGACCGGAGAAGTTGATCGCGCCCGAGTTGTTCTTGATCGTCGT
>JAICWC010000027.1 GCA_025934995.1 Thermoleophilia bacterium | reverse complement strand
TCGGGCATCGCCAGCGTGTAGCTGTGCGGATTGAAGAACGCGTGGATTACCTGATGGAACGCGTGCATCGAGTCGTTACTTCAGGACGGTGACCTTCGAGAAGTCGATGTTGAACCACTTCTTCTGGAGCCGCCCGATCGTGCCGTCCTTCGTCAGCGACTTGATGACGTTGTCGATCGTCGACGTCAGCTTCGAGCCTTTCTGCAAGACGGCGCCGTACTGCTCGTGCGTCACGATCTGGCCCGCGACGGGGCCGAACGCGCCGGGCTTCGACTTCGCTTCGAGCGAGACGAGCGGAACGTCGAGGATGACGGCCTGGCACTGGTTCAGCTGCGCGGAGTGGTAGAGCGCCGTCGTCGTCGGATAGATGAGCGGCTTCTTTTCCGGCTTGAGCTGGTCCTGGATGTACTGCAGGCCCGTCGTGTCAGCCTGCGCACACGTCTGCATCTTCCGCAGATCGGCCAGCGAGTGCGGGACCGGCGCCTGCTTCGAGAGCAGCACGCCCTGGTTCGCGTTCATGTAGGTCGACGAGAAGTCGACCGTCTTCTTCCGCTGCGCCGTGATCGTCGCCTCCTGGAACGAGACGTCGAACTTCTTCGTGCCCGGCGCGAAGAGACCGGTCCACGGCGTGTACATCCAGACGGGCTTGAGCTTGAGCTTCGCGGCGATCGCCTTCGCGAGATCGACCTCGTAGCCCTTCGGGTTGATGAACTTGCTGCCGCGAACGGAGCCGTTCACGAAGCCCGGGTTCGGATCGCCGTACGCGACGACGAGCTGGCCGGGATGGATGGTCGGCACGGCGGCCGGCCGTGCCGACGCCGCGGGCACCACAACGAGCGCCGCGACGGCGAGCAACGGGATGAAACGCTTCACAAGAAGCCCTCCTGTGCGTTTGGACCTAGGTCGGAAAAAGCCTATCGCGGTCCGTCTGGACCTTCTAGAGCCGCACCGGCGGCGCCTCTGGCGCCGCGGTCTACCCGCCGGGCGATGGCGGCTTTGCCGCCGTCGCTTCCAGCGCGCTTCTGGTCAGGCTCTGGAAGTGCCCGATCAGCTGCTCGGAGCGGCTCATCAGGTAGCCGTGCTCGAGGCCTCCCGCGGCGAGGCCGCGCTGGACGCCCTCGACGAGGCCCTTGTCCTCGCGGCCGACCTGGTCGTCGAACTCCATCAGCTCGTCGATCCAGGCCTGGTCGACCTCGGGGCCGAAGAAGTAGTCGAGGAAGCGGGCCGTCCGGCCCGGCTCGAGCGGGATCATCGGCCCGATCGAGATGTTCGGTCGACCGGGGAAGATGTTGACGCCGAGGTTCGGCCAGAGAAAATGGAACTGCGACCGCGCCAGCTCGCCGTCGAGGTGCATGCGGGTCCGCGGCGTCTCGCGCGTCGGCCCTCGCTGTGACGAGAGTCGGCCGTCCGTCGAGAGCGCATAGGCCTCGGCCGACGTGTCGAGCATCTCGGCGAGCTGCGGGTGCGCGACCTGGCAGTGGTAGCACTCGAGGAAGTTCTCGCAGACGATCTTCCAGTTCGCGTCGAGCTCCGCCTCCCAACGGGAGTAATGGACGAGCGAGTCGACCTCGAGGCCGAGCTCCGCGACCTGGAGGGGCATCGAGCCGAGCGCTTCGCTCAGCGGCTCGCAGTCGCGTGACGTGTTGGCGAACACGAACGGGCCCCAGGTGTCAACCGCGATCCCGCACAGCCCGAGCTCGTCTCGCGGAAAGTGCGGCTCCTCGTCCGAGCGCGGTGCCGCCCGCAGCGAGCCGTCGAGCCCGTAGGTCCACGCGTGGTACGGGCACTGGATCGTCTCCCGCGCCCCGCTGCCTTCCGCGACCGGGAAGCCGCGGTGCCGGCAGACGTTGAGGAACGCGCGCAGCACGCCGTCACGTGCGCACGTGACGACGATCGGCTGCGCGCCTGCACGGGTGGTGAAGAACGAGCCGGGCCCTCGGAGCTCGCCGAGATGGCCGACGTACTGCCACGTCCCGCGGAAGATCCGCTCCTGCTCGAGGCGGAGGATCTCGGGATCGACGTACCAGGCGTAGGGGAGCGTCCGCTCGATAGGGCGAATCTACCCGCGTACCATGGACGCGTGGGTGTCCTGAAGCGCCATCCCCGCGCGTTCGTCGCGCTGCAGCTCGTGCTGCTGGCCGTGTTCTTCGGCATCGTCGGCTGGGCCGTGCGCGGCTCGCTGCACGGCGCGGGCGACGACTTGCGCAACGCCGACCTCGTGCAGTTCGCGATCGGCTGCGGCTTCGTAGCGGCGTACTACCTCTTGTTCGTCCTCGGGTGGATGCGCATCCTCGCCGACTGGGGCTACCAGATCACCTATCCGCAGGCGCTGCGCGCGGAGATGGTCTCGATGCTGGCGAAATACGTTCCCGGCGGCGTCTGGACGCCGGCGGCACGTGTCGTCGCCGCGCGCCGCGCCGGGATAACGAACGGCACGCTGGTGACGCTGTCGATGCTGATCGAGGCGGGCATCTCGGCCGTCGCCGGCGTCGTCGTCTTCGTCATCTCGCTCTTCTGGGTCGACGGCGTGAACGCTCCTCTCGCGCCGCTCGTCGCGTTCGCGGTCGTCGTCGCCGTCCTGTTGCACCCTCGCGTCTTCTGCCCCCTCGCCTCGCGGATCGCGCGCCGCTTCGGCTACCACGGCGTGCCGCGCCTGCACGCGTCGACGATGGCCTTTCTCTTCGTTTTCTACTGCGGGACCTGGGTCGTCGGCGGCATCGGGCTCTGGTTCCTCCTCCGCGCCGTCGGCGCCCACACGGAGTTCGTGGACGTCGTCTTCCTCGGCGGGGTCGGCGCGGTCGGCGCGATCGTCGCCGTCGTGTCGTTCTTCGCGCCGTCCGGGCTCGGCCCACGCGAAGCCTCGATGTACGGGCTGATGCTGGCGATCGCGCCGGCCGCACCGGCGCTCGGCGCGACCGTGCTGAACCGGGTCGCGATCACGATCGTCGAGGTGCTCCTGCTCCTCGTCGGCGCGCTCGTCCTGAGGGGGAGCGACGAGCGCGACGAGCGGCTCCAGCCGGCGGCTTCAGATCGTCTCACATAGCTGCGTCATTTCTTGCATCCCGGGTATTGACCCGTCAGAATTCAGGCTCGCTGCACTGGGCTGGGGGGTCCTGAAATGCCGCAGTACGACAACTGGTTCACGACGCCGCCGACCCGAACCGGTATGCCGCTGCGGCGATTCCGCTGCGACGACTGCGGTTACGGCGCTTCGCGGCGGACGGAGCCGGCGCGCTGCCCCATGTGCGGCGGCGGAGTCTGGGCCGAGGAGCCCTGGGAGCCGAGCGACGCGTTCCTCCGCGACCTCGACCCGGCGCTGCTCCCGATGACGCGCGAGGCGAAGTCGCTCGGCGTCCTCCCGGGCGTGCCGCTCTCCTGACACATTGACTCGGTAGTCAACGGGGTGTTGGATGGGGTCTCTGCTCCAGCCAGCCACGCCGTGCGGCCGGTCGTGGCCACCACGTCTGGGAGGGAACATGCGCTTGACTCTCGCTCTTGCCGCGGCGCTCCTCGTCGCTGCAACGATCGCCGTCGCCGCGGCGCCGGCCGACCCGGTGAACGGCTCCGACGCGAACGGCACCTACCTTGCGCTCGGCGACTCGGTCGCCTTCGGGTACGTGCCGTCGGCCGCCGTGCCGGCGCCGAACTATCTCGACGCCCATTCCTTCGTCGGCTATCCCGAGTTCCTCGCACAGCAGCTGAACGAACGCGTCTCGAACGCGTCGTGCCCGGGAGAGACGACGGCGAGCATGCTGGTCGCCGGTGCGCAGAGCAACGGCTGCGAGAACTCGCTCGACTCCTCCACCGGTTACTCGACGCTCTATCCGCTGCACGCCCAGTACCAGGGGACGCAGATGCAGTACGCGCTGCAGTACCTGGCGTCCCACAAGCACACGCAGCTCGTCACGATCGACATTGGCGCGAACGACGCATTCCTCTGCCAGGAGACGACGGCCGACCACTGTACGTCCCCGGGAGAGCTCGGCGGCGTCTTCGCCGAGATCGCCACCAACCTCGCCACGATCTACCGGGAGCTGCGCGTCGACGCGGGCTACACCGGCACGATCGTCGCGCTGTCGTACTACTCGCTGAGCTACAGCGATCCGGCGCAGATCGCCGGTGCGCAATTCCTGAACGCCGCGATCTCTTCGGTGTCGGCCCCATTCGGCGTCGTCGTCGCCGACGGCTTCGGCGCATTTGCCGGCCCGTCCCTCGCGCACAACGGCGACCCATGCCTTGCGGGCTTGCTGATCAGGCTGCCGGACGGCACGTGCAACATCCATCCGTCGGCTGCCGGCCACCGGCTGCTCGCGGATGCGATCGCGCAGGCGATCGGGGCGTGAGTGCGTCGGCTGTTTGCATGTAGCCGTCGGGTGGTAGCCGAACTGAATGCGGGGGCTCTTCCCGGCGCTGAACGTCTGGGCGGCCTGGCTCGTGTTGATGGCCGGGGCGAACCTGGCGACGCCGCTCTACGCCGTCTACGCGCAGACGTTCGGTTTCTCGAGCCTCGTGCTGACGACGATCTTCGCGACCTACGCGGTCGTTCTCGTTCCCGCGCTGATCCTGTTCGGCCGCCTCTCGGATCGCTTCGGACGGCGGCCGGTGATCCTCGCCGGCCTCGCCGTCGCGTGCGGTGGGCTGCTGCTGTTCGCGTTCGCCCGCAGTCCTGCGTGGCTCTACGCCGCTCGTGCGGTCCAGGGGCTCGCGGTCGGGATGATCAGCGGAGCCGCGACGGCCGCGCTCGTCGAGCTCGATCCGCAGCATGATCGCCGCCGCGCCGCGCTCTTCGCCGGCCTTGCTCAGGCCGGCGGGAGCGCGGCGGGCCCACTTCTGGCCGGCCTGCTCGCAGCGTGGGCGCCCGACCGGCTGCGGCTTTCCTTCTTCGTCGGCCTCGGCCTGACCGGCGCCGCCGCCGCCTGGACCCTCGCGCTTCCTGCAGGCGGCGAGCGTCGACGCGAGTCGTGGCGCGTCCAGTGGCCGCGCGTGCCGAGACGGATCCGCTCGCCTTTCATCCGCGTCAGCCTCGCCGCGGCGACGGTGTGGGCGGTCGTCGCCCTGTACCTCTCGATCATCCCGTCGTATGCGGCCGACCTGCTCGGCACGCACGACCTCGCGCTCCTCGCCGCGATCGCCGCGGTCGCGCTCGTCTCCTCGTTCGTGACGCAGGTCGTCTCGCAGCGACGGCAGGGGTCGCCCCGGACCAGTCAGGCAGCCGGCCTCGCGATCCTCGCGGCCGGGCTCGTCGCTCTCGTGCTCGCGTCGCCGCTCCACTCGCTCGCCGCGCTGCTCGCAGGTTCGATCGTGGCCGGCTCGGGCCACGGCATCACGTTTCTGAACGCACAGCAGGAGTTGAACGAGATCGCACCGGAAGAGCGCCGGGGCGAGGTGACCGCTGCGTTCATCGCCTGCATCTACTTCCTCGTCGCGGCGTCGGTGATCGGGACGGGCCTGCTCGACCTGCGGTTCTCGCTCTCGTCCTCCGTCACCGTGGTGTCGGTCGCGCTCTTCGGCTGTGCTGCAGCCGCCTGCGCCTGGTCGAGTGCCCACCCGGCCCGTATCCGCCTTCGGCTGCCCCTCGTTTCACGGAAGCGGGCGGCATCGAACTGATGGGAGGAATGCCGACGATGACAACTCGTCACCCGCGCGCCGCCACGATCGCGGTCGCGCTGTTCAGTGGTGCCCTGATCCTGGTCCTCGCAGGAGAGGCGAGCGCCAAGCCGGCGCCGCGTCCCACCGCTCCCGCCTACAAGCTCGCCGACGTCGGGCCGTTCGGCGGCGAGCCGGACAGCGCGGCGAACACCAAGGGCGAGCTCTACGACACGACGCCCAGCGGTGGAACGCTGCTGTACAAGTCGACGAACCACGGGTCGACATGGACGCCGACGACCACGGCGGATCCGTCGAGCGGCGACGACTGCGTGTTCACCGACCAGTCGAACGCCGTCTACGAATGCAATCTCGCCGGCAGCGTGGAGACTGCGCCGTTGCAGGCGGACGTCTGGAAGTCGCTCGACGACGGAAAGACCTGGATCTACGGCAACAACAACGTCGACCTGGCGGCGGACTCGAACCTGTGCGGCACGAGCTGCTCGCCGTTCGGCGTCGACCGCCAGTGGGGAGCCGCGTACATCCCGCCGGGAGGCACCACCAACTCGGCCCTGGTCGCGCTCGCCTACCACGACTTCTACGGGCCGAGCCAGATCTGGGTGAACATCTCGCAGGACGGCGCCAAGACGTTCGGCGCGCCGATCGACGTGATGGCGAACTTCACGGTGAACGGAGCCGACCAGGCCGCCGTCGCGCTCGCGGATTCGGCTTGCAACACGGTGCCGACCGGAGCCGACATCGCGCGGTCCGGCCCGCATGCCGGCCGCATCTACGTCGCGTGGATCGCTTCCGACCCGGAGAGCTCGGCCACGGGCTGCAACGTCAGCATGGCCCAGGCGTTCCACAACATGTTCGTCGCCTGGTCCGACGACAACGGCAGGTCGTGGACGCCGCAGCTCGCCTACGACGCGGGCGTCGGTCACGACACCTCGACGCCGTTCGCCGCGTTCACGCTCGACGACCAGGGGAACCCGTACTACGCATTCACGACGTCGTCGCCGAGCGGGAATCCGGCAACGTGTGCAGCGGAGTCGACGGCGGGAACCGTGCAGTCCGATCCGACGTGCGCGTACCACACATGGGTCGCGTGGTCGTCCGACGGCGGCAGCACGTGGGACGGCGGCGGCGGGGTCATCCCGGGCAGCGCGGCGACGGCGTATCTCGTCGATCCCGGCAGCGCGCCGCAGACCGATGTCTTCCCGGCGATCGCCGCCGGCGACCCGGGCAAGGTCGACGTCGCGTTCCTCCGGACCAATGAGACCGAGCCGACCGATGCGGCCGGCAAGTTCGATCCGGGCGGCTGCGCAGGGCCCGGCAACGGCAATCCGTCGTTCTATCCGCCGACCTGCAGCTGGAACCTCTACGCGGGGCAGTCGCTCGACCTGACGTCGCCCACGGGTGTTGCAACGTGGACGACCGGCGCGGTCACGACGACGCCGATGCACGTCGGCGACATCTGCAACCTCGGCATCTTCTGCGTCGATCCGACGTCGAATCGCAACCTGCTCGATTTCATCAGCGAGGTCGTCGACCCGACGACCGGATTCGCGCACATCGCGTACGCGGACGACAACACCGTGAACAAGCTCCGCGTCGCGAACCAGGTGTCCGGTCCGAGCATCATCGGAGGCTGACCTAGCGGAAGAGCGTAGGAACGGTCGGGCCCCGCACCTGGGGCCCGACCGAGAAGGCGCGCGGGCGAGGGCTTGTCGTCGACAGGACCGGCGGCTAGTGTCGCGTCGGTGGCCGCCGTCGAGCATCCCGTAGCCGGAGCTGCCCACGAGAGCCCGGGCCGGGACGCGCCGGTCCAGATCTTGCCGGTCAAGGCGCTGCCGCTCGTCGGTCTCGTCGTCGCAGCGGTCGTCGCCGCGATCGGCACGAACTCGCGTTGGGCGCTCGACTTCTTCCACGTCGCCGGCGGCGGCATCTGGACGGCCCTCGATCTCTTCCTCGGGTTCGTGCTCGGTCCGATCCTCGGGCGGCTGTCCATTCCCGCGCGGATCGAGTTGACCAAGAAGCTGATGCCGAAGCTCGTGCTGATCATTCCCGTGCTCGTGACGATGACGCTCGCCGCCGGATTCCAGCTCGCGCGGTACAACGGGATGCTCGATACCTCCTACCCGCGCCATGCGTGGGTCGTCGCCTCGTTCGCGGTCGTAGGCGTGATGGCCGTGATCGCGATCGGCCTGCTGGAGCCCGCGAACATCGCCGTCCTCTTCGAGCTGCGAAAGCCGCAACCGAACGGTGCGGTGATCGAAAAGCTGATGCGCCGCTTCATCTTCACGGCCGGGATCACGGGCGCAATGCAGATCGGGACGTTGATCATCATGACGAGGCTCGCAAGCTGATGAGCGCGCCCGATCAAGTGGCCTGGGCCAACCGCAAGGTGCCCCCGGTGACGGCGCTGTGGATGCTCTCGCTCGCGCTGATCGCCGGCGGCGTCAGCTACCTCGCCGCCTATCTCCCGAAGCGGGCGCCGCTCGGCCCCGCCGTCGGTTTGCTGGCGGCGGCGGCGATCGTGCTCGGCGCGGGCGTCGTCCTCCTGGCCCGTCAGCGCGAATTCGCCTGGCAGCGGTTCCGTCAGGTCGCCGGGTGGACCCTCCTGGCCTACGTCGTGATCGCGGGGATGATCGAGTACGCGTTCGTCTACGACCACACGCACGGCGCGGTGCTCGTCGTGATGACGTCGATGCTCTTCGTGTTCATGCTCGCTCCGCCGCTCCTCGTCGGCTTCACCGTCGCGCGCTTCCAGCACACGTCCTAGGCGCGCGAGGAGATCAGAGACGGATCAGGCCGGCGGTCGTCGGGGTGAACCCACACGCCTCGAAGTAGAACGTCCGCAGGTCGTCCTCGAAGTCGACGTGCAGCCATTCGTAGCAACCCGCCGCGCGTAGCTCGGCGACGGCAACTGCCACCAGCTGGGTCCCGATTCCCCTCCTGCCTGCGCGCTTGGAGACCATCGTGTCGAGGAGGAACGCGTGCACCCCGCCGTCCCAAGCCACATTGACGAAGCCGACGAGCTCGCCCCCCTGCCGAGCGCACACCCAGCCGAGGCTGTGCGTGTGGACTTGGTGCTTCCAATCGTCGTCGAGGACGCGGTGCTCGAACGCTTCGGCATGCAGCTCGTTGATCTCGGCGTTCTCGAACTCGCCCCGCCAGACACAGGTGAACTCCATGCGTCCGCAGTCTAGGAGCCCTTGCCGCGGCCGAGTCGGCGAGCGCCGGTCACGCCGGCGGGCGGAACAGCTTCCCCGGGATCGGCTCGTCGAACCTGAGCTCGACCATTTCGTTCGACGAGATCTCCTCACCGTCGACGACGATCGCCGACCGCAGCAGAACGCCGCGCTCCTCGTCGATCAAGAGAGCCATGTCGTCGGCGAGCGGGCCGAGCCCGTGGCGGTCTGCGCCTGGACGACGACGCGCCGCGATCTCGATGCCCGGTCTGCCGACGAGCGTCGCAGAAGATCCGATCTCGAATCTGTAGGCGGCGAGAAGCGGCGAAGGATCGAGCAGCAGCTCCTCGCTCGTGCTCATTGTCCCACCGCCCGGACGATGCTCGTTCGAGTGGACCTCGTCGTCACCGAACCGGTGCCAGAACAGCTCGCCTTCCTTGACGCCGACGCTCGTGCGGGGGGCGGACTCGCAATCGTCGAAGGCCGTCTCCCACCGAAGCCAGTAGGGGCGGGCCGCCCACAGGCGCGTCGTCGTCTCTACCAACTCTGCCGGCTCTCGCCACCGTCCTTCCTCGGGCGGAATTCGAGGCAGCTCCAGACGGAAGCCGCGCGCTCGCATGAGCTCGAGCTCTCGTGCCTGCCGGTGGCGTCGGCGGACGGTGGCCTGCACGGTCTTGCTGCGGTTGCGCGCCGAATACAGCAGCTCGAGCAGCGTCGCGAGCTCCATTCGCGCGAGCTTAAGCGGTCCGGTCGCGGAAAAGCGGGGTGGGTAGAGCGGGAGCGACGGGACTCGAACCCGCGACCTCCGGCGTGACAGGCCGGCGTTCTAACCAGCTGAACTACGCCCCCTGGCGACGGCCCAGTGTAGCTTCGCTCCGCTGTGACCGCCGTCGACTGGATCGCGCTCGCCCTGATTCTCGTGTCCGCGCTCGGCGGCTGGCGGCGCGGCCTGATCGCGAGCGCGCTCTCGCTCATCGGCCTCGTCGCCGGTTCGTACGCTGGCTCGCGGCTCGGGCCGCACCTGCTTCGCGGCGGCGCCGCGTCGCAGTGGACGCCGGTCGCGAGCCTGGTCGGCGCGGTCGTCGGCGCCGTCCTCCTGCAGGCGGTCGCATCCGTCGTCGGGGCGTTCGTCCGCGGCGGCCTGCGCCTGACGCCGTTCCGCTTCTTCGACTCGGCGGCCGGGGTCCTGTTCGGCGCAGCCACCGGCGTCGCGTTCGTCTGGGTGCTCGGCGCGACGGCGCTCCTCCTGCCCGGGCAAACGCGATTGCGCCACGAGGTGCTGCGCTCGACAATCGTCCGCCGCCTCGACGCTGCGGTGCCGCCGCGCACCGTCCTGCACCTGCTCGCGCGCATCGACCCGTTCCCGGCAATCGCGGGGCCTGCCGCGCCCGCGCAGCCGCCGTCGCCGAGCGTGGTGCGCAACCCGGTGATCCGTCGCGCGTCGCAGTCGGTCGTCCGCATCCTCGGCACCGCGTGCGGCATCGGCATCGAGGGAACCGGTTGGTTCGCGCGACCGCACCTGGTCGTCACTGCGGCGCACGTCGTAGCGGGTGAGGACGACACGCGCGTCCAGCTGCTCGGCTCGACGCGGCTGCTGCGTGCTACCCCGGTGCTGTTCGACGTGAGGAACGACATCGCGTTCCTCGTCGTCGACGCGGCCCGGCGCCGTCCGCTGCCGCTCCAATCGCCCGTCGACGGCGCGGCGGTTGCGATCGTCGGCTATCCGGAAGACGGCCCCCTCACCTCGACGCCGGGACGGGTCGGGCGCACCGCAACGGTGCTGTCGCAGAACGCCTATGGACATGGTCCTGTCTCCCGCACGATCACGGCTCTCGCCGGCAGGGTGCGGCACGGGAACTCCGGCGGCCCGGCGATCGACACGCGCGGACGCGTCCAGGCATCGGTGTTCGCAGCACGGCTCACGACGTCCGGCGGCTTCGGCACGCCGTCGACGATCGTCGCCGACGCGCTGCGCGCGCGTCAGGAACCGGTCTCGACCGGATCCTGCGCCGACGGATGAGGCAGGAACTCGACGACGTTCATCGGCGCGCGGAACGGCGCGATCACGTACGCGCCCTGAGCGAGCTCGTGCGCTCGCGCAAGCAGCTCGAGCCCGAGCTCGCCGCCGACCCTGCGCGCGTCCGCGCCGGCGTTGCGGTAGCGCTGCTGCACGTGCTCGGGAACGACGATGCCGGGCGCCTCGTTGTGCATGCGGATCAAGAGCTCGTACGTGCGGATCGGCCAGACGCCGACGAGGATCGGAATCGGCCACGAGCCGCCGATCCGGTCGCGGAATGCCTCGAGCGGCTCGAGGTCGAACAGCACCTGCGTCATGGCGAAGCGCGCACCCGCCTCGATCTTCTGATTGAAGCGGTCTGCTTCGAGACCGAGGTCGTCGGCGGTCGGATTGACCGCCACACCGGGGAAGAACGACGTCGGAGCATCGATCGTGCGGCCGTGGAAGTCCTCGCCGCGGTTCATGCGCGTCATCAATTCGACGAGGCCGATCGAATCCACCTCGTAGACGCCGTGCGTACCGGGGTAGTCGCCGGCCTCGGGAGGGTCGCCGGTCACTGCGAGGATGTTGCGCACGCCCTCCGCGTGGGCGCCGAGCAGCAGCGATTCGAGACCGTTCAACGTCATGTCGCGCGGCGTCAGGTGCGGGATCGTCTCGACGCCCGCGAAACGCTCGATCGCAACGCTCGCCATCATCCCGCTCATCCGCGCGCGCGCACGCGGGTTGTCGTTGACGTCGACGAACTGCGCCTTGCCGGAGTCGCGGATCGCGCGCGCCGCTTCGATCAACCCGTCCGCGTTCGCGCCGAGCGGCGGGTCGAGCTGCACGGAGATGACGAACTCGCCGGCGGCGAGCAGCTGCTGCAGCTGCGTCGGCTCCGATGCCGCCGCGACCTCCGTCGCCTGCTCGCGCTCGCGCACGAGCAGTGATCCGGATGGGCGCGCGTTCTCGTCGATCGCCGCGCGGATCGCCGCGATCTGCGCCGGCGTCGTGCCGCAGCAGCCACCGATGATCGCCGCGCCGAGGGAGCGGGCTTGCGCGGCGAACTCGCCGAAGTACGCCGGCGTCGCGTGCGGGAAGACGATTCGCTGCCCGGACATGCTCGCGAGGCCGACGTTCGGCAGCGCCGCGAGCTTCGCGCCGTCCGATCGCATCTCCGCGAGCGCGTGCAGAGCCGCGGTGGGGCCCTGCCCGTGGTTCGCGCCGAACGCGGCCAGGTCGTGGGCGCGCAGGCGCACCGCCGCGTCTCCGGCGGAGACGCCTGCGAGCGTCTCCGCGTCGCCGTCGAAGGTCATCAGCGCCACGACCGGAAGCCGCGAGACGGAGCGCACCGCGACGATCGCCGTCTCGAGATCGTCGAGGTCGTAGAACGTCTCGATCATGAACAGGTCGACGCCGCGCCCTTCGAGCACTCGCGCCTGCTCGGCATAGAGCGACGACGCGTCCTGCCCGCGCAGCTCGAGGTCGCCGAGCGGCCCGATCGAGCCCGCGATGAAGACTTCGCGCCCGCAGATCTCGCGCGCCTCGCGGGCGAGTCGCACGGCCGCGTTGTTGATCGCCTCGAATTCGTCCTCGAGGAACTGCGCCGCGAGCTTCGGCCGGTTCGCGCCGAAGGTGTTGGTCTCGATCAGGTCGGCGCCGGCGCGGATATAGCCGACGTGCACGGCGACGACGCTCTCGGCTGCGCGGAGATTGGCTTCCTCTGGACAGCGCAGGCCGGGCACGGCGCTCGCGAGCAGCGCACCCATGCCGCCGTCTGCGACGAGCGGCGTCCCGGAGGCGATCCGGTCGAGAAAGCGCGACATCCGGCCATTGAAGCCGAGATGAGAGAGCGGGGCCGCCGCCAGCCCTGCTCTCGTACCTCGAAGCGGCGGGAGAAAGCCCCCGCCGCAACGGGGCTCCCTCGACGCCGCACCCCAAATATCGCGGTCCGAACGTTGTTGATCTATCCCTCGGACTTGGTTGACACGGCTACTTCACGCTCAAGTGCGGCGCCGCGCGCGCCGATGAACGGCCCGGACAGTTCTGCCGGGGGCTGACGGCAATCACCTGCGGCTCGGAATGTCCTGCGGCGGCGCTCCTCGTGAGCGCCGCTACGCGTTAGGACTCGCGAATGGTGCGCCCTTCCATGCCGCCGGCGACGGTCACGAGCTCGCCCGTGATGTGCCCCGAGAGCTCGTCGGACGCGAGCACGACGATTGCACGCGCGATGTCGTCGGCGGTGGCGACCTTCTGCAACGCCATCGTCCTGGCGATCCTCCGAACGAGTGATTCGTCCAGAGCGCCGCGCGTCATCGGCGAATACGTCCAGCCCGGGGCGACCGCGTTGACGCGCGCCCGCGGCGCGATGCGCACGATCTCGTTCTTGAGGCTGAGCAGCAGCCCGACCTGGATCGCGGACTTCGCGGCCGCGTAGTCGGAGTGGCCGGCCTCGCCGAACCGGCCGGCCGTCGAGCCGACGAGGACGAGGCTGCCGTGCCCGTTGCGCTGTACTTCGCGCAGGAACGCCTGTGCCGTCAGGAAGGTCGCGGTGAGGTTCGCACGTAGCGTCGCCTCCCACCGCTCCAGCGGCAGCTCCCACACCGGCTCGTCCGCCGACGGCCACACGCCTGCGACGGCCGCGCACACGTCGATGCTGCCGAGGGCTGCACGCGACTCGTCGAACAGCCGCGCGACGTCGTCCGCGCTCGTGAGGTCGGCTTGCACGATCGCCTGGCCGCCCACTTCCTCGGCGCGCTCGCGGCCGGCGTTGTAGTGCACGACGACGCGCGCGCCCTCGGCCATGAATGTCCGCGCGGTCGCGGAGCCGATGCCGCCCGACGCGCCGGTGACGACGACGCCCTTGCCCGCAAGTCCCGTTTCCATCGGTTGGACAGTAGTCTGCCGCCGTGCGCGTCCACGTGATCAGCGACATCGAAGGCGTCGCAGGCGTCGTCAAGTGGGCGCAAGCCGGTGGCGAGAACAGCACGCTCTACCACGAGGCGCGGCGTCTCTATACCGAAGAGATCAACGCCGCCGTGCGCGGTGCGAAATCGGCAGGCGCGAAAGAGATCGTCGTCATGGATTGCCACGGCGCCGGCGGCGACTACACCTTCAACTCGCTGCTACCGGATCTGCTCGATCCCGATTGCGAGTTCGTCGTCCAGAGCGAGTGGACGGAGTACACGGAGTTCCTCGAGCAAGGCTGCGACGCGGCGTTGTTCGTCGGCATGCACGCAATGGCAGGCACACCCGACGGCGTGCTCTCGCACACGGTATCCGGGCAGGCGTGGCAGAAGCTGCAGTTCAACGGCGTCGAGGTCGGCGAGACCGGCATCAACGCGGCGCTCTGCGGACAGTGGGGCTGCCCGGTGCTGCTCGTCACCGGCGACCGCGCGGTGTGCCGCGAGGCGACGCACCTGCTCGGCGACGGGTTGACGACCGTCGAGGTGAAGGTCGGGCTCGGGCGCTACAGCGCGCGCAACCTGCCGGCCGTGCGCGCACGCGAGCTGATCGAGGACGGCGCGAAGCGCGCGCTGAAGGATCTCTCGGCGGTGCGGCCCTACGATCCCGGCCGTCCATGCGAGATCCAGGTCGACTTCACGACGACCGACCGCCTCGTCGAGTACCGCAATCGCCGCGGTGTCGAAGTCACGAGCCCGCTCACAATCGTCTCCCGCGCGGACGATTGGTGGACGGCCTGGGCGCAGTTCTTCTTCTGACCCGCTAGGATGGTCAGGCCGAGGCGAGGCCCTTCTAGTGCCCTCCCAATCTCATAAGACTGCGCCGCTGAGCGGCGGAGTGCTTCGAGAGTCGAACCCCGGACTCATTCTGTTTGGCCCAGGAGGTTCGGCATGGCTATCTCTCACGACCTGAACGACCGTCAGGCACGCGCCGGAAGGAACCAGTCGCTCTTCCGGGAGATCAACGATCGGATGCGTGACTTGAACGAAGGCTTCAGCGTCGTCACGCCCGATTCGGGGGAGTGGGTCTGCGAGTGCGCGGACGAGTCCTGCATCGAGCTCATCCGGATGTCGCTCTCGGAGTACGAAGCCGTTCGCGCCAATCCGAACCGGTTCTTCGTCAAGCCGGACGACGAGCACCTCTTGCCCGACGTCGAGCAGGTCGTCGAGCGCACCGACCGCTACTGGGTCGTCGAGAAGTTCGGCGCCGGTGCGGAGGTTGCGGAACAGAACGCCCGCTCCCGCTCGTAGTCACGCCGGCACGCCCTCGACGATCCCGAGCGCCTCGACGAGGGTGAAGAACGCCTTCGCGAACGGCGACGCCTCGGTGCGGGAGCGCACCTCCTGCCAATCGATCTGCTCGCGCAACGCGCGCGCCCACTCCAGCACGCTGCTGAAGTCCGGCTCCTGCTCGGTCATCGCCATCAGCTTCGACACCATCACGTCCTCGAGCGTCGAGACCTTGACGCGGAGCGCCATCACCTCGGATTCCGGCGCCCGATCGATCATCTCGTCGGTGATCGGGCCGCTCGCCGGATTGAAGATCAGGTCGACGAGCGCGCCGTTCTCATGCCAGGTCTTGTAGAGCCAGCCTTCCGGCGGCCGCTCGACCTTCCAGCCGAGCTGCTCGAACGCAGCGAGCGCGGCTTCGGCGTCCTCCGGCTTGAGCAGGAAGTCGACGTCGTGCTCGCTCCGCGGCCCGCCGCGGGACCACGCCGACAGGCCGCCGCCGAGCACGAAGGGGATCTCGGCTGTGGCAAGGACCCCCGCCGCTGCCTTCATCGCCTCGATCAGCTCGGGAAATGATGACTCGGGCATTTGCTGCGCCGTTTCCGATTCCGGCTCAGGTGCAACATCGATGGGCGTGATCCGGATCGCAGCAGCAGGCGACGTCCATGCGTCCGAGGCGACACGTGAGCGCGTTGTCGCCGCGTTCCAGCGCATCGAAGAGGAGGCCGACGTCATCCTCCTCGCAGGCGACCTGACGACGACCGGCGAGCCGGAGCAGGCCGCCGTGCTCGCGGACGCGTGCCGGGACCTCGACATCCCCGTCTTCACGGTGCTCGGAAATCACGACTACCACGCCGGTCGCCAGGACGACATCCGTGCGCTACTCGCGGAGGCGGGAGTGCAGGTGCTCGAGCGCAACTGGCGCACGTGCACCATCGCCGGTCTCGAGCTCGGCGTCGTCGGCGCAAAGGGATTCGTCGGCGGGTTCCCGGGCTCGGTGCTCCCCGACTTCGGCGAGCCGCTGCTGCGTCAGGTCTACGCCGAGACGACGGCCGAGGCGGAAGCGATCGGGAAGGGGTTGCAAGAGATCGTGCACTGCGACCTTCGCGTCGTCCTGCTCCACTACTCGCCGATCGAGGCGACGATCGCCGGCGAGCCGGAAGGGATCCACGTCATGCTCGGCAGCGACCGGCTCGCAACGCCGATCGCCGAGTACGGCGCCGACCTCGTGCTGCACGGGCATGCGCATGCCGGGACGTTCGGCGGCTGCATCGGCAAGATCCCCGTCTACAACGTCGCGGTGCACGTCACGGGTCGCGACTTCTGGATCTTCGACCTGGAAGGCGCAAAGGGGCGCAGCGAGACTCGAGTCGAGGGGCCCGCCTAGCTACTCTGCGCGCGTGGCCGCCCGCGTCGTGCGCATCTCGATCGCGCCCGTCAAGTCGCTCGGGCTCGTGCACCCGGACGAGGTCGAGCTCGGTGAGCGCGGCGTTGCCGGCAACCGCCGCTTTTGGCTCGTCGACCGCGATCGCCGTCTCGTCAACAACAAGCGCAACGGCCCGCTCGTGCGCATTCGTCCCGACTGGGACGAGCAGACGCGCGAGCTTGCACTCACGTTCCCGGATGGCACGCGCGTCGCCGGCAAGGTCGAGCTCGACGCAGAGCCATTCGAGGTCGAGATGTACGGCTACTCCCTCGCATCGCGCCGCGTGCTCGGCCCGTGGCAGGAGGCCATCTCTTCCTACGCCGGCGAGCCGTTGACGTTCCTCTGGGCCGAGGCGGGCGCGCCGGACCGGCTGTACGCGGGCAGCGCGTCGGTCGTGTCGCGCGAGTCGCTCGCGCGGCTGGCCGAGGAAGCCGGAGAGGACGAGCTCGACGGGCGGCGCTTCCGCATGCTCTTCGAGATCGCGGGAGTGCGGGCACACGAGGAGGACGAGTGGCAGGGCACGTACGTCCGCGTCGGAGAGGCCACCATCAAGGTGAACGGCGACGTCGGCCGCTGCGCCGTGACGACGCACGATCCCGACACCGGCATCCCGACCGTGGACACGCTGAAGGCGCTCGCGCGCTACCGGCGGGAGGGCAGGACGGAACCGCTCCCGCTCGGCGTCTATGCCTCTGTCGTCGTGCCCGGCCGGGTGCATGTCGGAGACGAGGTCGTGCCGATGCAGGAGCGTCTCATAGCAACTTCGCTATCCTGAGGTCATGGCAGCGCGCGCAAAGGCGATCGACAAGCGGCCTCTCGAGCGGCTGCACGAGCGCATCATCACGGGCGACCGCGGCTGGTTCTTCGCGAACATCGCCGACAAGGTCGCCGAGCGCCGCGTCGCGATGAACCTGTCGCAGCGCGAGCTCGCCGAGCTGTGCAGCACGACTCAGTCGGCGATCGCGCGGCTCGAGCGCGGCGGCCGCCCACCGCGCATCGACACGCTGCTGCGCATCGCGGAGGCGCTCGACTGCGAGCTCGTCGTCGACCTCAAGCCGTACCGCTGAGCGAGGCGCACACGTGATCATCGCCTGTCTTGGTGACTCGATCACCGCGGGCTCGCCGCTGTGGGATCCCGACCCGAAGGTGCGCAAGCGGATCGACGATCCCGATGAGCGGAGCCAGTGGGAATGGTGGGCGATGCGCAAGCACGGCGAGATCGAGCTGCGCAACTTCGGCGTTCACGGCGAGCGCACGGATGAGATCGCGAAACGTTTCGAGCAGGCGATCGAAGGAGTCGAGGCGATCGTCGTGCAGGGCGGGATCAACGACGTCGTGCAGGGGCGGCCGGTCGAGCAAGCCGCGGCGAACCTCGCCGGCATGCTCCATCGCGCACGTCACAAGGGGCTGCGCGTCGCACTCGTCGACGTGCTGCCGTGGAACAACGGCGACAGCCGTGCTGCTGCGGACATCGAGAAACTGAACGAGCTGATCCGCGCGATCGCAGACGGCCAGGGCGTCCCGCTCTTCCCGTTCAACGCGACGGTCGCCGACGCGGCGCGTCCCACGCGGATGCGCGAGGCTCTGACGGACGACGGCGACCATCCATCGGTCGAGGGCCACCGCCTGCTCGGCGAGCGAGCCTTCGAGCCCTTCTAGGCGGTCGCGACCGCCGCGCGCAGCGTCGGTGCGAGGTCGACCCGGCGGTGTTGGCCGACCAGGTCGAGCGCATCGGTCAGGGGGCGCTCCGCGACGAACGTGGCATGCGCTGCGGTCGTGACCAGCTCGTCGAGCGCGTCGACGTCGACGAGCCGTGCCCGGAGCAGGTCGACGACCATGCCCTCGCGCGCGCACAGGAGCACCGCCGCAAGAATCTGCGCCGTCCCTTCCGAGTCGATGTCGCCGCAGGCCGCGACCACGTTGCCTCCGTCCCCGAGCCGGAATGTTCGCAGCTCGAGCACGGGTCAACAATACGCCAGCCCCGCCTCAGCCGCAGGTCGGCGTTTCCTCCGGGTTGGCTTACGTAGCAACCAGCTTGTAGCCGACACCGCGCACGGTCAGGAGCCGCTCGGGCCGCCGCGGGTCACGCTCGAGCTTCCGGCGCAGATTCGACACGTGCACGTCGATGGCGCGGCGGTCGCCGACGAAGTCGCTCTCCCAGAGATGACGGATCAGCTCCTCGCGCTCGAACGGCTTTCCGGGAGCCGACGCGAGCAGTGCGACGAGCCGGAACTCCGAGCGGGTGAGGAGGACGGCCTTGCCGTCGATCGACGCCGTGTGGCGCGCGACGTCCAGGCGCAGCCCACCGACGCTCTTCACGGCGCCGCCGCTCGCCCGGTCGAGCTCGCGCCTGCGGAGGAGCGAGCGCACGCGACTCACGAGCTCGGCGACGGAGAACGGCTTGGTCACGTAGTCGTCGGCCCCCGTGTCGAGGCCGGTGACGTGGTCGCACTCGATGTCGCGCGCCGTGAGCATGACGATCGGCAGGTCGCTCTGCTCCGCGCGCAACCGGCTGCACACTTCGAGTCCCGGCATCCCGGGAAGCAAGAGGTCGAGCACCATCAGGTCGTACTCGTGACTGCGCCCCTGCTCGAGCCCGCTGTCGCCGTCTGCGACCACGTTGACGTCGTAGCCGGCTTCGCGCAGTGCGCAGGACACGGCATCGCTGATCGCCGGCTCGTCCTCGACGACGAGGATGCGAGCGCTCACGTTACGACCGTGGCGGAGGGAAGCTTCACCGTAAAGGACGTTCCCGCGCCGACGCTCGACGACACGTCGATCTCGCCGCCCATCGTCTCGACCGCCTGTGCCGCGATGGCCAGCCCGAGCCCGTACCCGTCGCCGGAGGTCGTCGCACGGAAGAACGGCTCGAACACGCGGTCGACGAGCTCAGGCGGGATCCCCGGCCCCTGGTCGGAGACGGTGAGGACAACGCGGCCGTTCGTCTGCGTCGCGGAGATGCGGACCTCGCCCTCGCTCGTGTGCGTGAGCGCGTTGTCGAGCAGCGCGGCGAGCGCCTCGTGGAGGAGGTCTGGCGCGGCGATTGCGGCAAGCCCGAACGGGCAATCCGTCAGGAGCGTCACGCCGTCACGTTGTTCCGACTCATCCACGAGCCGGTCGAGGAGTGGGCGCAGCTCGACGAAGTCGACCGGCGCCGGCTCGCCGTCCTGCGCGCGGGACAGCAACAGCACGCCGCGCGCCACGCGCGTCAAGCGCCCCGCGTGCCGTTCGACGTGCGCGAGAAACCGGTCGCGCTCAGCCGGCCGCTCCTTGGCGCCCGACTGGAGCATCTCGACGGCGGCGGTGATCCCGGCTACCGGAGTCCGCAGCTGGTGGGCCGCGTTGCGGAGAAACTCGTGCATCACGCGGTCGTGCCGGTGACGGTCGCTCACGTCCTCGATGAAGAGCACCGCCGGCTCCTCCGCCGACGGGGCGAGTCCGCTGACGCGGACCGCTCGATCATCCTCGAGTGCCAGCTCGATCGGGGCGAGCGGCTCCGGCACGGCCACGAGCCGCTTGGCCAGAGCGCGCAGCTCCGGGCTCACCGACGAGCCGAGGACAGCGCCGATCCGGACGGCTCCCGGCCCGAACAGGGAGCGCGCGTGGGCGTTCGCGAACGCGACGCGGAAGTCGCGGTGGAGCCCGACCACCGCGTACGGTAAGCGGAGGAGCAGCGAGTCGACCCGCTCGGTCGTACGCGGGCGGGGCGGCGTGGGCGCGGCCGGCCGCTCCGGTGAGATCGCGACGGCGATGCGCCGCGGCCCTGCCCCCGGGAGAACGCGCAGAGAGACCGTCGAAGACCCGCCGCCGTGCAGCAGGCGCAGGTCGAGCAGCACCCGTTCTCCTGCGCCGAGTCGGCGGAGGCCCTCGCGGAGGAGACGCCGGTCGCTTCCAGCCACGCCGGCGCCGAGCGGCTTGCCCACGAGGCCGGAGCCTCCTCGGCCGAGCATCGTCGCGGCTGCCGTATTGGCCACGAGGACGATGCCGTCCTCGTCGAGCACGATCAGGCCGTCGTTCGCCTCGTCGACGAGCCCACGCAGCACCGCCGCCGCGCCTGTTCGGCGGTAGCGCGGCTCAGGCGTACCGAGCCTCCGTCACGTGATTGCCCCCCAGAGCACCGAACCTCCGTCCTTCGCCGGCTCCGATGGTACGCCTCAGATCGTGATGACGTCGCCGTCCGCGGCCCGTTCCACGTCCGGCGACAGGGGCAGCTCGTCCGGGCGGTGGATGACGACGAGCCGCTTCGCGCCCGAGGCGCGGAACGCCTCGACGGCCTCGTCCTCGCTCAGGTGGCCGCGCTCGGCGGGCTCCGGCTCGCGCAGCGTCGCCTCGCAGAGGAAGACATCCGCGTCCTTCGCGAGCTCGACGAGGCGATGGCTCGGGCCGGTGTCGCCCGAGTACGCGAGCGTCCCGGCGTGGTTCTGCACGCGCAGCCCGAACGTCAGCTCGGAATAGTGGTCGAGCCGGTGCGGGGTGAGCGTGAAGCCGGCTGTGTCGAACGCGGCGTCGTCCTCGTACTCGCGCACGTCGAACGCGACATCGATCTGGCCGGCGAAGCTCATGCGCTCGCCGTGCTCGCGCAGGCGCTTCGACCCGCCCGGGGGCAGCCACAGCTCCGGCCGCTTCGCTTCACGGCCCGGCCCGAACGCGGCGCCGAAGATCCACGGGACGAGATCGCCCCAGTGGTCGAGGTGGAAATGCGTGATCGCGACCGCGTCGACGTCCGGCCACCCGCCGGCGTTCGCGCGCAGGCGTGCGAGGACTCCCGGGCCGCAATCGAGGAGGAGCCGCCCATCCGGGCCGTCGACGAGGTAGCCGGACTGGGCGCCGCCGGCGTTGGGCCAGGCGGGCGAGCAACCGATGACGGTCAGGCGCACCGGCGTATCCTGCCGATTTCTCACGATCGAGTGGTAACGGTGTATAACTGCCCCGTGGCCAGGGGCTCCGTCGACGTCCTCAAGAAGGTTCCGCTCTTCGCCGGTCTCGACGACCGCGAGCTGCAGGCGATCGCCGGCTCGATGCGGGAGCGGAAGTTCGCCGCGGGCAACACGGTGACCGAGGAAGGCGCCGGTGGGGCGGGCTTCTTCGTCGTCGAGTCGGGCGAAGCGGAGGTGACGGTCGACGGCGCGCCGCGCGGCACGATCAAGGAGGGCGACTACTTCGGCGAGATCGCGCTCCTCACCGGCTCCGACCGCACGGCCACGATCACCGCCAAGAGCGACATGGTCTGCTGGGGCATGACCCCCTGGGACTTCCGGCCCCTCGTCGAAAGCAACTCCGCCATCGCGTGGAAGCTCTTGACCGCGATGGCCGACAAGCTCAAGTAGCGCAACGAGCGAAAAAGGGGATACCCCCCGACACCTGTGTCCGCCGGTCGATAGTGTCGCCGGGTGGACCCGGTCGAGTCGATCGACTACGAGCCGAGCGCCCCGGCGCCCGGACGGCTGGCGCTCGTCCAGCGCTTCGCCAACACGATCGACGAGGAGCACGGCCGCGAGGTCCTGCACTCCCCGGAGCAGCTCCGGTTGCTCCTCGTCGAGCTCGGCCTGCTCGACCGCACGGCCCGCGTCGGGCCGCGCGAGCTCGCCCGCGCCCACGCCCTGCGCGACGCGATCCGCGCGCTTGCGCTCGCGAACAACGGCGTCCCCACGGACGCATCGCTCGAAGCGCAGCTCGTCGTCCGCGTCGACGACGCCCACGCCGTTCTCGTCCCACCGCAGCACGACGTCGACGGCGCGCTCGCGGAGCTCGTCGGGATCGTCTACACGGCGATGGCCGACGGCAGCTGGGCGCGCCTGAAGGCCTGCCGCAGCCACCTCTGCAAGTGGCTCTTCTACGACCGCTCGCGGAACCGCTCGGCCGTCTGGTGCTCGATGGCGGTGTGCGGCAACCGCACCAAGACCCGCGCCTACCGAGCTAGGAGAGCCTGAGCCGCCGGGCGCCGGAGAAGCGGGCGCTGTACCAGCCGGCGAGCGGCGTGATCTGGACGCGGGTGCCCGTGTGCGGAGCGTGGATGAAGCGGCCGTTGCCGACGTAGAGGCCAACGTGGCCGACGCCGTCGAAGAAGACGAGATCGCCGGGGCGAAGCGAGCTGCGCGAAACCCTCCGTCCGTCGCCGAACTGTGCGTAGCTCGAGTGGGGCAGCGAGACACCGAAGTGGGCGTAGACGTAGCGGACGAAGCCGGAGCAGTCGAAGCCGCTGCGCGGCGAGCTGCCGCCGTACACGTAGCGCACGCCGATGAACCGCTTCGCGTACTGGACGACCCGCTGGCTCATCGCCGCCCTTGCGGCGGCGAGCTTTCGGGCCGGCGCCTTCGCAACGGGTGCGGCGCGGCCGCTCAGCGGCTTGAGCAGCGCGAGCGCCATGGAGCCTGCAAGCGCGCAAAGCGCGGCGAATACTCGGAGGGTGTGAGGCATAAGAGGCCCTTCGGCACGGATCGGCGACAGGAAGCCGCCGGAGGTCGTTGGGAGGCCTCAGTGGACCATCGAATGTCGCGGGCGTCTCTACCCCGTCCGGGGGGTCCGACTCACACGTTCGGAACAATTATCTGGCGAAAGCTGTAAAAACCTCGGAGGTCGCAGCAGCCAGCACATGGTCGCGGTCGGTGATTCCGCCGGCCGAATGCGACACCCAGCGGACGGTCACCTTCCGGTAGCTGATGAGGATGTCCGGGTGGTGGTTCTCGCGCTCTGCGAGCTCGGCGACGCGGTTCACGAACGCGACGGCCTCGGCGAACGAGGCACACTCGAACGTGCGCTCGAGGGCGCCGTCGACCTCACTCCAATCTGACCTGTCGGTGCTCACGTAAGAATCCAGCTACGGGGGACGCTAAGAGACTATGCAATCGACCAAGTATCTGATCATCGGAGGCGGCATGACGGGCGACGCCGCCGTCAAGGGAATCCGCGAACACGACGCGGACGGCCGGATCGTCCTCGTCGGCGACGAGCCGCACCCGCCGTACAAGCGCCCGCCGCTCTCGAAGGGCCTGTGGAGCGGCGGCGACGAGGCGAAGATCTGGAAGAACACCGAAGGCGCCGACCTCGTGCTCGGCCGTCGAATCGTGTCGCTCGACGTCGACGCGCGGCGCGCGACCGACGACCAGGGGGAGGAGTACGCGTACGAGAAGGTGCTCCTCGCGATGGGGGGCTCGCCGCGCCGGCTCGGGGGCAACGACGGCGACGTCGTCTACTTCCGCACGCTCGACGACTTCCACCGGCTGAAGGGCGAGGTCGGCGAGGGAACGCGCGCGACGGTCATCGGCGGCGGCTTCATCGGCTCCGAGATCGCGGCCGCGCTCGTCGGCGCGGGCGCGAAGGTGACGATGATCTTCCCGGAGCCGACGATCGGCTTCCGGCTCTTTCCGCGCGACCTCGGCGACTTCGTGACGCAGTACTACCGCGACAAGGGGATCGACGTGCAGGCGGGCGGCACCGTCTCCGATCCGGGGGACATCGACGCCGACGTCGTCGTCGCCGGTCTCGGCATCCTCCCGAACGTCGAGCTCGCGGAGGCCGCCGGTCTCCCCGTCGACAACGGCGTCGTCGTCGACGAGCACGGGCGCGTCGGCGGGCGCGACGACGTCTTCGCCGCAGGTGACGTCGCGAACTTCCCGAGCCCGGTGCTCGGCAAGCGCTTCCGCGTCGAGCACGAGGATCATGCGAACACGCACGGCCGCGTCGTCGGCGCAAACATGGCGGGCGCCGACGAGCCGTACGACCACATCCCGCTGTTCTACTCGGACCTGTTCGAGCTCGGCTACGAGGCGGTCGGCGAGGTCGACTCGCGGCTCGAGGCGGTGGAGGACTGGCAGGAGCCGTTCAAGAAGGGGACGATCACCTACGTCGACGAGGACGGGAAGCCGCGCGGCTTCCTCCTCTGGAACGTGTGGGACAAGGTCGACGCTGCGCGCGACGCGATCAAAGCCGGCGAACGGGCGCTTGCGTAGCTTCGAGCGGTCGAAGAAGTCGAGGCGGGGGACGGAGCTGCTCTGCGAGCACGTGTTCCGTCCCGTCGCCCACCTCGTCGTGCTCGCGCTCGCGCCGTTGCGTGTGCCGCCACCGGCGGTCGTGCTCGCAGCTGCTGCGACCGGCGTCGCCGCCGCGGTCGAGCTCGCGCTCGGCCACCTGATCGTCGCGGCGCTCCTCGTGCAGGTGAAGACGGTGCTCGACAACGCGGACGGCCAGCTTGCGCGGCTGACCGGCCGCGTCACCGTCTTCGGCCGCTATCTCGACTCCGAGTGCGACCTGCTCGTCAACGCCGCGCTGTTTGCAGCGGTGGGCACGCCGCTCGCCCTGCTCGGCTTCGTGCTGCTGACGCTGGTCCTCTCGACGAATTTCAACGTCGAGCGGCTCTCTCGCGGCGCGGCGGCCGGCTGGGACTCCTCGCCCCTCGGCCGCGCCTACGGCCTGCTCTACGGCTGGCAGGACCGCCTCGCCGAGCGCATCCTCGGCGACCGGGCGATCCACGGCTGGCAGGTCACGACGCTCGCGAATCTCGGAATGACGACGCAGCTCGCGGCGTTTGGGCTCTGCATGGGCCTCGGTCATCCCCTCGCGTTCGTCTGGGTGCTCGTCGCCGAGGCCGTCGCGGTCGTCGCAATCCTTTCCGTTCACCCGAAACAGGAGGTATCGCTTGAGCATCGTTGAGCTCCCGTCCAGATGGCCCGAGCGTGATGTCTCGTCCGAGGATTGGGCGCGCTACGAGCGCTACGTGAGCGAGATCTTCTCCGCGTTCGGAATGGACCTCGACACGCCGGGCACCGTCGACACGCCGCGTCGCTTCCTGCAGGCGATGTTCGACGCGACGGCCGGCTATGACGGCGACGCGAAGCTACGTACCGCGTTCCCCTCGGAGAGGCCGCAGGGCGCGCCCGGTCTGCACAGCCAGATCGTCGAAGGGCCGATCTCGTTCTTCGCGCTCTGCGAGCATCACGCGCTGCCGTTCCACGGTGTCGCGCACGTCGGCTACGTCGCCGACAGCGAGATCCTCGGTATCTCGAAGCTGACCCGCCTCGTTCGCCTGTACGCGCGCCGATTCACCGTGCAGGAGCGCCTCGGCGAGCAGATCGCCGACACGCTCGGAGAGCTCGTCGCGCCGCACGGCGTCGCGGTGCACCTGGATGCGTCGCACCTCTGCACGCAGATGCGCGGTGTCGAAGAAGAGGGCTCGCACACGGTGACGACGTTCTGGCGCGGGCTGTACGACGAAGACGCCGACCTGCGGCGCGAGTTTCTGGCACAGCTCCGCAGGTGATCGAGCCCCGCAGTGCTTGATCTTCTCTGGGAGGAGCCCGGCCTCCCGGAGCAACCGCTGCCGGGAATGTTGCGCGCGTTGTACGGCGGCGCCTTCGGTCTGCCCGAGCGGGTGCTCTACGCGAACTTCGTCGAGACGCTCGACGGAATCGTCGCGCTGCCGAGCGTGGAGAAGTCGAACGCACTCGTCGCAGACGGAAGCGAGGACGACAAGTTCCTGATGGGGCTGTTGCGGGCAGCCGCGGACTGCATCCTCATCGGAGCCGGGACGATGCTCGCCTCGCCGAAGGGCCTCTGGCGGCCGGGCGGCGTGTACCCCACGGCCGAAGAGGCGTTCGCCAAGCTCGGTGAGCCGGCGGTCGCCGTCGTGTCGACGGGGGCGTCGCTCGACCCCAACCATCCGGTGCTGCAGCGCGCAGTGCTGCTGACGACCGCGCGCGGCGCGGAGCAGTTCGCCGGAACGCTGCCGGACGTTGTCGCCGTCAACGACGGCGACTGGGTCGATTTGCGCGCGGCAGTCGCCGTCCTACGCGAGCGCGGGCATGAGCGGATCCTCTCCGAAGCCGGACCGACGGTGTTCGGCGGCCTACTCGCCGATGGGCTCGTCGACGAGCTGTTCCTCACCGTGTCGCCCGTGCTCGCCGGCCGAGCCGAAGCGGGCTCGACGCTCGGGCTCGTCGAGGGCGTCTCGCTGCTGCCCCAGACGCGCGTCGGCGGCCGCCTCGCCTCCGTCCGCCGCAGCGAGGACCATCTCTTCCTGCGCTACGTCTTCGACGTGTCGCACTGACGCGCATCGCCGGTGCGAAAGCCGACGGTCAGCCAGTGCTCGCGCTGCGCGGACGACCCGTGCGTCCACGTCTCCTTGTCGACCTGTCCCTGTGTCTCCTTTTGAATCCGGTCGTCGCCGACCGACGCGGCCGCGCTGAGCGCGTCCTTCAAGTCTCGCTGCGTGATCCCGACGATGTAGCCGGTCGACTGCGCGTGGTTCATCCACACGCCCGCGAAGCAGTCGGCCTGTAGCTCGATCGGGATCGAGGCGGTTCCGGTGTGCGGCTTGTCGAGGATCCCGAGCAGATCCTGGATGTGGTGCCCGTACTCGTGCGCGAGGACGTACGCCTGCGCGAGTGGGCCGTCGCTGCCGCCAAATTTCGTGCGCAGCTCGTCGAAGAAGCCGAGGTCGATGTAGACCTTCTTGTCGACGGGGCAGTAGAACGGGCCGACGTCGGTCGACGCTTCGCCGCACCCCGTGGAGGTCGAGCCGGTGAAGAAGACGGTCTTCGAGATCGTGTAGCCGCGGACGACGCTTCGCCAGTACGCCTGCACGGAGTTGACGTCGCCGACGATGCGGCAGTCCTCCTTGGTGTTCGCGTCGGCGCCGGTCGCGCACTCCTGACCGAGCACCTGCCCCGGTGGCTGCTGTCCGACCGTCGAGCCGTTGAGCGGGCCGAGCGCGCCGCCGTTGCCGCCGCCGAGCAGGGCGATTGCGAGGTAGATGAGGATTCCGACGACGCCGAGCCCGCCGCCGCCCATCGCCATTCCGGGCATGCCGAAGCCGCCGCCGCTCCCGCGGACGTCCTGGACCTGCGACGGATCGAGCCTCGCGCCGGGCCTGAACCTCATGTCAGGCGAGTGACTGGATCGCTTGGCGGACCGTCCTGCAGTGGCTCGAACGGCCGGCTAGCGTGACCGTGATCGCCGACCTGGCGTGGGGCGTCCAGCG
>JAICWC010000059.1 GCA_025934995.1 Thermoleophilia bacterium | reverse complement strand
GAGAACTCGCGGGTGTCGTCGAAGGTGTAGCGGCGCTCGACCGGGACGAGGATGTGCATCCCTTCGGCGCTCGACGTCTTCGGGAACGAGACGAGGCCGAGCGCGTCGAGCGCGGCCTTGACGATCAGCGCGACCTGGATCGTCTCGGCGAAGCCGACATCGGGTGACGGATCGAGATCGAAGAGCACGACGTCCGGGCGGTCGGGCTTGTCGACCCGCGAGTACCACGTGTTCATGTCGATGCAGCCCATGTTGACCATCCAGAGCAAGGCGTCCTCGTCGTCGACCAGCGGAGCGTCGATCCACTTCTTGCGCGGCGGCGACTCGCGCGTCGACACCTGGACGTGGAAGGTCGGTATCCACTCCGGCATCCCCCTCGGCGCATCCTTCTGGAAGAACGCCTTCCCGGCCGCGCCGTCCGGATACCGGCGCATCGTGAACGGTCGCCCGCGCAGGTGAGGGACGAGCACGGGCGCGACGGCGCGGTAGTACTCGAAGAGATCCGCCTTCGTGATCCCCTCGTCCGCCCAGAAGACCTTGTCCGGGTTGGAGAGCTTCACGCGCGCCGTCTCCGGCTGGACGTCGCTCGCCGGCTTGTCGTCGCGCAATCCCTGGAAGGACGGCGCGCGGAGGTGACCGTCATGCGTCCACTCCGCGAACTGCACTTCCGCGACGAGCTGCGGCTCGACCCAGACGATGTCGCCCTTTTTCACCCGCGGCATCTTCGGCACGGTGCCGAGCGGGGACGTGTCGACCCGAAGGGGCTCGAGCGCATCGAGTAGATCGCGGATCGTCCGCTCGCCGAAGCCTGTCCCGACGTTGCCGACCCAGCGCAGACCGTCGCTCTCGTTGACGGCGAGCACGAGCGAGCCGAAGCTGTGCGCACGCCTGCCCTCGCCCTTCGTGTATCCGACGATCACGAACTCCTGCCGACCGTGCGTCTTGATCTTCAACCAGTCGCGGTTCCGCTTGCCCTCGCAGTAGCGGGTGCCGAGCTTTTTCGCCATCACGCCTTCGAGGTCTTGCTGCTTCGCGGCCTCGAGCAGCGCCTCGCCGTCGTCGAACCACGCGGAGAGCTGCACCATCTGCGCGCCCTTCGTCTTCGTGTTCAGCAGCGACTCGAGCCGTTGCCGCCGTTCCTCGAGCGGCAGCTCGACAACGGGAACACCGTCGATCTCGAGGACGTCGAAGACGGCGTAGACGAGCGCGCGCTTCCCCTGCTGCATCGCGCTGAAGCTCGGACGTCCTTGGTCGTCGAGCGCGCACACCTCACCGTCGACGACGCACTCCGGTGAGCGCGTCGCCTTCTCGAGCGCCTTTGCCACGTCCTTGAAGCGGTCGGTCAGGTCGTTTCCGTTGCGCGACACGAGCCGGGCGGCGCCGTTCCGCACGTAACCCAGAGCGCGGTAGCCGTCCCACTTGATCTCGTACGTCCAGTCGCCGCCGCGCGGGAGATCCTCGGAGAGCGTCGCAAGCATCGGCCGGTAGTCGTTGCGCACCTCGAGGTTCACCTCGTCGTGCTTCTTGATGAGCAGCCAATTCTTCGGGTCGCCGTCGAGGTGCGCCGGCACGAGCGTCCACGCTCCCTCGAGCCGGTTGCCGTGCAGGTGGACCGTCAGCCCGCCGTCGCGCTTCCGCTCGACGAGCTCGAACGTCCCGTGGTCCCAGATCTCGACGGTGCCGGCGCCGTAGTTGCCGGCCGGGATCTCACCCTCGAACGTCGCGTAGTCGAGCGGATGGTCCTCGACGTGGACGGCGAGCGCCCGCTGGCCGGGCTCGAGGGGGACGCCCTTGGGGACGGCCCACGAGGCGAGCGCGCCGTCCAGCTCGAGCCGGAAGTCGTAATGGAGCCGCCGCGCGTCGTGACGCTGGACGACGAAGATCGGCTGCTGCTGCCGGCCCTTGCGCTTCGACGTGAACGGCTCGGGCGTGGCGCCGCGGTGCCGCTTCTGCTCGTAGTCGCGCAGCTTCTCGGCCATCCCGCCGACCGTACCCGACTCCAGGTTTGGATAGGCAGGCGCCGTGAAAGAGCTTGGACAGTCTTCTCCACCCAGCGGGGGGGTCGATGCTCGGGGCCGGCTTTGCCGGCCTCGAGTCGTAAGGACCATCGTTTCAGACGATACGACCCGCCGGGGATAAGCCTGTGGACGCTGTGGACAGCGCTACGCGAAAACGCCCAAAGAGCGGAATTTTGCGCGGCGGCGGCGGCGGAGCTCGTCCCCCGGGACATCCACCAGTTCCTCGAGATTCTCGGCGATCGCCTCCTTCAACAGGCGGGCCGCCTCGTCGTGGTCGTTCTGGGCCCCGCCCGCCGGCTCGGGGACGATCCCGTCGATCACGCCGAGCTCGAGACAGTGGGCGGCGTCGGGCTTGAACGCGGCGGCCGCTTTCTTCGCCTCGCCTGCGTCGCGCCAGAGGATCATCGCGCAGCCCTCCGGCGAGATGACCGAATAGATGGCGTTCTCCTGCATGAGGACGCGGTCGGCGAGCGCGATCGCAATCGCGCCGCCGGACCCTCCTTCGCCGATCACGCACGCGACCGATGGGACGTTCAGCCGCGCCATCACGGCCTGCGACGCGGCGATCGTCCCGCCCTGCCCGTGCTGTTCGGCGGCCACTCCGGGGTAGGCGCCCGGGGTGTCGACGAGCGAGACGACCGGGAAGCCGTGCCGGTCGGCGAGCTCCATGACGCGCATCGCCTTTCGATAGCCCTCCGGATCCGGCATGCCGAAGCGGCGCTCGGCGCGCTCCTTGATGTCTCGGCCCTTTTGCTGGCCGACGAGCGCAACGGTGCGTCCGTCGAGCTTGCCGAGGCCGCTGACCATCGCGCCGTCGTCCTCCGAGAAGCGGTCTCCGTGCAGCTCGAACCAATCGTCGAGGAGCCGCACGACGTAGTCGAGGGTGTACGGGCGGTTGTCGTGACGCGCGAGCTGGACCGAACGCCAGATCTCTTCGTCCGTTGCTTCCTGCTGCAGCCTGTCGAGCTGCTTCTGGAACCGCTGCAAGTCGCCGGAGAGCTTCGCACCCCCGAGCAGCGGCATGTTCCGCAAGCGGCCGAGCCGTTCGCGGAGGCGGAGCTCGTGCTCAGACGGTGGCATCAGATTGGGGCATCGAACAACCGGAGGAGCGTCGAGAGCTTGTCGCGCAGTTCGGGACGGGGAACGATCGCATCGATGTTCCCGAAGCGGAGGTTCTGCTCGGCCAAGCCGAAGTCCTCCGGCAGCTTCTCGCGGGTGATCTGCTGGACGACGCGCGGACCGGCAAACGACATCAGCGCACCGGGCTCGGCGAGCAGGACGTCGCCGAGCGTGGCGAAGCTTGCGAGCACACCGCCGGTCGTCGGGTGCGCCATGACGCTGAGCAGCGGCTGGCCGGCGTCGTGGAGGTCCTCGACCGCGCAAACCGTCTTCGGCAGCTGCATGAGCGCGAGGATTCCTTCCTGCATGCGCGCGCCGCCGGAGCTCGTGACCGAGATCAGCGGGACTCCGCGTTCTGCCGCGGAATCACATGCGCGCGAGAACTTCTCGCCGACGACGCTCCCCATCGAGCCGCCCATGAACTTGAAGTCCATGACGGCGAGCTCACAGCCGCGACCGTCGAGCGTGGCCTGGCCGATCACCATCGCGTCGGAGAGCCCCGTCGACAGCTCGGCCTCGGCGATCCGCTCCGTATACGGCCGCAGGTCGAAGAAGCCGAGCGGGTCCTCGCTGTGCAAGTCGGTCGCTTCCTCGACAAACGAGCCGGGATCGGCGAGATAGTCGATGCGAGAGCTCGCGCGCATCGGAAAGTGATGGCCGCAGTGCGCACAGACCCACAGCGCTGCTTCGAGCTCGTCGTCGCGGTAATGCGAGTGGCAGCTCGGACAGGTGTTCGGATGGTTCGGCGGTGCAGCCGGCTGTTCGCCGGTCTGGACCGAGACGTCGACATTGGCCACGGGCGGATAGCTTAGAAGCCCAGGGCTGCCGTGAGGCGTTCGACTTTTTCGACGTTCCCCGGATCGGGTGCCAGGCCGGTCAGGCCGGCGCCGACGACCGTGCCGGACTCGCGGATTGCCGCGAGTTGGCGCTCCACATCGGCAAGGCTCGGCCCGTCGGGCTCCGGCATGAAGACGGAGAGCTCCGCCGGGTCGAAGACGTCGCAGTCGATCGCGACGTAGACGCAGTCGACGCGGTCGAGCACGGCCTGCGGATCGTCGTGAATCCCCGCCGACGCGATGAACTCGACCTCGGGCGGATCGAGATTGCGCGCACCGATGAGCGCGACGTCCTGCGCGTCGACGGCACCGCTGTCGATCACCATCCGCAGCGGCATCCCCCACTGGTTGCCGGAAGGCGACGTCTGCGGGGTGTTCAGGTCGCCGTGCGCGTCGAACCAGATGATGCCGAGCCGGTCGTGGCGCGACGAGAGCGCCTCGATCGCTCCGACGTGCGAGCAGCAACAGCCGCCGAGGATGAGCGGCCGTACGGGCAGATCGGATGCGAGGGCGAGGTTCTGCGCGTGTAACGAGTCCTCCCCGATCACGGCGGCCTCGGGGTAGTCGAGCGGCAAGGTCGCCGACTCGATCATCGCCTCGCCGCCGTCGCCCCAGGCGCGCGGGACGCGCACCATCCCGGCCGCGAACGTGCGTCCGCACGAGTGGCATTCGTATTCGGAGCCGACGGCGACCGCCGTCATCGCCTTGCACGTCGGGCACTTGGCGCGCAGTGTGCTCATCCCGTCAACAGCCTCTCGAAGACGACGTTCTCCGCCTCGACGTGCATGCCGACGCGCTCGTACAGATGCGTTGCGCCCGTCGGGCTCGCCGCGTCGACGCCGAGCGTTACACGCGGCATCCCGCGATCCCAGAACTCGCGGAACGTGTGCAGCAGCAGCGCCTTCGCAAACCCCTTGCCGCGCCACGGACGCCGGACGCCGATCGTCGCGACGTAGCCGCCGCCGTTGCGGTTGGCCTCGTTGCGGCACGTCGCTGCGATCTCGTCGCCGTCGCGGATCAAGAACCAGAGCGTCGGGTCGTAGCTCGGGTTGGTGCGATTGCGCTCCCACCATTTCTCGAAGCTCTGGCCCTGGTGCTCCCAGTGGTCCTGGAAAGCCTCGTCGAGTGCCGCGTGGAATGCGCGCGCGTCGGCGTCATCGCCGCTGAAGGTCTCGATCGTCACGTAGGGCACGTCCGGCCGCTCGGCCAGCTCGATCGCCATCTCGAAGAAATGGCGTGCGTCGTGGTAGCCGCGGCTCTCGAGGAGAGCGTGCGCTGCGGTGTCGCTCCCGAGCGCGAATTGGTGGATCTTTTCGATCTCGCGGTCGCGCAGCGCGGCGTCGCTGCGGTCGAGCAGCTCAGGACCGAGCCCCCGCCCTTTGACGCGGGGATGGACGACACCGATGCCGACCCCGACGACGCCGTACACATACACGAAGCCGACCGCCGCAGGACCGTCGTCATCCTCGTACAGCCACGATTCGTTCGGCAGGTCGGTGAACTGCGTCCACTCGCGGATGTTGTTGACGCTGACTTCGGCGCGACGGCCGAACGAGCGCTCGTCGTCCTCGAGGAGCTTGGCGACCACGGCGAAGTCGTCGACTGTGAACGGCCGCACGTTCACGCCAGTGCGTCCAGTGCGGCGCCGAGGCCGGTCAGCGAGTGCAGCTCCACGTCCGGCTGCGGCTCCGGCTCTTCGCCGAGCCGGTTGATCCAGATCGTCGACAGCCCGAGCTCGGTCGCCGGCGCGACGTCGTGGAAGAGCGAGGCAGCGACGTGGACGTGCACGTCCGGCGTGACCCGTTCGCGGAACGCGCGCCAGTGACCGTGGTCGGGCTTGTACGAGCCGATCTCCGACGCGACGACCGCGAACTCGAAGTCGACGCCGATGTTCTCGATCGATGCCTCGATGAAGTCGCGGTCGGTGTTCGACAGGATCGCGAGCCTCCAGCCCCGGGCCTTCACGTCCTGGAGCGCCGCCGGCACCTCGGGAAACGGCTGCCACGACGGCAGCGAGCGCGCGAGCGCGTCCTCCTCGTCCGCCGGTACGTGCCCGAGCCTCGGCAGCGTCCGGGTCAGGATTTCGCGGTACGACGCCGTCGGCCGCTCGTGCTGCAGCTCGCGCTCGACTTCGTGGTAGCGGCCGAGCAGCACACCCACTCGTGCGGCGCCGAACAGCCGCTCGAGCTCGCGGCCGACGCCGCCGTTCCAGTCGATCAACGTCCCGTAGCAGTCGAAGGTGGCCCAGCGCTCCATAGACTCCCATCATCGCGGACCGCGCCACACTCCACCGCTGGGACGACCTGCCGCGCGAGCAGCTGTCGCCGTCGATCGCGCGCAGGCTGATCACGGGCGACCAGATGATGATCGCGCACGTCTATCTGACGAAGGGCGCGATCGTGCCGGAGCACGCGCACCACAACGAGCAGCTGACGTACATCCTCGACGGGAAGCTCCGGTTCTTCCTCGGCGAGGGCGGCGGCGAGGTGATCGACGTGGCCGCCGGCGAGGTGCTGCACATCCCGGCGCACCTGCCGCACAAGGCGGAAGCGCTCGAGGACACCCTCGACGTCGACGTCTTCCACCCGCCGCGCAGCGACTGGCTCGACGGATCGGACGCGTACCTCCGAGACCCGGCCTAGCGCCGCCTCCAGACAAACGGGGACAGTCCCCGTTACGAAAGTGTCGCGGGAGTTGCGCGAAAGTTCGAATCTTCAGGCGGCCGGGCGGAAGGCGAGCAGCTCGGGGCCGTGTTCGTGCAGCCAGTCGCGGTGAACCCGCCAATCGGGACGTCTTGACTCGACGAGCTTCCAGAACCTCCGCGAATGGTTCGGCTCGCGCAGGTGGCAGAGCTCGTGCACGACGACGTAGTCGAGCACGTCGAAGGGCGCGAGCACGAGGCGCCAGTTGAAGGAGAGGTTGCCGCGCGTCGAGCACGAGCCCCAACGTGTCCGCTGGTCGCGGATCTCGATGCGCGCCCAGCGAACACCGAGCTCCTCGGCTTCCTCCTCCACGAGCATCGTCACGAGCTCGCGCGCCGCGCGGCGCGCGTCCGCCTCCGACACGACGCGTGGATCGAGACGGAGACGTGGTCGTTGCTTCGCACGCTCGTGCGCGATCCAGTCGCGATGCGCCTCGATGACGCCGTCGACGTCGGACATCGACATCCAACTGGGGACGGTCAGGGTCGGCGGAGCACCCCACGGGACGGACAACGTCCAACGCCGGGCGCGCCGGGACCGACGAACGTCGACGAGCTCGTCCAACGAGAAAACGCTAGTGACGCTGTCGGACGCCCTTTAGTCCTGGTACTTGCGGAAAACGACGCACGCGTTGTGGCCGCCGAAGCCGAACGAGTTCGACACGGCGGTGTTCACCGTCGCCTGACGCGCGGTGTTGGGAACGTAGTCGAGGTCGCACTCCGGATCCGCCACGTCGTAGTTGATCGTCGGCGGCAGAACGTCGTTGACAACCGCGAGCACGGTGAACGTCGCCTCGATCGCACCGGCGGCGCCAAGGCAATGACCGGTCGCGCCCTTCGTGCCGGACACAGGCGTCTTGCGGGCGTTCTCCTCGCCGAGCGCGAGCTTCAGCATCTTCGTCTCCGATGCGTCGCCGACCGGCGTCGACGTCGCATGCGCGTTGATGTAGTCGATCTCGCCGGTCGACACGCCGGCGTCGCCGAGCGCCATCTGAAATGCGCGCACCGGCCCGGTCGGATCCGGCTCGGTGATGTGGTTCGCGTCGGATGAAAGCCCGTACCCGCAAACTTCCGCGTAGATCTTCGCGCCGCGTGCCTTCGCATGCTCGAGCTCCTCGAGCACGAGCACCGCGCCGGCCTCGCCCATGACGAAGCCGTCTCGTTCGGCGTCGAACGGGCGCGACGCAGCAGCGGGATCGTCGTTTCGCAGCGACAGCGCGCGCATTGCCGCGAAGCCCGCGATGCCGACCTCGTTCACCGCGGCTTCCGTGCCCCCGCAGAGCATGACGTCCGCGCGGCCGAGCCGGATCGCGTCCAACCCGTCGCCGACCGCCATGTTCGACGCTGCGCACGCGGTGCATTGCGCCGAGAGCGGGCCGCGCGTGCCGAGCAGGATGGAGACCCACCCGGCGCCGAGGTTCGGGATGATCGACGGGATCGAAAAGGGATTGACGCGATCGGGACCGCGGGTGACGAGCGTCGTGTGGCATTCCTGGAACGACTGCAACCCGCCGATGCCGGTCGCGATCGACGCGCCGATCCGGTCCGCCTCCGCGTGGATGTCGAGGCCTGCGTCGTCGCGAGCCTGCGACGCCGCAGCGATCGCGAGGTGCGCGAAACGATCCATCCGCCGCGCGTCCTTGCGGTCGATCCAGTTCGTCGGATCGAAGTCCTTCACCTCACACGCGAAGTGCACCTTGTAGTCGGTGTGGTCGAAATGCGTGATCGGGCCGGCGCCGGACTCGCCCGCGATCAGACGCTCCCACGACCTCTGCACGTCGTTGCCGAGCGGCGAGACCGCGCCAAGTCCGGTGATGACCACGCGGCGCCGTCCATTGACTGATCCGTTGTCGGCCATCTACATCCCGAGTCCGCCGTCGACGAGCAGCACTTCCCCCGTGATGAAGGACGCCTCGTCGGAGCAGAGGAAGCGTACCGCCCCCGCAATGTCCTGCGGCTCGCCGAGCCTCCCGAGCGGCGTGTTCTGGAGCATCGCCTGGGTCGCCTCCTCGGGGAGGACGTCGGTCAGCTGCGTCTTGACGTAGCCGGGCGCGACCACGTTCGCGCGCACGCCGCGGGAGCCCAGCTCGCGGGCGAGCGACTTCGTGAAGCCGATGATCCCGGCTTTCGAGGCAGCGTAGTTCGTCTGGCCCCAGTTGCCATGGACTCCGACGATCGAGGAGACGTTGACGATGGAGCCGGCGCGCTTCTTCATCATCGGCCGCGTGACCGCGCGGCAGGTGTAGAAGACGGAGGAGAGATTCGTCTCGATCACGGTCCGCCAATCGTCGTCGGGCATGCGTGCGAGCAGCCCGTCGCGTGTCAGTCCCGCGTTGTTGACGAGGATGTCGAGGTCGCCTGCTTCCTCGACGAGTCGCGCCGCGTCCTCGGCGTTCGCGACGTCGGCCTGAACCGCCCGCCCGCCGAGCTCGGCTGCGAGCGCGTCGGCTTCGTCCTTGCCCGACCGATAGCCGAGGACGACGGATGCGCCCGCGCGGGCGAGCTCGGACGCGATCGCACGCCCGATCCCGCGGGAGGCGCCGGTGACGAGCGCCGTCTTCCCGTCGAGCGAGGCGAAGGTCACGACTCGTTGAGCGCTTCGGGCAGCTTGTCGAGCGCGGCGAGGCTGTTGACGGAGATCGCCTTGGCCGTTCGGTCGATTCGCTTCACGAGCCCGGAGAGCACGTTGCCCGGACCGACCTCGACGAACGTGTGCACGCCCTTGTTCATCAGCTCCCGTGCGGCCTGCGTGAAGCGCACCGGCGCAGTCAGCTGATCGACGAGCAGCGGGGCGACGCGCTGCGCCGATTCGAGGCGCGCCGTCACCGTCGACATGAACGGCGCGACAGGCTCTTTGAAGTTGACGCGCTCGACGGCAGGGCGCAGCCTCTCCGCTGCGCGGGCGACGAGCGGCGAATGGAACGCGCCCGACACCTTGAGCTTGACGGCGCGGCGCGCGCCCGCCTCCTGCGCGAGCTCGATGCACTCGTCGACGGCGTCGTGCTCGCCGGACACGACGATCTGGCCGGGGCAGTTGTAGTTCGCGGGCCACACGCCGAGGATCTTCCGACAGAGCTGCTCGACAACTTCGTCCTCGAGTCCGAGGATCGCCGCCATCGACCCCGGCTTCTGACGCGCTGCCTCCGCCATTGCCATCCCGCGCTCGCGGACGAGCGCGATCGCGTCCTTGATGCTCATCGAGTCTGCGGCCGCGAGAGCGGCGAACTCGCCGACGGAGTGACCGACGACGAAGTCCGGGACGATGCCGAGCCGTTCCTTGACCGCTTCGAGGAACGCGAGCGACGTCGCGACGAGCGCGGGCTGCTGGATCGCGGTGTCGACGAGCTCTTCCTGGTCGGCCGCGAAGCAGAGACGCTCGAGGTCGAGGCCCGAAGCCTCGCTGCCGCTCGCGAACACCTCGCGCGCAGCCGCGGAGGCCTCCGCGATCTCGAGGCCCATGCCCGCCTCGATCGAGCCCTGGCCCGGGAAGCAGAAGGCGATCCCGCTCAGATCGACCACCGCATCAGGGCGCTCCCCCAGGTCAGCCCGGCTCCCATGCCCGTCATCAACACCAACTGTCCTTTCCGCAGCCGGCCGTCCGCAACCGCGTCGGCGAGCGCCAACGGGATCGAGCCGGACGACGTATTGCCATAGCGGTCCACGTTCACCACGACCTTCTCCGACGGGAATCCGAGCTTCTTCGACGCATGATCGATGATCCGGACGTTCGCCTGATGGGGAACGTAGACGTCGACGTCCTCGACGGACACTCCGCACCGGGCAAGGACGTCCTCGGCGGACTTGACGAGCACGCGGGTGGCGAACTTGAAGACCTCACGCCCGTTCATCTTGACGTACCGATCGGGCTGGTCGAAGATCCGCGAGCCGCTGCCCGGCAGCCAGAGGTTCTCGCCGCCGGCCCCGTCCGCTCCGAGCTCGAAGCCGAGGAATCCCGGCTCGCCGGCCGCCTCGAGGACGACTGCCCCGGCGCCGTCCCCGAACAGGACGAGCGTCGAGCGGTCTTCCCAGTCGAGAATGCGCGAGAGCAGGTCACCGCCGATGACGAGCGCCTTCTTCGACAGGCCGCCCGCGACCATCCCATATGCCTGCGCGACCGCGTAGACGAACCCGGTGCAACCGGCGGAGAGGTCGTAGGCCGCCGCCTCGGTCGCCCCGAGCTTGTCGGCCATGATTGCCGCCGTCGACGGGAATGCCATGTCCGGCGTCACGGTCGCGACGATCAGCAGGTCGACGTCCTTGCCGTCGACACCGGCCTGTGCAAGCGCAGCGCGCGCCGCCGGGAGCGCGACGTCCGAGAGCGCCTCCTCCTTCGAGGCCATTCGGCGCTCGCGGATCCCGGTCCGCTCCATGATCCATTCGTCGGACGTGTCGACGTACTGCGCGAGCTCGTCGTTCGTGACGACGCGGTCCGGCACGTGGCACCCGAGGCCCGTGATCGTGACGCTCTGCTCGGCCTCGCCGATCATGTCCCCGTGAAAACGGTGAGCATCGCCTCGGCCGCGAGCTCGTCGCCGACGAGCGCACGCCCCTGGCCTTTCGCGATCGGGCCGCGAACGCGCACGAACTCGCACTCGAGGGTCAGCACGTCGCCGGGCTCGACGATGCGCTTGAAGCGGCAGTCGTCGATGCCGGCGAAGAAGGGGATCTTCCCGCGGTTCGCCTGGTCGGCGAGCACGGCCACGGCGCCGGCCTGCGCGATCGCCTCGATCGTCAACACGCCCGGCATCACCGGGCGGCCCGGGAAGTGCCCGGGGAACCACCAGTCGTCGGCGCGGATCGCGCGGCGGCCGACCACGCGCTTGCCGGGCTCCAGCTCGAGGATCTCGTCGACGAGGAGGAACGGCGGTCGGTGCGGGATGAGCGACTCGATGACGTCGCGTCCGAACGGCGCTTGCACCCCACTAGCCTAGTGGGGGTGCGTTTCGGCACGCCCCGCACTTCGGTCGACGAATGCGAGTCGACGCAGCGCCTGCTCGGCGAGAACGATCCCGAGGGCGCGCTCGTCGTCGCCGACCACCAGACGGCGGGACGTGGACGGCTCGGGCGCACCTGGGAGGACGTGCCTGGGAAGTCCCTCCTCTTCTCCCTCATGTTGCGACCGAGCGCGCCGATGCCGATCTGGCCCGAGCTCTCGCTCGTCGCGGGCGGCGCGGTCGCGCGGGTGGTCGGCGGCGAAGTTCGACCGCCGAACGACGTCTTCCTGAACGGCAAGAAGGTGGCCGGGATCCTTCCCGAGGCGACGCGCGGGCGCGTCGTCCTCGGGATCGGCGTCAACGTCAACCACACCGAGGACGAGCTGCCGCGCGACACCATCAAGGCGCCGACGTCGTTGCGCGTCGAGACCGGACGCGAGCACGACCGCGACGCGTTGCTCACCGAGCTGCTCGCCGAGCTCGAGCGCGCGTACGACGAGTGGGACGGCCGCTACCGGCGGTAGCGAACGGTCGCCACGTTGCCTGCCGCGTCAGTCGCGGTGAGGGTGTAGGCCGCCGGCTTCGTCTTGAGCCAGAACTGCGTCGTCGCAGCCTTCGGGACGACGCGCCGGTATTGCGTGCCGCCGACCGTCAGCACGAGCGTCGCGGCTTCCGAAACGTGGAAGCGCAGGTTCGCGTACGAGACGACCTGGATCGTCGGTGGCTGCAGGTCGACGACGACCCTGCGCGTGAACGTGCCGAGCTCGTCCGTGATGGTGAGGGAGACGGTGTACGTCCCGCCCTGTGCGAGCGGCGGCCACGTCACGGTCTGCGGGCCGGCGACGAGCGCGACCTGGGGCGACTGCGTCCCGGCTTGGAGCACGGCGCTCACCGGCACGCGGTCGAGCAGGATCGTCGCCGAGCTCGCATTCGCGGTGAACGACGTGACGATGTCGTCGATCGTGAACGCCGCGTTCGCAGTGACCGCTTTCGCGCCGGCGGTAGCGGTCAGCGCGACGACGTACGGGCCGTTGAGCAGGCCCGACGGCGGCGTGAAGGAGAGCGTCTGCGCGCCGGCCGGCTTCTGAGCGGTCAGCAGCGCCGCGAGCGTCTGACCGGTCGGCCCGAGCAGCGTCGCCGTCACCGTCGCAGGAGCAGTCAGCGTGTACGCGATCGTCGTCGTGTCCCCGGGCGCCAGCAGCTGCGGCGACGCCGCGACCTTCTGCAGCGTCAGCTCGGTCGTCGCACCGAGCGTGCCGGTCGCCGAACGCGCGGTGCCGGCGGCGATCGTCCACGTGTACCCGTCGGGCGGCGCGGTCGCCGCGTCCCACGTCCAGTCGACCGTCGAGCCGACCCCCGTCCCCTGCGCGACCTGCACTCCTGTCGAGTTCGTGATCGTCACCGTCCACGGCCCCGAAACCGAGAGTCGCGCTGTGAACCGCGTATCGGTCTCGTCGACTCTGGCCGCCAGGGGCGCATAGATCTTCTCGCCGCCGAGCGATTCCACGGCTTTGGCGATCGCGGGAATCTGCGAGTAGAGCGCGTTGCCGGGGCAGTCGGTGAAGTAGGCGTCGCGGTGTCCGGAGATCGCGCGCAGGTCGACGGCGGTGCCGACGGGGAAGCGCGGGTTGCCGTTCGACCTGTACGTCAACGTGGACAGTGGATCGAGGTGCGCGAGATCGAGCCGCCATGCGAGCAGCTGCTCGAGCGACTTCGCCGCAGCCGGCGAGATCTTCGTCGTGTCGTACTGGCCGATCATCGAGATGCCGACCGTGCCGGTGTTGAAGCCCTCGGTGTGCGCCCCGATCACGTTCTTGTCGACGCCGCCGTAGCGGCCTTCGAAGATCTGCCCGTACTTGTCGACGAGAAAGTTGTAACCGATGTCGTTCCAGCCGTTCCCCTGCACGTGGTAGATCTCGATCCCGCGCACGATCGCAGCCGATTGATCGGGCGTGTAGTCGTTCGTTCCCGCGGTGTGATGGATGAACGCGGCCTGCAAGGCGGGCGCGAACTGGGGAGGCGCGCGGCGGATCGACTCGTCGGCCCCCCACGAGAGGCGCGGGATGATCGGCGGCGCGTTCGCGATCTGGAGCCGGCGCAAGGTCTCGTGCACGACCGGGCTCCAGACCGTGTACGCACGCACGTGCGTGACCCGTCCGGTCGTGCGTGTTTGGTACCCGGTCGCCGTCCCGACCCAGTCGATGTTCCCGGCGTCCTCGTCGGCCGCGCGCCATGGGCTCCAGCCGTCGGTGAAGCGAACGCGGTACCGCAGGCTGCCGCCGCCGCGCCAATGGAAGGCGACCATGTTGAAGCGGGAGACGGCCGTGGCGAGCGATCGGCCGTCGTGGACGGTCAGCGTCGGCGTGACGGGGGTCATCGAGAGTTACGCTTTCTGCGATGCGCGGGTCAATCCTGGCCCTGCTTCTCATTCTCCTCCTCGCCGGCAGCGCCGCGGGCGGGACGGCACAGCCGCGCGTGCTCGCGATCACCTTCGGGCCGGACCTCGAGGTCAATCCGGTCACGCAGGATTACCTGACGGGCAAGCTCTCGCACGCCGCGAAGTCCGGCTACGACGCGGCGGTGATCCTGCTCGACACGCCGGGCGGCCTCTCGTCGTCGATGAAGACGATCTACACGGCCGAGCTGAACGCGAAGCTGCCGGTGATCGTCTACGTCTCGCCCGACGGGGCGCGCGCTGCGTCGGCAGGCGTCTGGATCTCGGAGGCGGCTGATGTGCTCGCGATGGCGCCGACGACGAACATCGGCTCCTCGACCCCGATCGACTCGAGCGGCGGCAATCTCGGATCGGACCTGCGACGGAAGGTGATCAACGACGCCGCCGCGTCATTGACCGCGCTCGCGGCTGCGCACAAGCGCAACACGACATGGCCGAGCAAGGCCGTGAAGGTGGCCTCGAACTTGACTGCGCAGCAGGCCTTGAAGATGCATGTGATCGACGCGATCGCACCGTCGCTCCCCGCGCTTCTGCGGCAGCTCGACGGCTACCGCACGAAGGATGCGCAACGGCCGTTCACCCTGCACCTTGCGAACGCCCACATCGACTACGACAAGCCGGGATTCCTGACGCGGCTGTTGAACACGTTTATCGACCCGAACATCATCAGCTTGCTCTTTCTCGCCGGCATCGCCGGCATCGGCTTCGAGATCTTCCATCCCGGCATCGTCCTGCCCGGTGCGCTCGGCGCGGTCGCGCTGCTGACGGCGCTCTTCGGCTTCTCCGTGCTGCCGATCTCGTGGGCCGGATTGATGTTGATCATCCTCGGCGTGGCGCTGCTCGTGATCGACGCGCACGTCGTCACGCACGGAGCTCTGACGATCGGCGGCCTCGTCAGCCTCGCGGTCGGGATGATCATGCTCTTCCACAACGCGCCCGCGCCATACCACACGTCGCTGCCGCTCGTCCTCTCGATCACGATCACGCTCGGCGCGTTCTGGGCCTTCGCGCTCTCGAAGGCGGTCCAGGTGCGTCGACGGCCGGTGACGGTCGGCCCGAACCGGGTCGTCGGCTTCGACGCAGTCGTCCGCACGCCGGGCCAGGTCTTCGTCGCCGGCGAGCTCTGGCGCGCGCATCGAGACGACGGGCAGTTGCTCGTTCCGGGCGAGCACGTGCGGGTCAAGGCCGTGCGCGGCCTCGAGCTGACGGTCGAGTAGTAGGGTCTACAGCGTGACCGCAGGACTCGTCGCACTCGCCGTCGTCATCTTCCTGCTCGTCCTGTTCGCCATCTCGGCGATCAAGGTGATTCGCGAGTACGAGCGCGCGATCGTCTTCCGGCTCGGCCGTTTGCTGCCGGAGCCGAAGGGGCCGGGCCTCTTCCTGCTCATCCCGATCGTCGACCGGATGGTGAAGGTCGACCTGCGGACGATCACGCTGAACATTCCGCCCCAAGAGGTCATCACCAAGGACAACGTGCCGGTCCGCGTCAACGCTGTCGCGTACTTCCGAATCGTCGAGCCGAAGGACGCGATCGTCCAGGTCGAGAACTTCATGGTCGCGACCTCGCAGATCGCGCAGACGACGTTGCGCGCGGTGCTCGGCCAGCACGTGCTCGACGAATTGCTGTCGGAGCGGGAGAAGATCAATGCGATCCTGCAGGAGATCATCGACGGCGCCACCGGCCCGTGGGGGATCAAGATCTCGATCGTCGAGGTGAAGGACGTCGAGATCCCGAGCGGCATGCAGCGCGCGATGGCCCGGCAGGCCGAAGCCGAACGTGAGCGGCGCGCGAAGATCATCAACGCCGAGGGCGAGTACCAGGCGTCGGAGCGTCTCAAGGATGCCGCCCTCGTGATCGAGGAGCATCCGATCGCCCTGCAGCTGCGCTATCTGCAGACGCTGCTCGAGATCGGCGGCGCAGGCACGAGCACGATCATCTTCCCGGCGCCGATCGACCTGCTCAAGCCGTTCCTCGACCGCCCCGGCGGCGGGAAAAGCGCCTAGGCGACTTCTGGGGCGCCGGCGCTCTGCTCGCGGAAGCGGCGGGCGGCTTCGATCGCGGCGCCGAGGTTCAGGCCCTTGTCCTTGGCCTGCTTGATCAGCATCACGGTCTCGAGTGCGTCCATGTCGTAGATGCGCTGCTTCTTGCCCTTGGTCGGGATCTGGGCCTTGTTCGTCCAGTAGTCGAGCTGCATCTTCGAAATGCCGGCGATCTGGCACACCTGGCCGAGATAGAGCTCGACCTTCTCCAGGTGCTCCGCGAGGTTCACGGGCTCCAAAAGGTCGACGTTTCTGCTGATTGCCATCATGTCCTCAAATCGATCGGCGGTTGACCCCTCGACTTGAGAGTTATAAAGCCCAAACTTGCTTTTGGGAAGAGCATTCACCCGAAATCTCCCCCTTTAGGGGTAGAAATCAGGTGATTATTCGGACGCCGCGGGCTCCGGGCCG
>JAICWC010000055.1 GCA_025934995.1 Thermoleophilia bacterium | reverse complement strand
GGCCTGCGCGTCATCTCCGACTTCGAATGGGAGTTCCAGATGAACCAGCTCAACCGCCATCTCGCGCCGGACGTCGAGAGGGGGTCCGTGATCGCGAGCCCGCAGGGCAGCGTCGACTCGTCGAGCGGCGGCACGGAGATCGCCGCGTTCGGCGGCGACATCTCCGAGCTCGTGCCGGACCCGGTGGCTCGGCGCTTCAAGGAGATGTTCCCCAACGGGCGGCCGGGAACGCCGGAGAACCCGGGCGAATGAGCGAGCGGGCTGTCACCCTGCGCGACGGGCGCACGCTGCACGTGTACGACGACGGCGATCCGAACGGCAACGTCGTCGTCGAGCACCACGGCACGCCGGGCTGCGGCATCTCGTATGCGCCGGACGTCGAGCTCGCGCGCGAGCGCGGACTACGCGTCGTCAGCTACGACCGAGCCGGCTACGGCGGCTCGACCGCCAAGCCTGGACGTTCCGTCGCCGATGTCGCCGCGGACATCGAGGACGTCGCAGACGTGCTCGGCATCGAACGGTTCGTGACGCTCGGCGGCTCGGGTGGTTGCCCGCACTCGTTCGCCTGCGGCGCGCTGCTCGCCGGCCGGTGCATCGCGTCCGGCGCGATCGCCTCGCCGGCGCCGTGGGGCGCCGAGGGTCTCGACTGGCTCGCGGGCCAGGGCGAGCAGAACGTCGAGGAGTGGAATGCAGCGCTGCAGGGCTCCGACGTGCTGGAAGCCTTTCTCGCGCCGATGGCCGAAGAGATCCGTGCGGCGACGCCGGAGCAGATCATCGAGGTGCTCGAGTCGCTGCTGCCGCCGGTCGATCGCGCCGTCCTGACGGGCGACCGTGCAAAGCACGCGAAGCGCAGCTTCGACGGTGCACTCGCGACCGGGATCGACGGCTGGCGCGACGACGACCTCGCATTCACGAAGCACTGGGGCTTCGAGCTGGACGAGATCCGGGTCCCGACGCTGCTCTGGCAGGGCCGCCAGGACAAGATGGTGCCGGCCGCGCACGGCGAGTGGCTCGCCGAGCGGATTCCGGGCGTCGAGGCGCACATCAGCGACGAGGACGGCCATCTCTCGATCGCCGTGGGGCGCCTCGGCGAGATCTACGATTGGGCGGCGGCGCGCTTCTAGAGGACCGTCCGGGCCGACAGCGAAGCTACGATTCCAAGCAGATGGACGTTCTCGTTCTCATCGACAAGCTCGACGACCTCGTCCACAACGCGAAGGCCGTCCCGCTCACCGACCAGGTTCGGATCGATCGCGAGGAGATCTACGACATCCTCGATCAGATGCGCGCGACCATCCCGGAAGAGATCAAGCAGGCGCGCTGGATCGTCAAGGAGCGCCAGGAGATGCTCGCCGAGGCGAAGCGCGAGGTCGACCGGCTGCTCGCCGAAGCGCGTGAGCAGGCGGTGCGCGAGGCATCGCAGACGGAGATCGTCAAGATCGCCGAGCGGCAGGCACAGGAGATCGTCGACGACGCGCGCCGCGACGCACGCGAGGCGCGGCTCGAGATGGAGGATTGGGCCGACTCGATGCTCGCGTCGCTCGAGGTCAACCTCGACCGCTTCCTGACCGCGGTTCGTCGCGGGCGTGAGCGGCTGCACGAGCGCTCGCAAGAGAGCGTTGTCGGAGCCGGGCTCGGCGCCGACGGCAGTAGTGCCGGCGAAGATCTCTACTGACGAACTAGCGTCTCCGATCGTTGCGCCGCACGGTCGTCGAATGGATCGTCACGCTCGCGGTCGCCGCCGTCGTCGTGCTCGCCGTCGAGCATTGGATCGCGCAGCCGTTCCGCGTGCCGACCGGGTCGATGGAGCCGACGCTGCAATGCGCGAAGCCGTCGCGCGACTGCACGGGCCGCTTCAACGATCGCGTCATCGTCGCGAAGATCGTCTACCGCTTCCGCGATCCGCATCGTTTCGAGATCGTCGTCTTCCACGCGCCGCCGGCCGCGAAGGAGAAGTGCGCCGAGGGCGGGACGTTCCTCAAGCGCGTCATCGGTCTCCCCGGCGAGCAGGTGAGTGAGAAGGACGGCATCTTCTACGTCGACGGCAAGAGGCTGGACGAGCCGTACGAGACGTTCGACACACGCGACTCCGTGACGCAGCGCTGGCCGCGCGACGGCCCGAATCAATACTTCGTGATGGGCGACTACCGCATCGACTCGTGCGACTCGCGTACATGGGGGACGGTCGCACGCAGCGCGTTCATCGGGCCGGTTGTCGCGACGTACTGGCCGCCGAATCGCTGGACAATTCGATGAACGCCTCCGCGGCCGCGCTGCGAAACCGGTCGCGGTGCCACACGATCGCGAGTTGACGCGGCGGGATGCGGTTGCCGAACGGGAGCGCGACGTACGCCGGATTGCGCGGATTGACGACGAGTTGTGGGACGACGGCGTAGCCGAGCCCCTCCGCCACGAGCCCGATCAGCGTTCCGTTGTCGTCGCTGCGGAAGACGACGTCGAGATCCGGAACGCGACCGCGCAGATACGTCTCTGGCTCGCCGAGCTGGCGCCACGTGACGAGCGGCAGGCCGGCGAGCTCGCGCAAGGGCGGCGCGCTCTCGCGCGCGGCGAGCGGGTCGTCCGCGGCGACGAGCAACACGTATGGGTCGCGCAGGATCTCTTCCCACTCGAACGGCCCGTCCGGTAGCGGTAGGTCGGCGAAGGTCAGGTCGAGCTCCCCGTGCTCGACGAGCCGGAGCAGCTCGGCGGCATCCGTCTCCTCGCGCACGCGCACCTCGACGCGCGGCCACTCCTCGCGAAAGCGGCGCAGGAGCGCGGGAAGGATGCGCGCGCCGACGCTCTGGAAGATGCCGACGCGCAGCGGCCCCGCCGCTCCTTCAGCGAGGGCGTTCATGTCTGCCTGCGCGGCGTCGAGCTGCGCGACGATCGCGTCGGCATGGCGGAGGAGGAGCCGCCCGGCGTCGGTGAGCGCCACCGGCCGCGGCCCGCCCGGGCGCTCGACGAGCCGCTGCCCGACCGCCTGCTCGAGGCGGGCGATCTGCTGGCTGATCGCCGACTGCGTGTAGCCGAGCTCCCGTGCCGCCGCGACGAACGAGTGCGTCCGGCCCACGGCCTCGAGGGCGGCGAAATGGCGAAGCTCTACATTAGAAAGATTCATCATAATCGATAGTAACTGCATTTGTGCTGATCGACGAGCGCCAGCACACTGAATCCATGAAGCTCGTCGCCGCTCTCTTCACCGTGTACGTCGTCTGGGGGTCGACGTATCTCGCGATCGCCCTCGCCGACCGCTCGCTGCCGCCGCTCCTGATGCTGTCGGTGCGGTTCCTGATCGCCGGAGCCGTGCTCTTCGCCTGGAAGCGCCGGCGGCCGACCCTGCGCCAGTGGGCCGCAGCCGCGACCGTCGGCGCGGCGCTGCTCGTGGTCGACACCGGCGGAGTCGCGTTGGCGGAGCAGCGGGTCCCCTCGGGGATCGCGGCGCTGCTCGTCGCGAGCGTCCCGCTGTTCGTCGCCCTGATCGACCGCGTCTGCTTCGGGATTCGCATCCCGGTCGGCGCCGCCCTCGGCATCGTTGTCGGGCTCGTCGGCGTGGGGCTGCTCGTCGGCGGCGGCGGCCGCGTCGATCCCGTCGGCGCTGCCGTGCTGATCGTCGCCTCCTTCGCCTGGGCCGCGGGCTCTGCCTACTCGCGCGTCGCGCCGCTGCCGGAGGACACGGTGCTGTCGGCGTCGATGCAGATGCTCACCGCGGGCGCCGTGCTCGGCGTGCTCGGCGCCGCTGCGGGTGAGCGCTTCCACGCCGTGACTGCGTCATCGCTCGGCGCGCTCGGCTTCCTCGTCGTCTTCGGCTCGCTGCTCGCCTTCACCGCGTACGGCTGGCTGCTCCGGAACGCGCCGTCGCCGCTCGTCTCGACGTACGCGTACGTGAATCCGGCGGTCGCCGTCGTCCTGGGCCGGCTCTTCATCGGCGAGCACATCGGGCCGAGAGAGGTCGTTGCCGGGCTCGTCATCCTCTCCTCTGTCGCGCTGCTCGCGATTCGCCACGAGCGCCGCGCGGCCCCGGAGCCGGTGGCGGAGGCGCTGGCGCCGTACATCCGGCGGCAGGAGGCGAAGCGCTCGGAGTTCCGCAGTGCGCCGAGGCTGCATGAGCTCCCTCGGATGGCGGCATAGTGCGGGTGTGACCCACTTCAACCTGCGGCAGGCGCGCCTGCGCAGCGGCGAGCAGCTGCGCGAGGAAGTCGAGATCGAGCTCGAGCCGTTCACGCTCGGTGGCCAGGAGTACGCGCCCGAACCGAGCGTCGTCCCGGCGCTCCTGGCGATCACGAAGGCGACGACGGGCACGGTGTACGAGCTGTCGTTCCGCGCCGCGGTGACGGGGCCGTGCTTCCGCTGCCTGCGCGAGACCACGATCGAGGAGTCGGTGAACGCGCGCGAGTACCACGCGAACAATCCGGGAGGCGATCCAGAGCTCGTGTCGGAGTACGTGCACGACGACCAGCTCGACCTGAGCGCGTGGGCCCGTGACGCGTTCGCGCTGCAGCTACCCGACAAGATCCTGCACGCGCCCGACTGCGCCGGCCTGTGTTCGGTGTGTGGAAAGGATCTGAACGAGGAGCCGCACACCCACGACGAGCTCGCCGCGGATCCGCGGTGGGCCGCGCTCGACGAGCTGCGCGGCCAGCTCTGACCGGCGATGAGTTCCGGCCCGTTCGCCGGTCTGAGGAGCATGAAGACGCTCAAGCTCGCCATGTACGTCGCGCTCGACGGGGTCGTCGGGGAGCCGATGTGGACAGGTCCCTTCTGGAATCAGGAACTGTCCGACCTGCAGGCGGAGTACCTCTACTCGAGCGAGGCGCTCGTCCTCGGCCGCGTCACCTACGAGGGCTTCGCGGCAGCTTGGCCGTCGATGGAGGAGCAGACCGGTGACTTCGGCCGAAAGATGAACTCGATGCCCAAGCACGTGGCGTCGCGCACGCTGCGGTCGTTCGAGTGGAACGCGTCGCCGATCGAGGGCGACCTCGGGGCCGCGGTCCGCGCGCTCAAGGAGGGGGAGGAAGGCGACCTCCTGATCTACGGCAGCGGCACGCTCGTCGACGAGCTGACGCGGCTGCGCCTGATCGACGAGTACCGGCTGATGATCCACCCGGTCGTCGTCGGCCGCGGCAAGCGGCTTTTCGCAACCGCCCCCGAGACGACGTTGCGCCTCGAGGACAGCCGCACGACGGAGACGGGGGTCGTCGTCGCGACCTATCGGGCGACATCCGACTAAAGAACTCGGCCTCTCTGTGACTCTTTTCCTCGATGGCGAGGATCGAGGGTCTGATCGAGGAGCTGTACCGCGAGCGCTACGTCGGCTTCCGCAACGCGCTCACCCCGGTCGTCGGCAGCCGCGAGGCCGCGCGTGACGTCGTGCAGGAAGCCTTCGCACGAGCGCTTCGCGACGCGCGGAAGCTGCGTTGCGAGGACGCTCTTGCGGGCTGGATCTGGCGCATCGCGGTCAACATCGCGCGGCGCGAGCGGCGGGGCCTCGCTTCTGACGAGATCCCGGAGGACCTGACGATCGCGGAGCCGGAACGGGATCCCGATCTCGCCGCGGCGATCCAGTCGCTGCCGCCGCGACGGCGGCTCGTCGTCTTCCTCCGGCACTACGCGGGCTTCACCTATGCCGAGATCGCCGAGGCGACCGGGGTCGCCGAGGGCACGGTGGCCGCGACGCTCGCTCAGGCCCATGCCGCATTGCTCGAACAACTGCTGACGAAGGAGCTCGCGAATGATCACCGACGCTGACACGCTGCTCGCGACTCGCTTCGCGGCGATCCGCGACGAGACCGACGACTCCGACTGGAACGACGTTCTGCGCCGCTGCGCACCGCGCCGGCGGCCGGGCACGCGCCCGCTCGTCGCCCTCGCGGTCGCGATCGCCGTGGGGATCCCGACCGCATTCGCGTTCGGCGCCGTCCGTGATTTCTTCTTCGGAACCCCGGCGCCGCCGCTGATCAAGGGCGCGTTCGCAGGCGACAACACGATGCGCGCGCTGATGGTGAAGTGGGCGCGCGCCCACCACCAGAAGCTCATGGCGACGCCGCCGATCGTGAACGGAGCGAAGGCGCACGGCGTCACCGCCGTCGGCACGAGCGACGGGCCGTTGGCGCTGTGGGCTGCCCCCGCGACCGGCGGGAGGCAGTGCTGGCTCGTCGGCTTCGAGAACGACCTGATCGGCCACCGGCGCGCAACGGGCGGCGGCTGCGACTCGTCGCCCACGCCGCCCGGCAAGATCGACATCGGGTGGGGCTGGTCGGCGGAGCACCCGACGCTAAAAGTGCTCAGCGGTCGCCTCTACGTCGAGGCCGTGTCACTCGACGTGACCGCGACCGACAACGAGACCCACGCCACGAAGACGTACCGACTCCCCGTCGTGCACAGCTACTTCCTCGGCGCGTTTCCCCGCTCGCTCCACTCGCCGACGAAGGTCGTCGCGCGGAACGCGGCCGGGCGAATCGTCCTGACGTTCAGGATGTCCCGCTAGCGCCCGATCGACGACATGTCGGCGTAGCGGTCTCCGGCAGCGTTGCCGAGCGCGTCGAGTCGCTGCAGATCCTCGCCCGTCAGCTCGAGCTGCGACGCCGCGGCGTTCTGCTCGAGGTACGTCCGCCGCTTCGTGCCCGGGATCGGCACGACGTCGTCGCCGCGGGAGAGCACCCACGCGAGCGCGACCTGCGCGGGCGTCACACCCTTCTCTTCCGCGATCTCGTTGACCGTCTCGGCGAGCTGTCGGTTGCGCTCGAGGTTGTCGCCCTGGAAGCGCGGATGGTTCTTCCGGAAGTCTCCCTCGTCGAGCTCGTCCGGCGAGCTGAACCGGCCGGCGAGGAAGCCGCGGCCGAGCGGCGAGTACGCGACGAAGCCGATGCCGAGCTCCCGGCAGGTCGCGAGCGTGCCGGTCTCGTCGGGATCGCGCGTCCACAGCGAGTACTCCGACTGCAGCGCCGTGATCGGATGCACGGCGTGCGCACGCCGGATCGTCTCCGCGCCCGCTTCCGACAGCCCGATGTGCTTGACCTTTCCGGCGTCGACCAACTCGGACAGCGCACCGACCGTCTCTTCGATCGGCGTGTTCGCGTCGACGCGGTGCTGGTAGTAGAGATCGACGTGATCGACACCGAGGCGCCGGAGCGACGCGTCGATCGCGCTGCGCACGTAGTCGGGCGAGCCGTCGATCGTGCGGCTGCCGTCCTCGAACCAGCGGTTGCCGAACTTCGTCGCGAGCACCACCTCGTCGCGACGGCCGGCGATCGCACGCCCGACGAGCTCCTCATTGGCGCCCGTTCCGTACACGTCGGCCGTGTCGAGGAAGAAGATCCCGAGCTCCAGTGCGCGGTGGATCGTGGCGATCGATTCCTGTTCGTCCGTCGCTCCATACCAGGCCGACATCCCCATGCAGCCGAGCCCCTGGTCGGAGACCTGCAGTCCTTGTCCGAGAGTTCTCATACACGGAGTTTGCTCGACGGCGGACCGGTTACGCGTCAGTCGAAATGGCCGTCGCGATCGTCACCGGCTCGGACTCCGGCATCGGCAAGGCGACGGCGGTCCAGCTCGCACGAGACGGCTTCGACATCGGCATCACCTGGCATCGCGACGAGGACGGCGCGATGGCGACCGCGGAGGAGGTGCGCGGTCACGGTCGGCGCGCGGAGGTGAAGCAACTCGACCTCGGGAAGCTTCCGCAGGCGGCGGACGTGATCGACGAGCTGATCGAGGCGCTCGGCGGCATCGACGTCCTCGTCAACAACTCCGGCACCTCGCGCAAGGGGAAGGCGGTCGAGCTCGACTTCGACGACTGGCGTCACACGCTGTCGGTCGACCTCGACGGCGCGTTCCTCGCCGCCCAGCGCGCGGCGCGGAAGATGATCGAGCAGGGACGCGGCGGACGGATCGTCAACGTCACCTCCGTTCACGAGTACAAGCCGATCGTCGAGGGCGTCGCATACACCGTCGCGAAGCACGGGCTCGGCGGCCTCACGAAGCAGCTTGCGTTCGAGCTCGGCCGCCACGACATCACGGTCAACTCCGTCGCGCCGGGAATGGTCGCGACGCCGATGACCGGCATGGAGGATGCGAACCCGCGCACGAAGGACAAGCCGGAGTTCCCGCTCGGCCGTCCCGGCGACGCGCGGGAGATCGCGAGCTGCATCGGCTGGCTCTGCTCGGAGGGGGCGGCGTGGACGACGGGCGCGAGCTTCGTCGTCGACGGCGGCTACATGCTGGTCAGCCCGAGCTCGATGCCCCAGGATCTCTGACCGGGACGTACGGCGTCGTCGTCGTGACCTGGACGAAGCCCAGCCGCTCGAGGATCGGCCGGCTCGTCGGCAGCGCGTCGACGTAGAGGTAGCGGTAGCCGCGCTCGCGCGCGATCTCCGCCCGTTTCGCGACCGTGGCGCGGTAGAAGCCGCGGCCACGGTACTCCGGCAACGTCACGCCGCCGAAGAGGCCGGCGAACATCCCGTGCTTTTCGAAGTCGACCCGCCCGCCCGAGACAGCCTCGGCGTCGACGCGCACGACGACGGCAACCGAATTGCCGGGTAGCTCGGCGCGGCGGTCGAACACACGCGCCGCCAGCTCGACGAACGAATCCGTCGCGGTCTCGACGTCGATCTCGGCCTCGGGGATCGAGGACGCCTCCGCGACGAGCACCGTTTCCTCGTCGCTCGGCTCGAGGCCGGCGGCGCGGAGGCGCTCGGCGAGCTCCTGGCCGTCGTGCGCGTAGTACTTCCACTCCACGTAGCCGGGCCGGTCCCGTAGCCGCGCGACGAGGCCCTCGACGTCGCCGTCCGCAGGCGGACGGAGGACCATGCTGTAGCCGGGGCCTTCGACGATCCCCTCGGGACGCAGCTGCGCGTCGAACTGCTCGAGAATCGTTTCGGGTACCATGCCGCCTCGATCATGGCAGTCCCCAAGCGGAAAACCTCGAAATCCAGGCGCGACAAGCGCCGCGCGACGCACGCGATCGGCGCGCCGCGCGTGAACGTCTGCCCGAACTGCGGGCAGCCGAAGCGGCCTCACCACGTCTGCACGACCTGCGGCACCTACAAGGGTCGCGAGGTCGAGCCGCTCCGGATCGACGCTCCGTAGAGCATGCCTCGCATCGCGGTCGACGCGATGGGGGGAGACCGCGGTCCGGGCGAGATCGTCGCGGGCGCGCTTGCCGCGCGTAGCGGCGCGCTGACGCCGATCCTCTTCGGCGACGCGGGGCTCGACGCGCACGGCCTCGACCTGCACGAGACGACGGGCGTCGTCGGGATGCACGAGAAACCTGCCGACGTCGTGCGCGCGAAGCCGGACAGCTCGCTCGTCGCGAGCGTTCGCGCGGTGCACGAGGGGAGCGCCGACGCGGTCGTGAGCGCCGGCAACACCGGCGCGATGCTCGCCGCGGGCCTGCTCGAGCTGCGCCGCATCCCGGGTGTGATGCGTCCCGCGATCGCGGTGCCGATCCCGGCGCAGAACGGCCCGTCCGTCCTGCTCGACGCCGGCGCGAACGCCGACGCGCGGCCCGAGCACCTCGTCCAGTTCGCGACGATGGGCGCCGTCTTCGCGGAGGAGATCCTCGGCATCGGGAGACCCACCGTCCGCCTCCTCTCGATCGGCGAAGAAGAGGAAAAGGGAAACCAGCTGACGCTCGAGGCGCACGCCCTGCTGAAGGAGAGCGACCTCGACTTCCGGGGCAACTGCGAGGGCCGCGACATCCTGCGCGGCGCCGCCGACGTCGTCGTCACCGACGGCTTCACCGGCAACGTCGTCCTGAAGACGCTCGAGGGGACGATCCGCACGATTCTCGAAGGCCTGCGCGCGGAGATCACTGCGAGCACGCGCGGCAAGATCGGCGGCCTCCTGATCCGCCCGGCCGCGAGAAATCTCAGACATCGCCTCGATCCGGACACCTACGGCGGCGCCTATCTGCTCGGTCTGCGCGGTCTCGCGGTGATCGCCCACGGCAATTCCTCCTCGCGCGCGATCGAGAATGCGATCCGCCTCGCGGCTCGCGGCGTCGAGCACGACGTCGTCGGGCGGCTCACACAACGGCTGGAGCAGCAGGCGGGCGTTGTATGATCGGCGCGCTTCGGCCCCCGACACAATGAGGTGACATGGCAGCGTCCCGCGACGAGGTGTACGAGAAGGTCAAGGAGGTCCTGACCGACCAGCTGCAGATCCCCGAGGAGAACATCAGCGAGGAAGCGTCGTTCCAGGAGGACCTCGGCGCCGACTCACTCGATCTCGTCGAGCTGATCATGGAGCTCGAGGACAACTTCGGGATCAAGATCTCCGACGAGGACGCCCAGAAGATCACGACCGTCGGCCAGGCCGTCGACTACGTCTCCACGCACCAGTAGCCTCGCCGACCTGATCGCTGCGCTTCCGTCCGAACGGGCGGAAGTCGCGTTCACGCATTCCTCGTGGGCGCCGGAGCGCACGGTCTCGTACGAGCGCCTGGAGTTCCTGGGCGACAGCGTGCTCGAGCTCGCCATCGCGCACGAGCTCTACGCGCGCTATCCGGAGTTCTCGGAAGGACGACTCGCGAAGGTGCGCTCGCACGTCGTCTCGCGTGCGAGCTGCGCGATCGTCGCGCGCGAGCTCGGCCTCGGCGAGCGGTTCGCCTCGCAGACGGCAGACCTCTCCGCCGAAGAGCTCGGCCGCCTGTCACGCAACCGCAACGTCCTCGCGGCGCTGCTCGAGGCGGTGCTCGGCGCGCTCTTCCTCGAGCACGGCTTCGCGGCGATCGAGCAGGCGGTGGTCGACGCCTTCCGCTCGCGGATCGAGTACGCGTTGACGACGCACGTCGATCACAAGACCGAGCTGCAGGAGGCGCTCGCGCGCAGCGGCAAGCAGGTCTCGTATGTGGTCATCTCCGCCGAAGGCCCGCCGCACGAGCGGCACTTCACCTGCGCCGCGGTCGTCGACGGGGCGCAGCTCGGCGTCGGCGACGGAAAGTCGAAGAAGGCGGCCGAGCAGGAGGCGGCAAAACAGGCTTTGGCGCGCCTCGGCGCCGTTGTAGCCTCCGGGGCATGACCGATCTCACTGCACTGACACAACGGCACGCGCAGGTTTGGAGCAACGGGCCCTTCGAGGAGGTGGCCGACACGATCGCCGACGTGCACGTCGCGCTCGTGGAGGCATTGCGGCCGCAGCCGGGGGACCGCTGGCTCGACCTCGCGACGGGCGCCGGCTCGGTCGCGGAGCTTGCGGCCGCCGCGGGCGCGACGGTAACGGGCATCGATCTCTCGCCTCGGCTCGTCGAGGTCGCCCGGGCGCGGGCCCGCGCCGGCGGTTACGACATCGAGTACGAGGTCGGCGACTGCCAGAACCTCGTGGGGGTCGCGGACGGCGCCTTCGACGTCGCCAGCTCGTGCGTCGGGATCATCTTCGCGCCCGACCATGGGGCGACGGCACGCGAGCTCGCGCGGGTCACCCGGCCCGGTGGCCGGATCGGCGTCGCCGCGTGGACGAAAGAGGGCGGAGTCGGCCGGATGTTCGAGATGATGGCGCCGTTCTCGCCGCCGCCGCCGGAGGGTGCCGGCAGCCCGTTCGGCTGGGGGGACGAGGAGCACGTGACCGCGTTGCTCGGCGACGCCTTCGAGCTCCGGTTCGAGCGCAAGGTCTCGACGTACCACGCCCAGTCGGGCCGGGCCTGCTGGGAGCTCTTCGCGAGCTCGTACGGCCCGACGAAGACGCTCGCCGAGAGCCTCGACCCTGAGCGCCGCGAGGCGCTCGCCGAGGCGTGGTCGACCTTCTTCGACACGGAGTACAAGGCGCCCGGAGGCATCGCCCACGACCGCGAATATCTGCTCGTCATCGGCACCCGGCGATAACTGGCATCCTCCCGGGGTGCCCGAGCGGCGTCCGAAGAATTCCGAGCTCAAGCTCCAGCAGCTCGAAGAAGAGGAACGCGAGGCTTCCGAGGAGAAGGGGATCCTCGAGATCTTCGACGAGGCCGACGAGCCGCTCGCCCGGGACGAGGACTGTCAGCCGGACAGCTAGCTAGCCTCCCTCTCGGTGCATCTGCGCGCCGTCAAACTGCGTGGCTTCAAGTCCTTCCCGGACACCGTCGAGGTGCGCCTCGAGCCGGGCGTCGGCGTCATCGTCGGCCCGAACGGATCCGGCAAGTCGAACGTGGCCGACGCGATCCGCTGGGCGGCGGGCTCGCTCTCGCCGAGCGAGCTGCGCGCCGAGAAACCGGACGACGTCCTCTTCGCGGGCGCGGCGAACCGCGGCCCCGCCGACTTCTGCGAGGTCGAGCTCCTCTTCGACAACAGCGCCGGCGACGGCCCGGTCGAGGTCGACTACAGCGAGCTGTCGATCACGCGTCGCCTGCACCGGGGCGGCGAAGGCCAGTACCTCCTGAACAAGACGGCCGTCCGCCGGCTCGACCTGGTCGAGCTGCTCGCGGATCTCGGCCTCGGGCAGGGGATGCACTCGATCATCGGGCAGGGCAAGGTCGAGGCGATCCTCGCGTCCAAGCCGGAGGAGCGCCGCGCGCTGATCGAGGAGGCCGCCGGGCTCGGCCGCTTCAAGGCGCGCCGCCATCGCGCCGAGCTGAAGCTCGCGCGCGTCGCGATCCAGGTCGAGCGTGCACGCGATCTCGAGGAAGAGGTCAAGAAGCGCCTGCGTCCGCTCGCGTTGCAGGCGACGGCGGCCGAGCGTGCCGAGAAGCTGCGGGGCGAGATCGCAAAGCTGCGCGCGCGCATCGCGGAGCTCGATCTCGCGACGCTCGACGACCGGCTCGGCGAAGCCGGCGAGCGGAAGGCTGCCGCGGTGTTGTCTCGCCGTTCGGCGGAGGCGAAGCTCGAAGACGTACTGGCCGAGCGCGGGCAGGCAGAGGAAGAGCTCGCGGATGCCGCGGGCAAGCGCGAGTCGGCGATGCAGGTGCTCTACCGCCTGCGCTCTGCCGCCGAGCGTCTCGGCCTGCGCCGCGAATCCTCGGCGTCGCTCGTCGAGCAGGTGCGCGCGGAGCTCGCCGACGCGGAGACGGACGTCGGCGATCCGAGCGCGGAGGTCGCACAGCTCGAACGCGTCGCCGCAGACGCAGCGGACGCTGCGCGCGTCGCGGCCGTCGAGCGCGAGGCGAAGTACGAGCGCGCGCGCCAGGTGCTGCGCCGGCTGCTGGCGGCCGAGCGCGCACTGCGCACGTCGGCACAGGAACGACTCGACGTCGTGCTCGCGCAGCGCGCGGAGATCGAAGGTGAGCTGACCGGTGCCGCCGGCGAACGCGAATCGGCGCTCGCCGTCTCGTACGAGTTACGGCGCCAGGCGGCGCGGCTCGCCGTGCAACGTGAGTCGGCGCAGCGGCTGATCCAGCGGCTGTCCGCCGAGCTCGCGGAGGCCGAGGAGGACGCGCGTCGCCCGGGTCCGTCTCCGGAGGAGCTCGAACGCGAGGCGCTGTACGCGCGCGCGGCCGCGCGCGAGGCCGCGCACGAGCGCGACACGCTTGCCGAGCGCGCGTTGACCGCGGCCGAACGGCTTGGGACGCTCGAGCGCTCGCTCGACGAGCGTGAAGGGATTCCGCCTGCTGCACGCGCACTCGCCGAACAAGGCGAGCGGCTTGCGCTGTCGCTCCTCGACGTGCCGGCGGGAGACGAACGCGCAGTCGCCGCGTCGCTCGGCCCGCGCGCGTCGGCGCTCGTCGCGCCGACGGTGAAGGCCGCCTTCGAGTTGCTCGAGCGAGCAGCCGCGACCGGGCTCGGCTCTCTGCGCGTGCTCGCCGGGCGCGATCCGAAGGAGCTCGTGCTCCCGGTCGTCGCCAAGGACGAGCTGCTCTCCGTGACCGAGCCCTCGGTGACGCGCGAGGGCTACGGCTACGACCCGCAGCGCGGCGAGCTCTGGTTCGCAGGCGAAGCTGCGGAAGCGGTCCTGCTCGAGCTCGAGGCGCGCCGGGCGTCGCTCGCGTCCGAAGCGGCGTCGCTCTCCGAGCAGGCACAGCTCGCCGAGCGCGCAGCCGCTGTTGCAGACGAAAAGGCGACGAAAGCGGAAGCGGCGTTCGCAGCCGCGGCGCCGCGCCTGCGCATCCGCCGCGCCGACGTCGAGACGCTGCGGGCGCTCGTCGCCGCGGCGAAGCGGCTCGAGCGCGCGCTCCTCGCGTTCGACGAGAAGATCGACGTGATCGAGGCGCCGCTGCGCACGCGCGGCGAGGCCGGCGCGGAGCGCACGGCCGCCCTCGGCGTGCAGCTGCGCGAGCTGGGGGAGAGAGAAGGCGCGCTGCGGCGCGAGCTGGCGGCGGCGGTCGACGGCTCCGCGTCGGCAGAACGCGACCTCTCGCGCCTCAACGGCAATCTCGAGGTCGACCCCGCTGCCGGTGACGCCGAGCTGCTGCGCATGGAATGCCGCACGTTCGTCGGCGAGGCGGATGCGGCGGCGCTGCAGGCAGCGGAGCTCGGCGAGCAGGCGCGGGGGGCCGAAGCGGCGCGGATCGACGCGGCGGTTCGCGCCGGTCGCCGGCGCGCACGTCCGCATCAGCTCGCGCGCGTGCTCGCCGGCGCGGAGCGGCTCGACACCGCGCTCGCAGGGTCCGTCGAGGCCGCCGAGCGCTTCGAGGCGCCGCTGCGCGCGCAGGTCGACGCCGGCGGGACCCGGACCGGTCATCTCGGCGAGGAGCTGCGCCGGCTCGGCGCGGCGGAGGTCGAGCTTCGCCAGGCGTTGACCAATGCGTCGGCAAGCGTCTCGGCGATCGACGTCGAGATGGCGCGCATCGAGGCGGAGGCGGACGAAGCGCGGCGCCGGCTCGAGCACGCGGGCACGGAAGAGCGCGCGGAGGGCGACGACCGCGACGAGCTCGCGGCGACCGCCGAGCGGCTCGAGCGCCGCCGCGACGCGCTCGGGCAGGTCAATCCGCTCGCGAAGGAGGAGTACGACGCGGAGAAGGCGCGGCTCGAGGAGCTCGCGACCCAGCGGGCCGACCTCGAGCAGTCGCTGAAAGAGCTCGAGAAGCTGCGCGACGAGCTGACGGAGACGGTCGAGACCCGGTTCGCCGAGACGTTCCGCGCGGTGCAGGAGAACTTCGCCGAGGTCGCCTCGACGCTCTTCCCGGGCGGCGAGGGACGGCTCGAGCTCGTCGAGAGCGACGACCCCGAAGAACAACCCGGCATCGAGGTCCATCTGCGCCCGGTCGGCAAGAAGGTGCAGCGGCTGTCGCTGCTCTCCGGCGGCGAGAAGGCGCTCGGCGCGATCTCGTTCCTCTTCGCGCTCTTCCTCGCGCGCCCGTGCCCGTTCTACTTGCTCGACGAGGTCGAGGCGGCGCTCGACGACACGAACATCGGCCGCTTCGTCGAGCTGCTGCGCCGCTACAGCGACCGCGCGCAGTTCGTCGTCATCACGCACCAGAAGCGGACGATGGAAGCCGCGGACGTGCTCTACGGCGTGACGATGGGCGGCGACGGCGTCTCGCAGATCGTCTCGCGCCGCCTGCCGCGCGAAGAAGCCGAAGCCGTCAGCGCCGCGTAGTGCTCCTCTACAACAGCCGCATCTCCGGCAACTGTTACAAGGTGCGGCTGCTGCTCGCGGAGCTCGGCATCCCCTACGAGACGCGCGACGTCGACGTCGTCGACCGCACCGATCCGCGCGATTTCCTCGACGGGCTCAACCCGGTGCGGCGCGCACCGACGCTCGTGCTCGACGACGGCCGGCCGCTCGCCGAGTCCAATGCGATCCTCTGGTACTTCGGCGAGGGGACGCGTTTCGTCCCCGAGGACCGCTACGACCGCGCGAAGGCGCTGCAGTGGATGTTCTTCGAGCAGTACGAGCACGAGCCGGCGATCGCGGTCGCGCGCTTCCTCAAGACGTACTCCGGCAAGCCCGAGTGGTGGGAGGCGCAGCGCGAGCAGCTGACGAAGCGGGGATACAAGGCGCTGGACGCGCTCGAACAGGGACTGCGGGGCCGCGACTGGCTTGCCGGCGACTCGATGACGATCGCCGACATCGCGCTCTACGCGTACACGCACGCCGCCGACGAGGGCGGCTTCTCACTCGACGAGTATCCGGCGATTCGCGCGTGGCTCGACCGCGTCGCCGCGCAGCCGGGGCACGTCGAGATTTCCTAACAGGCGGCAGCTACCGTCGCGACATGTTTGCCGGGGTCTTCGCAGCCGTCGCGCTCGCGGTTGCCCCGTCGCACATCGCCTTCGCTGCCGACCGGCTGCCCGCGTCGATGGGGGAGATCTACCGTGTCGCCGCGAACGGCGCGATCGCGAACTTGACGCACAGCCCGGCCTCCGAGGTTCAGGCAACCGCGTCGCCCGACGGGAAGTGGATCGCGTTCGTGCGGGTCCGCCTCTCCAACGTGCAGGTCTACGTCGTCGGCAGCACCGGGCGTGGCCTGCACGCGGTCTCGCCGCCGTTGTCCTCGTTCGCGCTCGGCGGCGGCGGCGTCGACTCGATCGCGTGGTCGCCCGATTCCGAGCGACTCGCCGTCGTCCGCTACGTCGACAACCGCACGATCCTCTACGTCGGTGACCGGCGCGGCGGCTGGCGGGCGGTCGCGCACGGCGCCTCGGGTCAGCCCGCGGCGTGGTCGTCCGACGGGTCGAAGCTGGCGTTCCCGACGTCGACCGGGCTCATACGGGTGGTCACGGCGTCCGGACGTTCGCTGTGGAGAGCGGGCGGCCTGGGAACGCCGGCGTGGTCGCAGAGCGGCCTGCTCGCGGTGCACGCGAACTCGACGACGATCGCCGTGTTCGACGCCCGCGGGACGCAACGCGCGTCGTTCGCCGGGAGTGCGTTCGCCTGGCGCGGCGACGTCCTCGCAAGCGATCGCAGCGGCACGCTCGAGCTGCGCACGAGAGGCGCCGGCGCACCGACGCTTCGCGTGCGCCTGGTCGCGAGCGCGCGGCCGGACGACCCCGCGCGGATCGAATGGGACGGCGCGACCCGGGTCCGCTTGTTCGACGACCAGGCGGTCGGCTACGACCTCGCGCGGCACCGTCGCTTTGCGTTGCCCGCAGGCCTCACGGCCTACGACGGCACGGTGTCGGCTGCCGGCGTCGCCGCCTGGTGGCGGTACCGCGGCGGCGGGGTCGAGCTCGTGCGGGACGGCCGCGTCGTGCAGACGCGTCCGTCGTGCCACGACGATCCGCCGTTCGACCGCATCCAGTTCCTCGGTCGCACGAACGTGCTCGTCTACGAGAGCTCCTGTCTCGTTCCTTCGGCCGACCTCTACTCGATCGCGCCCGACGGCTCAGGGCTG
>JAICWC010000186.1 GCA_025934995.1 Thermoleophilia bacterium | reverse complement strand
CTGTGCTCCCCGGCCAGTCGCAGCTCGACCAGGCGCTGCAGGAGATGCAGGTCGGAGACACGATGCAGGACCTCGGGACCGTGAACGGCGTGCGGATCTACGCCGCCCGCAACCCCGGCGGCCACATCTGCCTCGCGATCGACCACGTCGCGGAGACGTACGAGAAGGGCGTGCTCTGCGACCTCAACGAGCCCGGCTTCCCGTCTGCCGACGAGGAGGCGCTGAGCTTCCCCGGCCAGCTGCAGGGAATCGCGGCCGACGGCGTTGCGACGGTCGCCTTCACTGACGCGAACGGCACGGTCCTCGACAGCACGCCCGTGGAGAACAACCTGTTCGCCTCGAGCACGCGGCTCGGGATCGGCGTGGCGACCTACATCGAGGCGCTCGACGCGAACGGCACCGTGCTCTCGAAGCGGAAGCTCGCCGGCTAGGGATCAGGAGCGAATCCCGCCGCGCTCGAAGTGCGCGCGGAAGAAGTTCTCCGAGCCCGCCGTCGCCATCGCCGCGCTCGCGCTGATCTCCAGCGCGAGCGCGGTCGCGGCGACGATCTGGGCGAAGCGGTAGACCGTACCGGGGCCGACGCAGCCGAGAACGGACAACCATTCGTGCGGCGTCGGCAGGCTCGTGCCGCCGCCGACGGTCCCGACCTCGAGGCCCGGAAAGCGAATCGACGCGTGCAGGCCGCCGTCGACACGGCGTCCCGTGCCGTGCGCCATCGACGACGTCGCGACCATGCCGAGGTCCTGCCCCGTCGCCGCAAAGACCGCAGCGACCGCCGACGCCGGCGTGAACGCGACCGACTGCATCCCCGACGCGACGGCCCCGTGCGTGCCGGCCCACGACAGCGCCTCGAGATCGGCGGCGGTCGTGTGTAGGACGCGCCCGATCGCTGCATCGCTCAGCGTCACCTCGGCGATCACGGTCTTGCCGTGACCGGACTGGAAGAACTCGTGCGACGGCTTCTTGTCGCCGCCCATGTTCGCCTCGAGCATCGTCCGCTCGATCGGCACGGGCGCGTTCGGCAGGACGAACGCCATGTTCAACGCGTAGGCGTTGCGGGTCATCATGTTGGGGCCGACCGCGTCGCCTGTCGTGAACCGCCAGAGCACATGGCACATCGGCCCGACGACGTGCGTCTTCGCCTCGCGGAGGACGGCGTAGCTCGAGAGCTCGGCGATGTCCGAGTCGCGCAGGAAGGCGCGTGCATCGTCGACGCGATCCTCGATCCAGCGCGCGAGCGCCAGTGCATCGCCCGCGTCGCGGCAGACGAAGCACGACGCGCGCGTGATCCGATCGGCGACGACGTGCGTGCGGAAGCCGCCCGATAGCCCGGCCGCCTTGGCGCCGCGCTGCACCGATGCCGTCAGCCCGCCCTCGGTGTGCGCGAGCGGCACCGCCACCTCTTCGTCGGACCGTGACGACTCGACGACCTCGCCCTCTTCCGACAGCGCGTAGGCGCCGAGGGAGATCGGCAGCTGCGCGACGGAGACCGGGATCACCGCTACGCCGGTCACCGACTCCGCCGCGTTCGCGTAGTCGCTCAGGTCGACGGAGCCGTCGAGGCCGAGCGCCTCGCGACGCGCGGCGATCGACGCGGGATCGTTCTTCCTGGGAAGAGCGGGCACGTCGGCATTCTCGCGTACCCTCAGGCCGGTGGCAGCGATCACGATCGACGGCAAGGCGCTCGCCGAGAAAGTCCGCGCGGAAGTCGCGCGCGACGTGTCGCAGCTCGGCGGCGTCGGGCTCGCGACGGTGCTCGTCGGCGACGACCCTGCGTCGCACATCTACATCGACCTCAAGCACAAGGCGGCACAGGCAGCCGGCATGGAAGCGCGCGACCTGAAGCTCCCCGGCGACATCGCGGAGGAGGAGCTGCTGAGCACGATCGAGGAGCTGAACGAGGACGACTCGGTCGACGGCCTGCTCGTCCAGCTGCCGCTGCCGGACCACCTCGACGAGAACCGGATCATCGAGGCGATCGCGCCGCAGAAGGACATCGACGGCATCCATCCCTTCAATGCGGGCCGGCTCTATCTCGGACGGCCGACGCTCGTGCCGGGGACGCCGCTCGGGGTGATGCGGATGCTCGACGAGTACGGCATCCCGCTCGAGGGCGCGCGGGCCGTCGTCGTCGGCCGCAGCGCGATCGTCGGCAAGCCGTTGGCGCATCTCCTCCTCCAGCGCAACGCCACGGTGACCATCTGCCACTCCCGCACGCAGGACCTGCAGCGCCACACGCTCGACGCGGACGTGCTCGTGGCCGCGGTCGGCCGCACCCACCTGATCGGCGCCGACATGGTCAAGGCCGGCGCGACGGTGATCGACGTCGGCATGAACCGGGGCGAGGGGAAGAAGGTCTACGGCGACGTCGACCCGAGCGCCGCGGAGCTCGCCGCCTACATGACCCCGGTGCCGGGCGGCGTCGGGCCGATGACGATCGCCATGGTCATGCAGAACACGGTCACCGCGGCTCGCTCGCGACGCCTTGTTTCCCCTGCAAACTGAGTTATGCTCCGGCGGATTCAAGCCGGTCGGCGGCCGAGCGGCCGTCGTTGTCGCTTTTGGTAGGAGGAACATCAGTTGGCAGAGGGCACCGTTAAGTGGTTCTCGAACGAGAAGGGCTACGGCTTCATCGAGCGTGAAGGTGGCGACGATGTGTTCGTGCACTTCTCGGCAATCACGATGGACGGCTACAAGTCGCTGACCGAAGGCCAGCG
>JAICWC010000191.1 GCA_025934995.1 Thermoleophilia bacterium | reverse complement strand
CGAGCAGCTCGCGCTGGCCGCCGAGGAGGCGAGCCTTCGCCACGCGCACGTCGTCGTCACCGTCTCGCAGACGCTGGCCGCAGAGCTCGCCGCCCGCGGCGTCGAGGAGGAGCGCGTGGTGTGGCATCCGAACGGCGTCGAACCCTCCCGGTTCGACCCGGAGCGGTTCCCCGACGACGTGCGGCGGGAGCTGCGCGCGCGTTACGGCATTCCAACCGACGCGACCGTCGTCACCTTCCTCGGGACTTTCGGCCAGTGGCACGGCGCAGAGGTGCTCGCGCGCGCAATCGCGCGGAGAGGAGCGTGGGCACGCGAGACCGGCACGCGCTTCCTGCTCGTCGGCGACGGGTTGACGATGCCCCAGGTGCGCGCCGCGCTCGCCGGCGTGGAGGACGTGGTCGTGCTCACGGGGCTCGTCCCCCAGGGCGACGCGGCGGCCCACCTCGCCGCTTCGGACGTCCTCGTCTCGCCGCATGTGCCGAACGCCGACGGGAGCCCGTTCTTCGGGTCGCCGACGAAGCTGTTCGAGTACATGGCGGCCGGGAAGGCGATCGTCGCCTCCGATCTCGACCAGGTCGGAGACGTCCTCCGCGGCGTGGGCGTGCTCGTCCGCCCAGGCGACGCCGACGAGCTCGGCGACGCGATCGCCTCGCTCGCCGAGGATCCCGAGCGGCGCCGAGCGCTCGGGACGCAGGCGCGGCGGCGCGTCCTGGAGCGCTACACGTGGGACGACCACGTCGGCGCGATCCTCGACGCGCTCTAGGCGGCGACCGGCTCCCGGCCGCGGCCTCGCGTCCGGTCCCAGAGGTAGACGAGGACGAGCAGGAGCATGAAGACGTTCGCGCCGAGCACGTGGCGGGTCGTCTCCGGCGCTCCCGTGAGCCGACGCAGGCCCCCCGGCGCGGACATGGTGTCGACGTAGAGCCACACCGCGGGGACGAGCGACGCGAGCCACCAGAGCACCCACCGCCCGCGCGTCGAGCGGACGACGAGGAGGAGCGGCAGCGCGGCGAGCAGGATGCGGTCGGGCGGCTCGTCGGGTAGGAGTACGAAACCGGCCCATGTCCCGAGGCAGATCGCCTCGCCGACGTCGATCAGGCCGCGCCACGTCAGCAGCGCGAGCGCGATCGTCGCCAGTACGAGCCACACGCGCGGCACGAGCGGGCTGTACAGCCCGGCATGCGCGAACGGCACCGTGATGCTGTCGAAGATCGGTGAGAAGGAGAGGCGATGCGAGCGCCTTTCGTACGCGAGGAAGCTCCCCGGGAAGAACGGCAGGTTCGCGAGCGCGAACGTGACGACCGCGAGCACTCCCGCGGCGACGGCGGCACGTCCGCTGCGCGCGCGCCAGGTGTGCACGAGGAGCGGCAGGGCGAAGAAGGCGCCCACCCATTTGACCGCGGCAAGCACGGTCGCCGCCGTCCAGCCGAGCGCGAGGCGCCCGCGCTCGAAGAACGCGACCGTCAACACGACGAGCACGAAGGAGATGCTCTTGTCCTCGGGTAACCGTGTCCACGCCAGGAGCACGAGCGGGTTGAACGCGTAGAAGAGCATCGCGTTCGTACGCCACGCTGCCGTGCGCGGCAGCAGCAACCCGAGCGCGAGCACGACGCACGTGTCGAGCAGCGCGAAGAGAATCCGGATCGCCGTGCCGGAGTTCCACAGGTCGAGCAGGCCGGCGTAGAGCAGGAACTCGAGCACCGGCTCGTCCGCTTGGCCGCCTCCGGCGGCCGCCGACGCAGGTGCGTGATACGGGTTGACTCCGTGCCGCGTGAACTCGGCGAAGTAGCGGTAGATGTGCAGGTCGGTCGAGTCGCCGTAGAAGTGCGCGATCGCGATCAGCCGAACGGCAAGGGCGCCTCCGGCGACGAGGATGACCCACCGGCGCGCCACACGGTTACCGTACTCGGGATGGCGCGCGTCGCGACCTTCTTCGACCGTTGGTGGTGGGTCGCCGCGCTGGCGATCGGCGCCGCCATCGCGTACCTGAACCGCGACGCGCTCGGCATGCAGGGCGTGCTCCCCGACTACCGCTGCTTCCGCTCGGCGATCGTCGCGGGGCTCGACCCGTCGGCGAACCACTGCGCGAGCGCGACGTTTCCGATGTGGGGATACGGCTGGCTGCTCGCGGTCACCACGAACGCGTACGCGCTGCTCCTGTTCCAGGTCGCGCTCGCTGTGGGCGCGACGGTGCTCTTCCTCTGGGCGCTCGAGCGGACGGAGATCCTCGAGGGGCTGCCCGCGCGGATCGTGAAAGCGCTCCTGCTGGTCTCGGTGCCGTGGTACGCGGCGAATGCTCTGCGTTGGCCGTACAGCGAGGCGGCGAGCCTGCTGCTCTGCGCGGTCGCGGTCCTGATCGTCGCGCAGTCGTACCGTGCGTT